>NZ_JBNPEF010000005.1:0-233372 GCF_051117495.1 Marivirga sp. | reverse complement strand
CCAGATAAGCATAAGTTTACAGTCATCTCTTTAAACTCCTTGTCAAACTTTCTTCTTTCTCTTTTCATAGTAAGTAAATTTAGCATTTAAAGCTTAACTTACCGTCCGGTCAAAGGTAGCAGGTTCATTTCTGTTGTTGAACTAGGCAAACACTTTTAAGGTTTCGAAAAATTGAGAATGATGGCTAATTATTTAATTTTATCCAGCCTTTTTCCTTTTTGATTTTTCCCAAACCGCTGATTGTTTTCCCTTTATCAATCTGAAAAAACCTTGGTAAACAGAAAGATTCATAAATGAAAAGTAGAAAGGTATTAATATAATTTTGGGCACTTTTTCTTTACCCTCCGTATAGGCACCAATTAATGAGATTAGATAGAAAAGTATTTGGAGTCCCAATAGAATAATATAAACCCCTCCTATTTGAACAGCTAAATAAATATTCATTAAAAAAACTATCAATAAGCTTAAAGGGGTAATCGACCACCTAAGCATTCGATGAGATACATATTGAAAGCTTAGCCAACCATATTTAAAGATGTTGAGTAATGGCAGGAAAATTAAAATAGATTGAATACCTCCTGCAGCAATTCGCACTTTCCTTTTTCTTTCTTCAGATATGGATTCTGAACCCGTTTCCATTGCATAAGCTTCTGGTTCGTAAACAACTTTGAACCCCAATTGGGCAATTTTCATGGACACATAAAAATCTTCTATTAAAATACCATCAGGTACAATAGGCATTAATTCTCGTCTTACAGAAAATAGTTCTCCAGCAGCACCTACTACAGTATTAAGTTCAGAATCCCACTTTTTTAGTGCCGATTCATATTTCCAATAAGCCCCTTCTCCACTTCCTGCCACATCTTTATCATCATTCATCATCACTCTCTTTTCCCCTGCAACGGCCCCAACTAAATCGCTTTTGTAATGCCTGACAATATTTATGATGGCATCCTCATTTAAAAATGTATTGGCATCACAAAAAATTAAAATGGGGGATTTAATTAATGGAAGCACCCTATTTATAGCCGCATTTTTACCTTTCCGTTCTTCTGAATGGAATAACTGTAATTCCTTATATTCATTGACAATTTTCTCACTTCCATCAGAGGTGCCGTCTGTAACAAAACAAATATTAAGTTTTTCAGACGGATATTTAAGTCTTAGCGTATTGCTGATTTTTTCTCTTAAAATTTCTCCTTCATTATAACAAGCTATGATCAAACTCACTTCTGGTAATTCGTCTTCCGAAAAGAAATCTCGATCCTTTGAAGCAAAAAGTCGCTTAATTCTTACTAAGAAAAACAGTAAAATAGGGTAGCCTAAATAAGTGTAAGTTATCAATCCAATTCCTGCCCAAAAAATGAATTCCATTTAGATTTTATTATTTTTAATACAAACTGAACTACTTTATATCTTTATTTTAGCTAATTTTTATTCTAGAAAACTTATTCAATATATTCATAGTAAAATGTAATGTTTTCATCGATAATTGACCGCAATATAAAATAATACAATTAATATTTTGTATTTTTCCGACTTGTTATTGTAAAGTATTCTCATGTTCTCAGTTAGAATTTTCAAACAATTCCTTTTTATATTAAATCTATCGGCACTTGCCATTTTTAATATAAATTATACCTCAGGTCAAAGCAACCCTGAATTTCAAAGCACACCTGTTACAGAAGCTACTTATGGGAATTTTTATCAATACGATATTACAGTTTTTGATGCTGACGCTGACGAATTAAATGTGAGAATTCAATCTGGTAGTTTACCAAATGGAGTATTATTAATTGAAAGCCCAGGAGAATATTCATTGGAAGGAACTCCAACAGAAACCGGTAGTTTTCCGATAGTTTTAGAAGTATATGAAACAGAAATGGAAGCAAATAATGCAACGCAAAGCTTCACGATTGAAGTAAGTAAAGCAACTCTTTCTGTAACCGCTAATGACCAAAACATCATTTACGGGGATGCCATTCCTTCCTTGACTATTTCCTACTCGGGTTTTGTCAACAGCGAGGATGCCTCGAATTTAAATACTGCACCAGTGGCCTCCACCACGGCAGATGCTAGCAGTGATGTCGGGGCTTATGCTATATCGGTCTCCGGTGGACTTTCCGATAACTACAGTTTCGATTATAATGACGGGAACCTAAACATTGCAAAGGCCAATCAGACTATTACTTTTAGCCCTATCTCAGACAAGGTTTACGGGGATGCGGACTTTGTACTTTCCGCAAGTAGTGACAGCGGACTGCCTGTCAGCTTTGCTGTAGCCTCTGGCCCTGCCACCCTTTCCGAGAATACCGTCACCATTACCGGAACGGGATTAGTAACTATTGAGGCTAGTCAAATCGGGGATGTCAATTATGAAACTGCCACAACTGTAAGCCAAAGTTTTGAGGTGACAAAGGCACTGCTGTCCGTTACCGCTGATGACCAAAACATCATTTACGGGGATGCCATCCCCTCCCTTACGATTTCCTATTCGGGATTTGTAAACAACGAGGATGCCTCGGATTTAAATACTGCACCAGTGGCCTCCACCACGGCAGATGCTAGCAGTGATGCCGGGGCTTATGCTATATCGGTCTCCGGTGGACTTTCCGATAACTACAGTTTCGATTATAATGACGGGAACCTAAACATTGCAAAGGCCAATCAGACAATCACTTTCGATGCTATTGCTGATAAGGTTTACGGGGATGCGGACTTTGCACTTTCCGCAAGTAGTGACAGCGGACTGCCTGTCAGCTTTGCCGTGGCTTCGGGACCTGCCACCCTTTCCGGGAATACCGTCAACATTACCGGAACGGGATTAGTAACTATTGAGGCTAGTCAAATCGGGGATGTCAATTATGAAAATGCCACAACTGTAAGCCAAAGTTTTGAGGTAACAAAGGCATTGCTTACGGTTACCGCTGATGACCAAAACATCATTTACGGGGACCCCATTCCTTCCCTTACGATTTCCTACTCGGGTTTTGTCAAGAACGAGGATGCCTCGGATTTAAATACTGCACCAGTGGCCTCCACTACGGCAGAGGGAAGCAGTGATGCTGGGAATTATGTCATTTTGGTCTCCGGTGGACTTTCCGATAACTACAGTTTCGATTATAATGACGGTAATCTAAACATTGCAAAGGCCAATCAGACCATCACTTTTAGCCCTATCTCAGACAAGGTTTACGGGGATGCGGACTTTGAACTTTCCGCAAGTAGTGACAGCGGACTGCCTGTCAGCTTTGCCGTAGCTTCGGGACCTGCCACCCTTTCCGGGAATACCGTCACCATTACCGGAACGGGATTAGTAACTATTGAGGCTAGTCAAATCGGGGATGTCAATTATGAAACTGCCCCAACTGTAAGCCAAAGTTTTGAGGTAACAAAGGCATTATTGTCCGTTACCGCTGATGACCAAAACATCGTTTACGGGGATGCTATTCCTTCCCTGACCATTTCCTACTCGGGTTTTGTCAAGAACGAGGATGCCTCGGATTTAAATACTGCACCAGTGGCCTCCACTATGGCAGATGCTAGCAGTGATGCCGGGGTTTATGCTATATCGGTCTCCGGTGGCGTCTCCGATAACTACAGTTTCGATTATAATGACGGTAATCTAAACATTGCAAAGGCCAATCAGACCATCACTTTTAGCCCTATCTCAGACAAGGTTTACGGGGATGCGGACTTTGAACTTTCCGCAAGTAGTGACAGCGGACTGCCTGTCAGCTTTGCCGTAGCTTCGGGACCTGCCACCCTTTCCGGGAATACCGTCACCATTACCGGAACGGGATTAGTAACTATTGAGGCTAGTCAAATCGGGGATGTCAATTATGAAACTGCCCCAACTGTAAGCCAAAGTTTTGAGGTAACAAAGGCATTATTGTCCGTTACCGCTGATGACCAAAACATCGTTTACGGGGATGCTATTCCTTCCCTGACCATTTCCTACTCGGGTTTTGTCAAGAACGAGGATGCCTCGGATTTAAATACTGCACCAGTGGCCTCCACTATGGCAGATGCTAGCAGTGATGCCGGGGTTTATGCTATATCGGTCTCCGGTGGCGTCTCCGATAACTACAGTTTCGATTATAATGACGGTAATCTAAACATTGCAAAGGCCAATCAGACCATCACTTTTAGCCCTATCTCAGACAAGGTTTACGGGGATGCGGACTTTGAACTTTCCGCAAGTAGTGACAGCGGACTGCCTGTCAGCTTTGCCGTAGCTTCGGGACCTGCCACCCTTTCTGGGAATACTGTAACTATTACTGGAACGGGATTAGTAACTATTGAAGCTAGTCAAATCGGAGATGTCAATTATGAAACTGCCCCAACTGTAAGCCAAAGTTTTGAGGTGGAAAAGGCGGTTGCTGATATTCAAATCATGGATACACTTCAAAACTTTGACGGTAGCCCAAAAGAAGTGACCGTTATCACGCAGCCTGAAAACCTGAACTTTAATATTACTTATGATGGTAGTAATAATCCTCCTTCCATTGCTGGTATTTATACTATAGAAGTAACTATAGTAGAAGATAATTACAAAGGAGAACTAACAACTCAATTAATAATCAATAATGCTCCAACTACAAGCGGTATTCCAAATCAGGAAGTTGCGGAAGACAGCAATCCAATTCAGCTGAATTTATTAAATTACTTCAATGATGTAGAAGATGAGGATTCAGAATTAACATTTAGTGTGACTGAAAATTCAAAGCCTTCATTATTTTCCAGCATTAAATTAACGGATAACATAATAGAATTGAGCTTTAAACCTAATGCAAATGGTATAAGCACCATCACCATTAGATGTACAGATAGTAATGGTTTATTTATTGAGGACAGCTTTGAAATGGAAGTAACACCAGTGCAAGACCCTCCATTTTTTACAAGCGAACCCATAACCGAAGTCTTACAAGATGAAGAATATCAGTATAATATTACTGCCACGGACTATGATCAGGATGATATATTAACTATTTCAAATATCATAACATTACCATCGTGGTTAGAACTAATTGATAATGGTGACGGATCGGCTGTTTTGTCTGGATCAACCAATAATGATTTGGTTGGCACTTATGGAATTGCAATTGGTGTAACTGACGGTGAAGGCAATTCAGCCAATCAATTTTTTGATATAACAATTATTGACGTAAATGATCCTCCAATTTTCACAAGTTCACCTTTAATTGAAGCGGAGGTTGACCAGCCTTATACTTACAATATTACAACTCAAGATATCGATCAAGATGATGAAGTTTCAATTTATGTTGTTAAAAAACCTTCTTGGCTTTCATTTTCAACTGAAGCATTGCCTCAAGGAAATGCCACATTACAAGGCACACCCACCAATAATGACCGAAACAGCTCGCAAGAAGTAGAATTAATAGCTGTGGATTTAAGACAAGACACTACCTATCAAAGTTTTACTATAAATATAGATTTCCCCAATACGGCTCCATATTTCAAATCAGCTCCTATTTCTGAGGCCACACAGGACATAGATTATGAATATCAAATTGCAGTAGAAGATGCAGAGGGCGATTCCTTAAAAGTAACTGCTTTAAATTTGCCAGAATGGCTTGATTTCAATGAAGAAAGTTTGATTTTAGCAGGCTCACCTGGTAATAGTGAAGTAGGAGAGCATGAGGTAAGCATGGAAGTTGAAGATTTTTTTGGCTTAAAAGCCACCCAAAATTTCACTATTGAAGTCGAAAATGTGAATGACCCTCCAACTATCGTCTCAATTCCAGATACAATTGCGATTCAAAATCAGCTTTATGAATACAGAATTGAAACAGAGGATATTGATTTAAATGATAATGTTGAGATTACCATCCTTAAGAAACCAGATTGGCTAAACTTTGACAATGAAAATTTACTAAGCGGAACTCCTGTTTTTGAAGATGTTGAAAATAGCCCTTTTGAAGTAGAAATAAATGCTACAGATAATGATGGGGCAACAGACACCCAATCATTTAATATAAATGTCCAACTGGAAAATCTCCCGCCTACCATTGATCCTATTGACAATCCTGAAGCTATTTTAGAAGATTCGGATGAAGAATATACCATTAACCTGACAGGTATATCAGATGGAGGGGAAAATAATCAAGAAATAACCATTAAAGCCTCAACTGATTCCCCTGATCTTTTTCAAGAACTACATATTGAATATGAATCTCCTAATGCAGAAGCCATTTTGAAATATCAAATTCTACCTGATTCTTTTGGCATTGCTCAAATTACAATCAAAGTGGAAGATAGTGGCCCAAGCTCAATCAATTTTACAGAAATTTCTTTTCAAATTGAAGTTACTCCTATAAATGATGTCCCCGAAATAACTTCCACGCCAGTAGAAAGAACCTTGCCAAATGAGTTTTATCAATATCAAATTACAGCTATTGATGCCGATCCAAATGACGAATTAACTTTCACACTAACAAATGGGCCAGAATGGTTAAATTTAATAAATAAGGGAGATCAAACTGCAACTTTAGAAGGACAGGTGCCGGAAAATGCCACAAGTGAAGAAATTTCCATAACCGTCACTGATTTGCAAAATGCAAGCAATACTCAATCATATCTATTAAAGATTAATGACCCACCAATAGTTACTGACTTTGGCGTCAAAACGGATGAAGATATTCCTTACCATTTTGTAAATAGTGATTTTACAGAAAATTACACTGACCCTGAGGGTGATGATATAGAGGCAATCAAAATATTTTTCAACAGAGGCCGAATTCAATTAAATGGAATAGAAATATCAACCGGGGAGACCATTGATTTTGAAGATGATTTTAATTTACAATATATTCCTCCACAGGATTTTTTCGGGAATATCAATCTGGAATGGTCCGCAAGTGATGGTTTTGTATATTCGGAACTGGCCAATATTTTAGTAGAAATTGATACTGTTAACGACAAACCCATTTTATCGAATATTGAAAATACAACATTAGAATTCATACAAGGCTCAGAACCAATTACTATTACAGAAACCATGACAGTTTCCGATATAGATGATTTGACTATGGATACAGCTTGGGTTCAAATCACCAAAAATTACAATCCTTCAGAGGATCGGCTTTTTTTAATCGCGAACAGTAATAATGAAATAACATTTGAATTTAATCAAAGTTCTGGTTTACTATTGATTACTGGTAACGCTCCAAAATCGGACTATGATTTTATTCTGAGGTCTGTAACTTATCAAAATATAAATTCCTTATCAGATGATATATCGCTAAAAAATATAAGCTTTAGCATTGGTGACGGTGAGAATAGAAGCGAGGAAATTTCAAGGGAGGTTCAGTTAGCCAATGTTTTACCTGAATTGGATTTTGTAAATGCCTTTACTCCAAATGGAGACCAGGTTAATGATTCCTGGGATTTTCCAAATTTAGAAGCATTTGAACAAGTGAATATTTCAGTATTCAATACACAAGGAGTTCGAGTTTTCCATTGCACCACAAATGAATGTGAATGGGATGGAAATTTCAATCAGCAAGAACTTCCAGCAGGGACTTATTTCTATCTAATTAAATTAAATAATGGCAGAAGAAAATATGAAGGAGATGTTACGATCCTTAGATAAATTCAATATATATAAAGCCATTATTCTATTTTTAATGGTATATTTTTGCATAATTGAAACTTTGCAATCACAAGACATATTGTCTAGAACACAATTGTTTCATGCTATTGAATGGCAAAGCCCCGCAATGGCAGGAATACAAAATAATCTGTCTGCAGACATTATGTATCGCCAAGCATTAAATGGTTATGGAAATCAATCTGGTTATGTACAAGCAGGATTATTTTATCCAATCAAAAAAGCAAAAGGAGAAAACATTAACAACTCTTCCTTTGCCCTAAGTAATCCTGAAAAAGCAGAAGAATTTTATAATTCAAAAGTGGCCAGAAGAAAACAAGGTATAGGGCTACAACTCAACTCAATTCAACTTGGCCCTTTGGATAGAACAGAAATAAAAGGATTTTACGCTTATCATATTCCAGTAAATAATGCCTTCAATTTAAGTTTAGGAAGCGCAATGAAATTTCAACAGAATACAATTGGCTTTAATAATTTAAATGTTCGTGACAAGGCCAATGATGAATTATATCAAAGATTGATGAATTCTGATGCAGGAAGACAATCCAATGTCCAAATGGATTTATCTTTAGCCTATTATAGCAATAAATTATATTTTAGCTTTGTGGCTAATTCCCTTTTCACACAGTCTTTTCAGGAAAATGAAATGGCCGCCTATATGAACGATGGTTTGAATTTCAGTTTAATGGCCGGATATAAATGGAACTTAAATTCGGAATTGAGCCTTTTGCCTAATGCAGAAATCAATTACTTTGCCACCACTGGAGGACAATATAAATCTTCACTAAGATTAAAATATAAAGAATTAATTTATATCGGTATGGGAATGCATCACCAATTAAAATGGGCTGGATTATTCGGGGTGAATGTTCCGGGAAATTTTTTCGTTCATTATTCCTATGATTACTATACGGGATTTATCCAAGAATTCTCCAATGGTGTGCATGAAGTGAGCTTAAGCTTTTTGTTTAACAATAAAAATTCATCTACTCCATATACATGGTAAGACATTCTTTCTTTTATTTTTTAGGTTTATATTTATTCAGTATTCAAATTTTTGCTCAAAAACAAGTTGAATCATTAGAGAAACTATCTGAGCAAATTAATACGGAAGCAGAGGAGATACTGCCACTATTGAGCCCTAGTGGTGACAGTTTGTTCTTTGCAAGGGTATTCCATGAATTAAACAAAGGGGGTAAATACAGCGGTTCAGACATTTGGTTAAGCATATACGATAATGAAAGCCAAACTTGGGCGATACCAACAAATGATTTAAGGAATTGGAATGATAAACGCAATAATTTTATAATTGGCATAAATCCTAATGAAAAAATTATTTATCAAAACAATCCGAAAGATCCGGAGAAAGGAATTCGTTTTGTAAAAAACATCAATAACAATTGGACAAAACCTGAAAATTTATCATTGCCTGGAATCCCAAAAAGCGGATATCAGGGGATGTATGTAAGCCCAGATTATAGTGTTATTCTTATTTCAATGAAATCTTCCAATAATTATGGAAAAGAAGATTTATATGTAAGCACAAAAAATAATCAAGGCAATTGGACAGCGCCTGTAAATTTAGGTACCACCATTAATACCTCGGAATCAGAAATATCCCCTTTTTTAACTGCAGATAAAAAGACCCTATTCTTTGCTAGCAAAGGTCATGGCGGATATGGGGATATGGATATCTTTATGGCAGAAAGGCTATATAACAGTTGGACAGTGTGGAGCAAGCCCCAAAATTTAGGCGATCAAATAAATTCTGCAGCTTTTGATGGTTATTATAGTGAATATGGAGATAGTATTGCTTTTTTTAGTAGCAATAGAGAGGGGGAGTTGAGCGATGTTTATGGAGTGAGGTTTGGCAAAAACTTAGACCCTAGTATTAGAGAAAATTTCCTGGTATATAATGAAAAAAATATATTAGATAAAAATGAGGTTTTAAATATATTCGGTTTTCAGATTGATTCGTTGATTTACTTTGAAGAAAACACTGATAATATCAAGTCAAATTCATCAGAATTACTATTTTTCATTGCGAATAACTTGAAGAAAAAATATGATATTTCAATTCTACTTATCGGAAATGGGTCATCTGCTTTAACCAACACAAGACAAAAGAAAGCATCAATATATCTACAAAATAATGGAATATCTCCTAATAGAATTGAGACTGAAATCAAAAGCAATCTATCAAATTCAATAGATGATAAAATTTTATTATACTTTTACAGAAATAAAGAATAAGGTTAAAATAAAAGTATGGACTTAATAACGATTATAAAAGTACTTCTTAAAAGGAAATGGTTACTCATTGGAATACCTATTGTAGCTGGAATTACAGCCTTTCTGTTTACCTTAGATTTTAAAAAAACATATCGATCTACTGCTCAATTATCCACAGGCTTCACCATATCTGATGAGGTACAAATAACTGCAGAAAGGTTTAATTTATATGAAGCAGATGTAAAATTCAATAATTTAATTGAAACAATGAATTCATCTAGGGTAATGTCACTGTTATCTTATAGATTATTGATTCATGACCTACAAAATCCATCAAAAGCATTTAGAAGTATTGATGCGAAAAAAGAAGAAGATCCAGTTCTTAATGGAATGAATTTGGATAACATGTTAATTATTGCCCAGGCAAAATTAGATTCTTTAGCTCCCATTAATACATATATTGAAACAGATCAACGTCTTAAAAAACTATTAGAAGCTTATGAATACGATTTTGATGAAATAAATGATGATATCAATATATCTAGAATTCGAAATACAGATTATGTATCAGTAAATGCATATTCTGAAGATCCATTTCTTTCGGCTTTTATGGTAAACACATTATGTTCTGAATTTTTAAGATATAACCAAACAGTCCTGTCAGATAGATCTACCGAATCAGTATCCACTTTTAAAAAACTTGTTGAACAGAAAAAGGCTGAATTAGAGGAAAAGTCAGAGAAATTAAGACAATTCAAATCAAATAATAGCTTGCTTAATTTTTCTGCAGAAAGTGAGAGTAAAATTTCACAGTTATCTGAATTGGAAACCAGTCTTGACGATGAACAACGAAAACTAAGAACATATACTTTGCAACTTGAAGATGTGGATGCACAGATTAGAAGAGCTGGTGGTTCGCTAAGTACAAGCAACTCTAATATAGTTGACCTGAAGAAAAAAATATCCTTACTCAATCAAAAATATATTTCAACTGGATCTAATAATCCAAAACTTCTTGATTCTTTAAATGAATTAAGAACTGAACAACAAAGATTAATAATAGCTGCATCTTCAAAAACAAATAATTCTGATGAATTGAAGCGTTTAAATGACCGAAAGAATGATTTAGAGGTAAACAAACTGATATCACAGCAAAATATTGACGCTATTAAAGGTAACATCTATCGTCTTAGAAGAAATGTAGGAGGCTATGCAACAAAAGAGGCTCAAATTTCTGCATTACAAAGAGAAGTAGATGTTGCAAGTGAAGATTATAAAAATGCCCAAGAAAAATATAATAAATCACTAGATGTCTCTCTCGCATCAAGGAACTCAATTAATCAAATTTTAATCGGTTTACCACCATCCGAACCCGAACCATCTAAAAGACTAATAATAACGGGGTTATCTGGAGCAAGCACTTTTATTCTATGTGTTTTAGTCATAATTTTCTTAGAATATATTGATGTATCTATAAAAGATGTATCAAACTTTAAAAAGAAAGTAGATCTGCAATTAATAGGGTTTTTAAATACAATACCTTTAAAGAAACAATCATTAGTTCATTTATTTAAGACACCAACCGATGGATTAGACAAAAGCAAAAGTGTCTTTAGAGAGAGCTTGAGAAAAATAAGATTTCAAATTGAGAATCAAAAGAGGAAAATTTATTTGGTTACCAGTTTAAAACCAAGTGAAGGTAAATCAGTAATAATTGAATCTTTAAGTCTTGCCTTAAGTACCAGCGGACATAGTGTATTAATGATTGATTTTAATTTCTCAAATAATATATTAACCAGAAAATTTGGTGCTAATACCCACATTGAAAAAATACTAAATCCTAAAAGTGATAAAATAAATATAACAGTAACTAAAACAAGAATCAACGGTGTTGATATTATTGGATGTATGGGAGGTAATTACACACCTTCTGAAATATTTGAGATGAATAAAATATCTGTTTTACTGAACACTTTAAAAGATAAATATGACTTTATTTTTATAGAAGGTGCATGCCTTAATCGTTATTCTGACAGTAGAGAAATATCCAGTTTTGTAGAAGGAATAATTACTATCTTTTCAGCAGAATCTATTTTAAAAACTACTGATTATGAATCGATTGATTTTATAAAATCACTAAAAAACAAAAATTGTGGTGCTATTCTTAATAAAATTGAAAAGGATAATATGAACGTTTAGCTTTTGTTATTAGCGGGGAATTCAAAAAGAAAAGTAATTTTCAATTTAACTAGATATTTATATATCATTATAGGAATGATTACTCCAGATAACCAACCAACTATTAATATTACCGCTGGTTCATAAATATTTAAAACACTTGTAAAAAATAATCTTATAGCCGAAACAACCAATAAATGCATTAAATAGATATAAAGAGAATGTTCACCTACAATACTCAGGAAATTTAATTTATTGGTTTTAGTTAATAGAAAAGAAATTGTAAAGACATAAAATGTTCCCAGAATTGCTATAAGTCCGAATAAGAAAATATTTAGTTCTTGATTATTTAACCAATACCACTGAGAGAACCAAAAAAAAGGTGTCAAAATTAAAAATGGTTTAAAAGAATAGAAAAATTTATAATTATCCCTATTCAATAATATTTCACTTGTTACGTGTCCTAAAACGAAGAAAATAAAGTAATAAAAAATATCATGGATTAAACTATATTCTTTTACAAATACTGACAACCCATATAAAGCAATACCAATAATAAGTAACCAAAATTTATTCAATTTTAACTTTTGATAAAATAAGAAAAATAAGATAGAACTGTTGAATAATGCATACAGGTACCAAAGTTGATCTATAGCTCTAGGGTGAATTAACAAGTAAAGAAAGTCCAATAAATCCCTATTGGCATTTGTGTAGTTTGAAAGTATAATTTGAATACTTATTTGTATAACTCCCCAAATAAGATATGGATAAAATATAGTATTAAATTTGGTCTTCAAAAATTCATTTCCTTGTCTTTTTGCAATACTTTTAGCTACAAAAATACCTGACAAAACAAAAAATAAAGGCATCCTAAAGCTATATACTATTTCATTTGCTGTTTTTAGCCATATCTGTACATCAATACCAGACCTTTCAATACCAATTAAAATATGCCGATATACTACTAAAATGATAGCGATTCCTTTGGCGTAATTAACCCATTCTAATTTTGTGTTTTTTGTTTTTATCGAGTTTTTCAATTTATATTATCTCTAATCAGATTTTATTAGTATTCTTATATTTCAAATTTAAATTTAAATATTATTGCGGAATTTAAAACATAATTACTGGGTGAAGTCAGGATTTTTTACAATTTCTCAAAGACTTTCAGTACCCTTATTTGGAGTAGGAAGCTTTTTGATAATTATTAGGTCCTTATCCGAATATGAAATGGGTGCATGGGCATTATTCTTAAATATGGTCACAACACTTGAAGTTGCAAGAAATGGTCTTATCAAAGGAGCAATTGTGAGGTTCTATAATTCTGAAGAAAAAAGCCAGCATGAAAGTATAAGAGCCTCTTCTCTTCTTATTAATACAATATACACTATTATAACTACTAGTTTATTAATCATATTTGCTTCCACTATTGCAAATGCATTGAACACCCCATTGCTGACTGATATGTTATATTTATATACAATTTCAGCAATTTTCATGATCCCATTCTCACATTTTGAATACATTCAGCAATCAAATATGAATTTCAAAGGGGTGTTTTATGGTTATTTAACCAAACAAGGTCTCTTTTTTTTAACTATTCTCACTACCATTATTTTACTGGACATTAATGTAAATCCGAGACATCTGGTAGTTGCACAAGCTTTCGGAATTTTAATTGGCACTATTATTTCTTTTAAGTTTGCTCGGAAATATTTGAGTATGACATTAAAAATAAAAAAAGAATGGGTCAAAAAGCAGTGGTCATTTGGTAAATATGGTTTTTTAACAAATGTGAGTAATTCAGGATTAACTACAACTGATCATTTACTGATTGGTGGAATTGTATCAACAGCTTCGGTTGCCGTTTATAATGCTGCATCACGAATTACAAATATTTTCATTATTCCATCCGTTGCAATTGCAGACATATTATATCCTAAAAGTGTAGATGCTCAATCAAAAAGTGGCAATGACGCAGTAAGAATTTTATACGAAAAAGCAGTGGGTGCCACTTTAGTTCCTATGATACCGGTAATTTTAATTATTTGGGCTTTCCCCGAATTGATAATTGAAATTTTAGCTGGTTCTAAATATCTCGATTCCATCAATGTATTAAAAGTTGCAATCTTATCGATTGTGCTATTACCATTCATGAAGCAGTTTGGTACCATGATGAATACTTTGGAAAAACCGCATTTTAACTTTTATTTTGTTTTAAGTCTATCAATCTTCAACCTCTTAATGAATTATCTATTTATTTCTAATATAGGAATACTTGGCGCAGCTTACGCTACTTTATTATCCTATTTCATAGGATTTATTGCTTCTCAAATTATTTTAAAAAGAATGATCAATTCTTCTATAAAAAGAATAGTCTTCAATACTTTCCTGTTCTATAAAGATATTTTCAATTTACTTTCAAAAATTAAAAACAAATGACAAACACTACCCCACCTATTATTTGTATGGCATTCACTGCTTACAGGGGGAACTTTGCTAAAAGCACTACCCAAATTATAGGAAGACTCGCAAAAAATCATCAGGTATTATACATTGATTATCAATATACTTTTAAAGATCTAATTGATTGCTTTCTTGGAAAAAAAATAATTGAATGGAAAAGAATTCTTGGTTTGAAAAATAGAATTGAAAAGATTGAAACTGAATTTGATTCTTCAGTCTATGTATTATCCCTTCCTCCTGTAATTCCGGTTAACTGGCTCAATAATTATTCACTTTTTAAGAAGGGATTAAAACTGAATACTTTCTTAATTAGAAATTCGATAGAAAAATCAATGGAAAAATTAGGTTTTAATACCCCAACTATTATTAATGCTTACAATCCTTTTTATGGCTTATACAGCCGAAATATATTTCAAAATGAAAAAATTATTTATTACTGTTATGATGAAATAAGTGGCTCACCTTGGGCAAAAAAACATGGGGCTAAAATTGAAAAAGAATTCCTTAAAATAGCAGATTTGGTAATTACTAGTTCAAGCTCCTTACAAAAGGAAAAAGCAAAACATCACAATCGTGTTGAAATAATAGAAAACGGAGTGGACTTTGAGTTATTTAACAGTCAGATGGATAAAACAAAAAAGAATTCAAAGCCAATAGTAGGTTATATTGGAAGTTTAGATGAAAGAATTGATTACGAACTAATAGCATTCCTTGCATCTAAAAGACCTAATTTTATTTTCCGGTTAATAGGTAGAGTTGTTTATCCTGAATTGTTAGACTTAATACGAAATCTACCAAATATTGAGTTAATAGGACCAGTACAATATAGGCAGTTGCCTAAAGAATTATTAAATTTTGATTTATGTCTCATACCGTTTCTTAAAACAGAATTTACAAAAAATATCTACCCACTAAAAATAAATGAATATTTATCGATGGGCAAACCAGTAGTAAAAACAGATTTTGCTAGTTTACCAGAGTTTAATGAAGTAGTATGGACAGGTTCAGATTATAATGATTTTCTAAATAAAATGGAAGAAGCACTCACATATCAGGACGATGGTATTATCAAGAAAAGAATTCAAATTGCATCCGACAATTCATGGGCGAACCGAATTCAAAAGTTTCTACATTTAATTTAACAAAAACATTAAAGAAAGAATATTTTATTATATATTTAATTATATTTTTAACCTAATATATGAATACAAGAAGTACAATTATTTTTATTACTAGCTTTTTCATTTCCATGACTATTTATTCCCAGAATATAGATTATAACAAGGTCATTTTACCAGAGGAAGCGACTACAGATAAGATGGGAGAAAAGCTGGTTCAGATTGCCTGGCAAAATCATCCTTCTAATTTAGCAGTGAAAAAAGATAAAGAAATAGCAGCTAGAAATGTATCCTTAGCGAAATGGACTTGGTTGAACCAAGTATCGGCAAGAGGTAATTTGAATGAATTTACCATAAATCCAGATCCACAAATTAATAATTTCTTCCCAAGATATAATTTCGGTGTAACAATTCCATTGGGAATCATCCTAGAAACAAGTAATAATACCAAAATTGCTAAATTAGAACATCAAAAAACTGACTTAGCTATTAAAAATCAAAAGCTGACCGTAAGAAATGAGGTATTAAAGGCGTATCAAAATTATTTAATGGCTGAAAAAATACTAAAACTTAAAAATGAAATTACAGAAAATGAATATACAAATTATTTAACAGAAGAAGAGAAATTTGAAAACGGAACTAGCACAATTGAAGAATATAGAACCGCAACCAAGGCCTATAATAAAGAATTAGAAGCCAAAATAATAGCCACAAATAATTTTGAAAATGCAAAACTTGAATTGGAAATGCTAATTGGCATCCCATTAGAAGAAGTAGAATAATCTTTTTAATAACCAGTTTATGGAATTTATAAATAATAAATATAGAAATCTTGCTGAAATTGGAAATGAATACGCTAAAGAATATAGTAGCGCTAAACCTTTTCCAAATATTTATTTTGATGATTTCTTTAATGAAGATTTCTTAAATAAAGTATTGGATGAGTTTCCTGATATGAGTGGCAAACCTGATCTAAAATTTGACAACCCAAATGAAAAAAAATTAGCATCAAAAGGAGAGGCCAGATTTGGTGAAAACACTAAACTTTTTATGCATTTTTTAAATTCACAACCATTTCTTGAATTTTTATCTGCTCTTACTGGTATTGAAAAACTTATTCCGGATCCATATTTTGAGGGTGCTGGCTGTCATCAAATTCAACCTGGAGGATTATTAAAAGTTCATGCAGACTTTAATAAGAATAGATTTTTAGGATTGGATAGAAGATTAAATGTATTGATCTATCTTAACAAAGATTGGGAAGAATCTTATGGTGGTCATTTTGAACTTTGGGATAAGAATATGGAAAATTGTGAAAAGAAAATTTTGCCACTGTTCAACCGAATGGCAATGTTTAGTACCACAAGTGATTCTTACCATGGTCACCCTAACCCATTGACTTGTCCACCAGATAGAAATAGGAAATCTTTAGCACTTTATTATTACACAAATGGAAGGCCTAAAGAAGAAATTGAAGAAGGACTAGAAGAACACCGTACCATCTTTAAATATCGAAAAGAAGATGAGGAAGCACAGAAATTTGCAAAAAAACAAAGCACAAAGGAGCTCATAAAAGATTTTATACCACCTATTCTATTAAAAGCATTTAAAAAGAACTAACTACTATAAGAAATGAAAAAGGATGATGCCTACTACCCTAGTGCTTTTGCAGCCAATAAATACTTTCAATATTTTAGATATCTTATTGAATTTGCGAAATATAATGACTGGGCTTCAATAAAATCTTCATTCCGGTTGGTTTTGATGGGTTCCGCTGAAAAAAAACAAAGAATTGCTAAATCAAGATTAGGAAATTTTTTAATTCGAGAAGGAACTACCGACTTTCAATTTATTAATTATGCTTATGAGCGAAAAATTAGAAATTACCTTAAAACAAACATTAACTCATTTGATGTTTTTATTGATATTGGTGCTTGTATAGGAGAATATTGCGTCTGGTTAGCTCAACACAATAAAGAGTGTTATGCTTTTGAGCCCGTTCCGAAGAACTATATTGCACTTGAAGAAAATATCAACTTAAACAATGTAAAGAATAAGGTGAAAACCTACCCTTATGGTTTAGGAGAAAAAGAAGAAGAAGTATTATTTGAAGTAATGGATTCGGTAACAGGTAGTAGCCATATTAATAGAAATAATAATATTTCTGGTGAAAAGATTAAAATAAAAGAATTAAATAACATTTTACCTGAAAGCGAGATTAACAGCGAAAAAAGAATAATATTGAAGATGGACGTTGAAGGTATGGAAGTAGATGTTCTCAACGGTGGACATAAATTCATTGAGCGAATAAAAAACTTAAGAGTAATATACGAACATAGTTTTTCTGGAGCTGATGAGATAAAAAATAAGCTTTTAAAGTTAGGCAACTTTGAATTTAAACATCTTGATGAGTATAATATGATGGCAACCAAAAAATCTTCTTAATTATCATTTAACCTTAGCAAAATAGGAGAAAAATGCTATTTAATTCAATTGATTTTGCAATCTTTCTACCCTTAGTTTTTACTATTTATTGGTTAATTGGAACAAAGAGATTAAAATTTCAAAATCTACTCATCCTTTTAGCAAGTTATGTCTTTTATGGATGGTGGGATTGGAGGTTCCTTTCTTTGGTAGCATTTAGTTCCTTTGTTGATTTTTTTGTAGGCTTAGGTATTTATAAAACTAATAATAAATTAAGGAAAAAACTTTTATTGTGGACTAGTATAATCGTAAATCTAGGTTTATTAGGCACCTTCAAATATTATAATTTTTTCTTAGAAAATATTCAAGATGCTTTCTCATTCTTTGGACAAAATATAAACATAGGTTTTTTAAATATAATATTACCTGTTGGGATCAGTTTTTACACTTTTCAAACCTTAAGTTATTCTATAGATGTTTATAAAGGCAAGTTGATTCCCTCAAAAAATTTCATAGCTTTTTCAGCTTTTGTTTCCTTTTTCCCTCAATTAGTAGCAGGACCTATTGAAAGAGCCAAACATTTACTCCCTCAATTCAATAAACCAAGGAAATTTAATAAAACTGAAGCAATATATGGTCTTAGACAAATGCTCTGGGGTTTTTTTAAAAAAATTGTGATTGCGGATAATTGTGCAGAAATAGCAAATGAAATATTTAATAATTCTACAGATTATAATGGAAGTACATTATTAATTGGTGCTCTATTTTTTACTTTTCAAATCTATGGAGACTTTTCAGGATATTCCGATATTGCCATTGGTCTATCCCGATTATTTGGGTTCAATCTAATGAAAAATTTTGCCTTTCCTTATTTTTCACGTGATATAGCTGAGTTCTGGCGAAGATGGCATATTTCTCTTTCTACATGGTTCAGAGATTACCTTTACATTCCATTAGGTGGAAGTAAGGGTGGTAAATTGAATAAAATCAGAAATACATTCATAATTTTTATAGTGAGTGGTTTCTGGCACGGTGCTAACTGGACATTTATTATTTGGGGCGCGTTAAATGCAATTTATTTCTTACCACTATTGATATCAAAGAAAAACAGAAATAATCTAGACGTAATTGCACAAGGCAGGTTTATACCAAAATATAAAGAATTTGGACAAATGCTACTAACATTTTCGCTTACGGTAATAGCATGGATATTTTTTAGAGCTGAAAATGTTTCCCATGCAATTAATTATCTAAGTACGATATTTTCTGTTTCCATCTTTGAGCCAATTCAATTTCAGACCCTTAATTTAAATTTTAGTCTAATTCCTATTATAATAGTTTTCATATTGATAGAATGGTTAGGAAGAGAAAATGAATTTGCTATTGAAAAAATATTCAATAAATGGTATAGACCTGTCAGATGGGGAGTGTATTACACAATAATTGCAATAATATTGGTATATTCTGGAGCTCAACAAGATTTTATTTATTTTCAATTCTAGAGAAAATGAAATATTTTATAAAAGAAATTATCAAATTTTTATCTCTTATTCTACTAGTTTTATTGATTGGTATTTTCATCCCAACGACCCCCAGAGCTTCAAAATCATTACTCTTTGCTAAAATTAAAAAAGACTCTCTGCTTGAAAATGTGGAAAGTCCTCGAATAATTTTCATTGGGGGTTCAAATATAAATTATGGTATAAATAGCGCCATGATAAAGGATTCATTAGAATTAAATCCAATTAATACAGGTATTCATGCCTCTTTAGGTCTTGTTTATATGATGGACAATACCTTACCCTACATTAGAAAGAATGACTTAATCATAATGTCACCTGAATATGCACACTTTTTTGGCACATTCGCATATGGACGAACAGAACTCTTAAGAACAGTCCTTGATGTTGATAAAAGAGAAGCATTAAAACTGGGATCAAAACAATGGATCAATATCATAAGATACTTTCCTAAATATTGCTTAACAAAATTAAAACCAAGTGAATATTTTAATGTAGAGGAAGATAAATTTTACGGTGTGAATTCTTTCAATAAATTTGGAGACACCTATTCACATTGGGGAGAAGAACCACAAAATTTCACACCTTTTGTTAGAACAAAAAAATCTTTCAACCACAATACAATAAATGAAATTTTAGAATTCGAAAAAAATATAAAAGCTAAAAGTGCTGAATTATATATAGTATATCCCGGAATTCAATCCACTTCATTTAATAATATATATGAACAAATAAAAAAAGTAGAAAAAGAATTAAATAAGACCAGTTTATCAATAATCGGGAACCCTGAAAAATATAAAATGGCAGACAGTTTATGCTTTAATTCACCTTTACATTTAACAAAGGAAGGAATGGATTTTCGCACCACCCAGTTAATTAAAGATCTTAAAACTATAATTAATTAACAATGAATTATTCCAAAATAACATTTATATGATCGTATATTTTTTCTGTTTTAACAATCATAATATATTGTCCAGGCTCAGCTTCAATATCCTTAATATTCCATTTCAAAAGATGACTTCCAGCAACGTAATTCCCTGTATTTAATTTCTTAATAAGTTCTCCACGTATGCTATATAATTCCACATCTACTTTACTCGATCGATCCAATATGATTTCTAATGTAAGCAAGTCTGATACAGGGTTTGGATATAAATTTGAGATCAAGTTTTTCTTGGTGTTGATTGGTTCCAGCAAACCTGTAGTTACGACTGAGCCATACTCATAAGCTCCTATATCAAAACCCTCACCAGTTGGTCGCTCCCCTTTTTCAAAATCAAATATCACTCCAAAATCAGAAACATCCATTCCTACATCAATGGCAACAGAACCCTCTAAAAGACGAAAATCATTATTATCCATATTTCTGAATTTCACATCAGAAACTAAATAATCCACAGCTGATTCCCCATCCCTTGCAAATATATTATTTTGTTTATTAGCTGCATCCCTTAGTTCTTTCACAGAAAAGTCAATAAAAGATTCTTCAGCCCCTTTCCAAAACCCACTATTTTCATAGTCACTCCCTGGGTTAATAATTAAATTGTTAATAAAATTACTTTCAATGTAATCTCTACACCCCCCCCCATTAGGAATACAAGTGTTAAAATAGATTCCTCGGCCGTACATACCATTTGAAGCTTTTCCCGGAGAAATAATAGTATTATTAATAAAAGAATAAGACTTTTCTAAATCTACAACCGCATCAGTCATTCTTATATGCATCCAAATTCCATATTCTCCTGGATTAACAATAATATTATTAAAAAAAATGGTACCTGACAATGGGCTAATACATGTGATTCCTCTTTGTCCTTCCACTGCATACTCTTCTTTTTGTATTATCTTATTATTATATATTCGCCCTCCAGTTCCGCCTCCAATACCCATTCCATCAAACTGGGCTGTCTCCCCTTTGGTTCCATATCCATTTATTGTATTATTATAAATCTCGACATTACCTTGACAAAGAGAAAATTGCATACCATCCCAACCAGTGTCTTCCAATAGGTTATCATGGACTTTTACATTCTCAAGAAGATGAGCAAACCTTTCAATACCATCACATTCTAAAGCTGAAGTTTCATATCCAAAGGTAGCCCCTATATACATGCCTTCCCCGCCTGAATTATGAATATAATTATCATGAATATGAAGGTTTTTAAATGTATAATTTTCACGCCATGTTTCTGGTCTGTCGCATTTTGGATCAGTTTTAGCTGATATACCAGCAAAACCTGCGTTGGCAATCTCCAAATGATCTATCTCAAAATCAGAACTTAAATCTGACACTCCAAGTCCGACCTGACCTTTACTTTTAATTTCACTAATCTTTATTCCATATTTTTCAGATTCATCCCCTGTACCTGTTAAGTGAATGAATTCAGACTGTCTAAAAGATATGCCAGAGTATGTGGTAGCTACTATATCAACCAAACCTCCACAATTTTTAAATATTAAAGGATTTTCAGCAGTACCTTTAAACCCAATTAAACGAATTGCATCATAATTGCCAGCCTCAAAACAGAACACGTCACCAGGTTCATAATCAAAATCAGACGATTCTAAAACTAACAAACCATCACTTGGGCTAATAGTATGATCACAACCACAATCTTGCGCATAAACCATTGTAGTAATCAAGAAAAAACAAATTGAAGTAAAGAGTAACTTAGAGGGTTTCATAGTGGTACATTTAAGTAAAACAAAACATTACCAGATTTGTATTGAATCTTAAAAGAAAAATGTGGCTTAATAAAAATAATTTAATTTAATTTATTGCTTCATTCATTTCTAATTTGTATATAAATATATGAAAAATATATTCTTTTATGTAAATTTTTTACTACTATTATTGTTTATATTGCTTTTTATATCCTCGTTTATTAACCCATATAATATACCAATTGGCAATCTATCGTCTGTCTTCTTACCTTTTGTAGCCATATTTATTTTATTCTATTTCTTAATTTTAATTATTATTAATTATTCCAAAAAGTGGCTATATATAGCTGGAATCTCAATTGCTTCATTCGCACTAAATAAGAGCTATTTCTTAAATTTTGAATCCTCTAAAATTGAGCAGGAGAACATAAAAATCTTAAGTTATAATGTGAGCTTTTTTTCAGTAAAAAAAGTATTCAAAAAAGATTACTTTGACTCAAGTAAAAACAAAGAAGTTCAGTTAATAAGACAATTTGCTCATAAAGAAAGTCCAGATGTAATGTGCCTACAAGAGTTCTTTAATGATGAAAATTCCACAATTTATAATTCAATAGAAAGATTTGAAAAATTAGGTTATCATTATTTTTTAAAATCCAAACCCCGTCATGACAATGGTTTAAATAGAGGTCTAATAACTTTTTCAAAGTACCCAATAATTAATAGTGACATTATAGCTGAATCAAATAGAGAATATAATGGGGCAATTCTTACAGATTTGAAAATTTCAGAGAAGGATACCATTAGACTTATTAATGTACACCTTACGTCTATGGAATTAAACAAGGGAAGTAAATCATGGATAGAATTTATTAAGCCATTCTATAGCGCTTATACAACTGCAACTGTTGAAAGAATTAATCAATTAGAAGATATAATGTCATATATTAAGAACTGTCCATATAAAGTAATATTAGTAGGTGATTTTAATGAAACACAATACTCCTATTTATATAAATCTATTAAATCATTAATGAATAACAGTTTTGAAGAAAAAGGTAATGGACTAGGTATAACTTTTCCGTTTAAAATTCCTGGAGTAGGTGTAAGAATTGACCATATGTTCTACACTCCTGCAATTGAAATAATAGATTTTAATACATTGACAGATTTAGAACATTCAGAACATAAACCTATAATAGGCACTTTCAAAATTAAATAAAATCAAGTTAACCAGTGTGACAAATCTTTTTTAAGTAATTTCTGTAAGTCTAAAATATCTTCCTGATAAATATCTGAGGTAATCTTATTTTTTAATTCATTGTTCAACTTTACTTTATCAATATTCTTTGCTCTCAGTTTTTCAACTGTCTTTTTTAAGATTTTATTATTCTTTATATTATTATAATTATTAGGAAAACTTCTTTTCAAGAATTTCATAATAACACTCTCATGACCTACTAATTTATTAATTGATTCATTTTTTATCTTTCCTGATTGATTAAATTGAGTATCGGTTTCAAAATTAAATTCCTTTATTTCTAAAAACTTTACAATCTCCTTCATTGTAGCATTTGTGTCTTTAACCAAATCTTCAAAAAGTAATACCTTAATATTTGAGTTGTCAAAATTATTATAAAATGGCAGTAAGTGCTTAGCGTAAAATCCTTCTTGAACCAAATCGGCTCTTTTCCACCAAATTGAATCTTTATTAAAAACCTCTTTTTCAAATGAATCAGTAGGAACCTTACCCACTCTAAGTAAATGAGAATATCGGGAAAATAATCGCTCTGCAGGTTGTCTGAGAATTGCAATCAACTTAACCTCTTGTAAATACTTCTTTATTGCACTAATTGCGTGAGGCATATACATTGTAGTATTTGAAATTTCCCCAATAACTTGATTATTCTTTGCCGCACGGAATAATTCCAAATACTCATTGTAAGAGGTAATTGAGCCTTTGTAATGCTGAATTGTCTCATAATCCGAAATATCAGCAAAATCATGTTCTACATAAGCTAAAAAATTTGGTTCCTTAACTGTGGCCATATAAACCTCGGGATGTTGATTTAAATAATAGTCCAATGAAGTAGTTCCGGACTTTCCCGCTCCAATAATTAAAAAATCTGGTAGGTTTTGACCAATTTCGTTTCTCATTTTAATCTAATTAAAAATTTATTTCATACAAATATAGAAAAGCTATCGGAGGTTAAAAGGTATATTTATATCTTTACCCCACTGAAAATGTAAAATATGATTGTTGACTACATTAAACTAATTAGGCTCAAACACTGGGTTAAAAATTTATTTCTTTTCATACCTGTTTTTTTTGCAGGAGAAGTTCTTAACACTTCATTATACACTCCGTTAATAGCTGGTTTTTTTGCTTTTAGCTTAATAGCTAGTACAATTTATATTCTTAACGATCTTAAGGATATAGAAAATGATAAACTTCACCCAAAGAAGAGATTTAGACCATTAGCTTCAGGTACAGTATCCAAAAATGTAGCAATAGCTATTATCCCCGTTTTCTTAGTAATTGGTTTTATTATAGCCATAAGTATTAGCCATAAATTTAGCTTTGTGTTAGCTATTTATTTTTTGATGAATATAGCTTATACTTTTGGGCTTAAAAGAATTTCGATATTAGATATTATTATTGTTTCAATTGGCTTTGTATTAAGAATAAAAGCGGGTTCAATAATCACGCTTATCCCTCTTTCTCAATGGATAATCATAATGGTATTCCTCCTTGCTCTGTTTCTCGCTATTGCGAAAAGAAGAGATGACTTACTCATTAAAGAAGACTCTGGTAAGGATATGAGAGCTGCAAGCAAAAAATATAGCTTGGAGTACCTTAATGTTGCATTATCTTTAATTTCAGGTGTCATTATAGTTGCCTATTTGATGTACACTTTATCGCCAGAAGTAATAGAAAGAATAGGTACATATAGATTGTTTTATACAACTATATTCGTTATTGCCGGCCTGTTACGTTATTTACAATTAGCCTTAGTTGAAAATAATACAGGGTCACCCACAAGCCTTTTATATAAAGATAGATTTATTCAGTTTGTTATAGTAATGTGGGTGATGAGTTTTTACCTTTTAATTTATTTTAAGGACCTATCATTATTCTCAAACTAATTTTTTCTTATGTAAACCTCAATAAAAGAATCTGTAGGCCTACGAGGTGCCAAAAACTTATCCTCTAGCTTATAATGAACTTTCAGCGCTGAATGGACTTCATCAGGAAAAAAATTATTTAAATATGGTATGATTTCAAACAAGACAACATCATACTTTTCTGCCTCTATCTCACTTATGAAAATATCAACCTCCCTTTGAAACATGCCAACTCCTTTATGATACCAAAGTGGTTTATTTTTCTTTAGCTCATAGCCAATCTCATGAGCCAGAGGTGTCAATTCAGTCATATTAAGAATTTGAGGGTTTTCTTTTTTTACTTCCTTCATCTGCATCAACCTTTCCATACCTTTAACAGTAGATTCAGGCATGTATATACCTTTAAAAGCTCTTAAGTCTGAAAAAACCCATTGTCCCATTCCAATATTATTTTCCATTCTATCTGAAACCATATATGTGTTTTTAGAAATAGCATCTTCATCTACTTTTGCTAATTCAGGAAAAACCCTTATAACTTTTCGCTCAATATATTTCCAATATACGCCAGACCACCAAAACATTATTAGCAAACCAACTATCACCAGCTTTGGTAATTTCTTGAACTTCGCAGAAATATCAGTCAAACTGAAAAAGTAGGCAAAAGCAAAGCTATGAAAGAATATATTGTTATCGGGTGGAGTGTAACTTGTCACTTGAAACAACAAAGCCTCAACTAATATCCCTAAAGTGAGAAGAAAGAATAAAAAATCCCTTTTGTTAAATAGAAAAGATTTAAAATTCGAAGACTTCATCATAAGAACAAAAATAATCCCACTAAGATAAAATTTCTCCCACTTGGATTCTCCAAAAGCAGTCTTAATAAAGTCTAGCAAATGGATTCTGGAATTATGAGGTTCTTGCCCTAAATTAAACCAATAAACAAAATCATAAGATAAAAAGGGAAGAATAAATATAGAAACCCAAATTGCATAGGCTCCTAGAAAATACAATATATCCAAATATTTACGATCTATGATGGCATGATATAGCAATAAGAAAAAAGCTAACATAAATGCTAGACCTCCTCCGTCTTGCTTAGTATAGAAAGATAAGAATAAAAAGAAAGTAGCTCCCAACAAAAATAAAAAACGGTTCAAGCTATTCTTTTCCATAAAAATAAATTTTAAAAGAAATGCTAAACCAACTAACTCAAATACAATTACCGAATGATTATACCATGGCCAGAAATTAAAAAAAGAATATGATATTAAGAAGAGTAATATACTTGTTAACCGTAAACCACTGTTAATTTGAAAACTTTTTAAAATAGAGCTAAATGAAAACGCTGATATGATATTAATAAATACCTGAGCTTTTAAAAGTGAAAGCATGTATGGCCCAAATAATTTAAAAAACAACGCGGGAATAAGCCAATATCCAAATCCCATAGGAATACCAAAATCTTTAAAAGGTATCTGTCCTAAATATAATCGATAAGCTCCTTCCCATGATAAGAATATATTCACTCTATAAGGAAAGCTTGAGAAAAGTGGAATCACAGCAAAAGCAATAATTAATAATACTTCAAGAACATTTATTTGCTTCTTACTAAATTCAAAATGAGAAATTCTATTGATCAATGCCATTTTTCAAGGTTTTAATACCTAGCAAAACTACTATTTATTCATTAATTATTGCTAGATTTACATTGAATTATTAAATTATATGAATACCTATACCTATCGGGTAATAAAAGTATGAAGCAAAAAGTATCAAATTGGAGTAAGTACCCTAAAAAGGAATCAGAAGTAAAAAATTTCAGAGGAGAATTTATTAATGGTAGTAATACTATTGCTAGAGGGATGGGTCGTTGCTATGGGGATGCTGCATTATCTGACAATATACTTTCTACTTTAAATCACAATTTATTACTCTCATTTAATGAGCAGAACGGAGAATTAACATGTCAAGCTGGTGTTACATTAAAAGACATATTAGATGTTTTTGTTCCCAAAGGATGGTTTGTACCGGTAACTCCTGGAACAAAATTTATAACCGTAGGTGGTGCTTTAGCTTCTGATGTACATGGAAAGAATCATCATGTAGAAGGTTGTTTTGGTGACCACGTCACAAATTGCAGCTTAATTACAGCAGATGGAAGCAAAATAGATTGTTCTTCTAGAAATAATAAAGAGCTTTTTAATGCGACTAGAGGTGGAATGGGTTTAACTGGCATTATTGATACAGTTACCTTTAAACTCAAAAAAATTGAGACTAGTTACATAAATCAAAGGCAAATTAAGGCAAAAAACCTTTCACATATTTTCGAACTTTTCGAGCAGTATAAAGACCACACCTATTCAATGGCATGGATAGATTGCCTTAAACAAGGTGAGCAATTTGGGAGATCCATTATGATGATGGGAGAGCACTCAAAAATGGAGGATTTAAATACTAAACAAAAAAAGAATCCTCTTTCTACAGGGAAAGGTAATTTAATGAATATGCCAATTAACCTTCCTCCATTTGCGTTAAATAAACTTTCTATTAAAGTATTTAATTGGTTATACTACGCTAAAAATACCAAACAAGATATGGAAGGCGTAGTACATTATGATGGTTTCTTTTATCCATTAGATGCTATTCTGAATTGGAATAGAATGTATGGTAAAAAAGGTTTTGTTCAATACCAATTTGTTTTACCCATAGATAACAGTGAAGACGGTTTAAAAACTATTTTAAAAAAAATCAGTGAGAAAGGCTGGGGATCATTTCTTGCCGTTTTAAAATTATTCGGAAAACAAGACAGCCTTATTTCATTTCCTATGGAAGGCTATACTTTAGCATTAGACTTCCCAATTAAAAAAGGTCTTTTTAAATTTCTTGATGAACTGGATGAGGTAGTCATTTCATTAGGAGGCAGAATATACTTATCAAAAGATGCCAGAATGAAAGCTAATACATTTTGGGAAAGCTACCCTAATAGTAAAGAGTTTATTGAAATAGTAAAAAATTACAACCCTGAGTTTAGAATAAGCTCAGATTTATCAAAAAGATTAGCCATCCATTAACATGAATTCAGTATTAATTATAGGCGCTACAAGTGATGTTGCAATATCAACTGCTCATTTATATGCAAAAAAAGGTTATGAAATTTTATTAGCCGGAAGAAATTCAGAACAACTTGAAAAACTATGTTCAGATATCAAAATTCGGTATGATGTCATATGTAGTGCTCATAAAATAGATTTGTTGGATTTTCCTTCGCATAAATCATTTATAAATCAAATAGGTATAAAATTACCTAAAACTACGATCTGTTTTGCAGGTTTCTTGGGTGAGCAAGAAAAAGCTGCGGTTGATTGGGATGAAGCGCAAAAAATAATACAAACGAATTTCACAGGCATAGTCTCCATCATTAATTTAATTGCTGAGAAATATGAGTCAGCAAAAAAAGGAGAAATAGCAGTCTTGAGCTCGGTCGCAGGTGACAGAGGACGCCAAAGTAATTACACATATGGAGCTTCAAAAGCAGGCCTCACTGCATACTTATCAGGATTACGTAATAGGCTACATAAAAGTAACGTCCATGTATTAACAGTTAAACCTGGGTTTATCAATACAAAAATGACTGAAGGATTAGATTTGCCTAAAGCATTAACTGCACAGCCAGAACATATTTCAAAAGCAATTGAAAAAGGATTAAGAAAAAAGAAAAATGTAATCTACAGCTTGTGGATGTGGAAATACATCATGTTAATCATAAAGAATATTCCTGAAGGAATTTTTAAAAAATTGAAATTGTGAGTAAGTCCATCGCTTTTTTTGATTTTGACGGTACATTAACCAAAAAGGATACTTTTCTTGAATTCCTAAAATTCGAGTACGGAAAATTTAAATTCTACTGGGGTTTTACTATACATGCCCCATTCCTAATAGCAATGAAGCTAAAGCTTTATCCTAACTGGAAAGCCAAAGAAAAAATACTCAGCTACTTTTTGAAGGGTAAAAAAAAGAGATTATTAGAGAGATCAGCTAGATCATTTTGCGATGAAAAAGTCCCTGGTTTATTGAGAAAATCAGGGCTAGAACAACTAAAAATGTTGACCAAGCAGGGTGTCAAAGTTTACATTGTGAGTGCTTCCGCAAGTCTTTGGGTTAAACCATGGACTGACAACCTTAAAATTAATCTAATAGCAACTGAATTAGAAGACCTGAATGGGAAATTGACCGGTAAAATTAGTGGCAAAAATTGTTATGGCCCTGAAAAAGTTAAACGGATACGAGAATTAGAAAACTTAGAGCAATATGAAATGATTTATACTTACGGTGATAGTATTGGTGACAAAGAAATGCTAAAAATTGCTGACAAATCATATTACAAACCCTTCCGAGAATAACAAATACATCACCTAATCAACGGTTAAAATCCAAGCATCCTTAAAATCAAAGTATGGAAGATCCCGCACATAATGATAATAAATAAGGATCTCTTCTCTAGAGTTTTTCTTTTCTAAGTAAACATAGTGAAGGTTATTCTTTTCATTGAGATATCTATCTGACTTCATATTGTTTTCACTAATCATATTCATTAATTTATCCGCATTTTCTTTTGTAGAAAAAACACCCACAATTAAATAGTATCCAGAATTTAAATTAGATTTCAGCTTAGATTCTTTTTCTGTTTTATCTATTGTATCTTTTTCTAAAATTACATCTTCCGCTATTATTACGCTTTTTACGCTATCCACCTCTTCAATTACTTTTTCTATTTCATTTCTCTTCTCCTCTAGTAATATTTTTTCACTTTGAATACTGTCTAACGTTACTTCTTTCTCAGCTATTTGTTCTTTCGACTCCTTGAATTCCTCTTCTTGCAATTTTTCATTCTCATCTAACTTGTCCAATTTATTTCTTTCTCTCCTTTTTAATTTTATCTTTAAATTCACCTCATGTGATGCTCCACCAAAACTCCTAGTATTGATACCTGCAAATTCATAAGAGTAACTAAATTTAACTATATCATTCAAATTAAAGCCTACATGACCGATTGGCCCTGATTCATACCTATAACCTCCTCCCAACCACATAAATTTTTTATAATCAAAAATACCAATTAGTTCGGCTTGATATTGAACTTTATTTACATGTCTATATAATGCAAATGGTTTAAATGAAAAATTTTGACTTAGATTAAAATTATATGATGATGTAATAATGAATTTTTGTAATTGATCTAAAACGGGTGTATTTATTTGTTCAGTTGTTAATATACTATTATCGAAAAATTTAGGGAGGGATGCACCTATTTTGAAAGCCCTATATTGATAATTAAAACCAAATTGACTAGATAGATAATAATTGTTATCTACAGCGTTCAAAATGGCCGGATCATCAAAAATTTCAGGATCACTTGTATTGGCTAAGGTATTAAAGTCTAAAGTATTCTGGATGGTTCCAATTGATAAACCAAAACGAATATAATGATTTTCAGAAAACGGAACCTTATAGCCTAAAGTTAAATATGCTGTATTGGTATTCAATAGTACTGAAGATTCAGATTGTACAGAAAGACCATATGCAAAATTACTTTTATTTGCATACTGAAAATTAAAGGCAACAATTTCTGGTGCATCTACTACATCAGCCCATTGCCTGCGATATGTTAAATTAAATTCAATTCCTTCATTAGTTAAATAACTAGGATTATATAGATAAGGATTAAAGTAATATTGGTTGTATATAGGTAGATTTTGTGCTGAAATAATACTTGCACTATTGAAAATTATGAATAAAAAAATAAATAGTTTTTTCATATATATTTATCTTACAATACGCACTCCACCATTTATATTTTTCATACCAGGACACTTAAAAACATAATAATAAGCAGCCTCAGGCAGCAAGGCTCCATTAACAGTGCCATCCCAGTTATTTTCATAGGAACTATTTCTATACACTTCACGGCCAAATGAGTCATACACAATTAAACTGCAATTACTGATTCGTTCTAAATCATCAACTACCCAATAATCATTTCGGCCATCACCATTAGGACTAAATATTTTAGGAAAATCATTGGAAGGATCATTGTCCCTCACAATTACTGTAACATCATCTATACCTTCCTGATCATCAATATCGACTACTCGTAATCTAAATGTATATTCACTTTTAGATAAATTCTCCAATTTCAAAACGTTCGAATCTAAAGGTAGGCTACTAATTACAGGACCTGTAATTTGCTCCCAACTAAAGCTTGAAATGAGATTTTCGGAGTTTACAGTTCCTCTTAATATCAAATCGTCATCCGGTAGAATTAATGTGGTATCACTTCCTGCTATGGCAATAGGTGCTGGAATTAGCTTTTCAACATAAATTTGAACTTTGATCACATCACTAGAGATAGCTCCGTCATTATCTGTAACTGATAGTCTGAAGTTATAACTACCTTTTTGCGCTTCAGAAATTGTTAATGAATTAGAGTCAATTCCAGAGAACTTAATACCAACTCCATTTGTCAATTCCCATGTATATGATTCAATGGTTCCATCTTCATCAATTGCGTTAGATTCTATCACAATTGGGAGCTCTGTATCATATTCATAGATATCATTCCCTAAATCAACAGTAGGGTTTAGATTAGCAGAAGCAGGCAACACTTTTAATATAATCTCATCATTTGCTCTTCCACCCTGATCATCGATTACTTCAAAATCAAATAAATATTCCCCTGGATTTATTTCTTCTAATCTTAAATTAGGTGTATCTCCATTTAAAATCTTCACCTCGGGGCCTCTTTTTTTACTCCACAAGTATTCTATAACTTCACCATCCTCATCTTGAGCTGTCCCAGATAATTCTACAAAGTCAAGCGGTAATTTTACTGTTTTGTCAGCACCTGCATTTGCGTTCGGGAGATTATTTGAAAACTCCGGTAGCACAATCACCTTAATTTCATCACTGTTACTTGAACCGCGATCATCAAAAGCAGTAAAACGAAAAATGTAATTTCCTTCGACCAGATCCGTAACCTTCAAGTTTGGTTTATCATCGTGAATTAATTCTGCTTCTCCACCACTTATCTTTAGCCACGAATAACTTTCAATCGAACCATCTGAATCAGAAGCTTGACCATAAATTACAATACTATCTCGGGGAATAATGATGGACTTATCTGGACCTGCATTAACTATTGGTGGTTTATTGGCTGTGGTAGCAAAAACTCTTAGTTGTACTTCATCTGAATTACTTTCTCCATCATTGTCAACTACTCGTAACTTAAATAAATATATACCTTCTTTCAAATTAGAGACAGATAAAACGGGAGTATCAGTATTTTTTAAGTTAACTTCTGATGGACCTGATAACTTTTGCCATAGAAATGAGATTATTTCACCATCTTCGTCATTTCCAAGTCCAATTATATTCACATTATTCGTAGGTAGATAAACATCCAATTTAGGGCCTGCATCTACAAAAGGAGGAAGATTAGTATTTTCTGGAAGTACAACTATCAGTACCTCATCTTCATCTGTAACTCCTTTATCATCTTCAACTGTTAGGATAAAACGATATTGACCCTCAATTAAGTTATCTACTACTAAATTAGCTCCGCTTTGATTAGTCAAAGTTGCTGTATTTGGCCCTGCCACTTGTGCCCATTCATAGGATACAATATCACCATCTGAATCAGATGCACTTCCTTCAATAACTGTATTATCAGTAGGTAAAACAATCGATTTATCCTCTCCAGCATTTGCAATAGGTCCTTGATTTGACTCTTCAGGGTAAACTATTAATTGTATATTATCAGTTGCAGTGGCACCTATATTATCTGTAACTGTTAATCTAAATACATAAACACCTTCTAAAAGATCTGATATAGTTAAACTCGATGTAGATGTATTGGCTAATGAAACACCTGGCCCACTAACTTTATTCCACTCATAGGATTCAATACTTCCATCATTATCTGAAGCTATACCATTAATGGTAGCAGTATTCACTGGCAGATACAATATAATATCTTCTCCAGCATTAACAGTTGGCAAAATGTTAACATCTTCGGAATTAACAATTAATTCCATATCATCTGATGAAACACCACCTGCATTATCAGTAGCAGTTAGCTTAAACACATATGTACCTGCAACCAAATCATTAACAGTTAAAGTAGCTGTATTTTGATTAATTAAAATTGGATTAAAATCCGAATCTTGTGACCAAATTAAGGATGAGATAGAACCATCAGAATCTATTGCTGACCCTGAGATATTTATACTATTGGTCGGTAGTTTCAAACTACGATCTGGCCCTGCGTTTACAACTGGCAAAATATTACTTCCATTAACTGTAACATTAACTACATCAGAATTAGTAGCCCCATCATTATCTGTAGCAGTTAATTTAAAAGAATAAATACCTTCTTCTAAATTATTCAATCTAAGAGATAAACCATCTGAATTAATGGTGAGTTGTGATCCGCTGATTTGCTCCCATTTAGTTATTTCAATAGTACCATCATTGTCAGTCGCAGTTCCAACTATAATGACTGAGTCCTTTGGTAAACTCAAAACCTGATCTTTCCCCGCAAATACACTTGGAGCCTGATTAGTAGCGTTTACTGTCAGTTTTACCTCATCACTTGCGGATGCACCATTATTGTCCGTTACTTCAAAATTAAAGTTATATATTCCTTCAATTAAATTCGATATTGATACAGATTCAGTATCCGCATTTGTAAGTGAGGCTGAATTTGGACCATTGATCTGACTCCAATTGTAGGTGATAATTGTTCCGTCAGAATCAGTGGCACTACCATTAATAATCAGGCTGCTGGTAGGTAATGTTATACTTTTATCATTTCCTGCATTTACCTTTGGTATCTCGTTTACAGAGCCCGGCAAAACATTAACAATTACATTATCACTGTTGGTACCATTATCATTATCAGTAACTGTAAGTTTAAAGGTATAGAATCCTTCAACCAAATTTTCTATAATCGTAATTGCAGTATTTGAATCTACAATATTAAAGGAACTTGGTCCACTAACTTTTGACCACAAGTAAGAATTAATTGTTCCGTCAGTATCTGAAGCAGAACCGGAAAGTTCTACTGAATCAACAGGAAGAGTTATGTTTTTATCAGTGCCTGCTGAAACATCTGGATCAATATTAAATGATTCTGAATTCACTAATACTTCCATTATATCTGAACCAGAAGCATCCTCATCGTCTGTGACAGTCAATCTAAATCGGTAAGTTCCCGCTATTAAATCCGAAGCAATTAAAATAGCAGTTGAAGCATTATTTAAGTTTGCAGTATTAGGTCCCGCTTCCTGGCTCCACGAATAAGATGCAATAGAACCATCCGGATCACTAGCTGTACCAGTAATGGTAATTGAATTAGTAGGTAAAGTGATGGACAAATCACCTCCAGCATCTGCAATAGGATTTTGATTTGCTTCTAACACATTTAATTCCATTTCATCACTATCTTGAGCCCCATCATCATCAGTAACTGTTAATTTAAATCTATAGATTCCAACTTCGAGTTCAGTAACTGTTAAAGTTGCATTATTCGTATTACTTAAAGTTGCATTTCCACCCTGAACTTTTTCCCACAAATAAAAGGAGACAGTTCCATCTGAGTCAGAACCGTTACCTGTAACTGTTATACTATTAGTGGGTAAATTAATTGTTTGATCATCACCTGCATTCGCCACAGGGGGGTTGTTAACCTCTGCAGGATTTACAGTTACTTCTATTTCATCATAAGCTGTTGCGTTATCATCATCTTTTACAGTTAACCGAAAAAGATATTGACCTTCAACTAAATTTGCAGCATTTAAAGTACCAGTTGTTGTACCACTTAAATTAGCGGAAGGCCCGCTCCTTTTTGTCCATAATTTTTCGATGACGGTACCATCAGGATCATTAATCACACTAGTTAGTGTGGCGCTATTTACCGGTAAAGTTATGGAGATATCTTCTCCTAAACTTACTTCGGGTGATTGATTTGTTTCAGATACCTCAACAATTACATCATCTGTATCTACTTGACCTATATCATCTGTTACTGTTAGGCGAAAAGTATATATGCCCAAAACTAAATCGCTTAAGCTAGCTGTAGCTGAATTTTCATTTGTTAAGGTAAATGCTGAAGGCCCGTTAAGTTTTGACCATACATAAGAATTAATACTACCTCCTACTGAAGTTCCTGTTCCTTCTAAATTAGTGGAATTAGTTGGCAAAAATAAAGTAATATCATTGCCTGCATTTGCTACAGGTGGAGCCTGGCTACCATCCTTAGCATTACTAAGCATCCAATCATACCAACTTTCACTAGTCCAATTAAAATAGTTCCCATAATTCCCACCACTTATTGAACCTGTAACCTTTGCTCTAGTTCTACCACTGTTATCATAAACTTCATTCCATGCACTGTGACCTAAACCTGCATACAGAGTATAGCGGTACCTGGAGAAATCTTGGCCGCCAATTCCATCCAACAAACCTCTGTAGAAGTTTAAAGGTGCACCATAGCCCACTGTATTATCATTATCTCCATGATGAAACCAAACTTTAGTTCCATTATCATTTACTATATTATAAATCGTACTGGTACCTGCACCCGTTAATGCCCCACTAACGGTAAAAGTAGCGACTTCTTTCGCTGGCACTCCATTATTCTCTATTAATGTCATTAAACCAGCACCAGAGGCTGATAAAACTGAAATATGATAAGCACTAGGATTCGATTTATCTTGATATGCTTTTTTGACCCAATTATAAAATGCTTCCATCCTACCAGAGCCAAAATATCCATTATTATCCTGAGGGGCTAAAATAATGAATGGCACATCATTAGTTTTTAGCCAATTCATTAATTGCTTATTTGCTATAGTATTCAATGCAGAAACAGAGCCATCTCCACCCTGACCAATCCCATGATGCCAAATCAATAATGGCCAATCATCTCGTGAATTATAGTTTGCAGGTAAATACTCTACATAACCATCAGGGTTATTAGATGATCCATTATTTCGACTCGCTCTAGCTACATTTGTAAGCTGAGATGACTGAGCAAAAAGATCTAAGCTGATAAGCCAAATAACTGTAAAAAGTAAGAAAATACCCTTATTAAATAGTTGCATTTGTTATAATTACACTAAACTACATACGTTCTTACTTAAAATAGATAAATAACTAAAAAATATCGATTAATGTAAGCTTAATAAAGGTAAAAAATAAATAGAATAAATAAAATTATATATTAAATAATTTAAATACCACATTTTAAAATTTACTGAGCCAATTTACTTACTCTGAAAGAATTAATAGAAAAACAAAGAACATTAAGAAATATAGCTGTTTGTGAATAAATGAATACTTTTAAGTATTTAAAATTATAAATTAATTATTCTATATAAATTTATTAAGATTTCATTTCCTCAAATCATGGAAATAACGGATATTTGGTCGTATGTCTTCAATTAACCATTAATGCAGTTAAATGCTTTTCAACTCCTTTGAATTCATTGTATTTTTTATTGTTTGCTTTTACCTATATTGGTTTGTATTCAGAAAGAGTTTAATAAAGCAAAACATTTTACTTTTAATAGCCAGTTATTTTTTCTATGGCTGGTGGGATTGGAGATTTCTATCTTTAATAGCATTTAGTTCCTTAGTTGATTATTTTTTAGGTAATGCTATATCCAATACTAATCATAAGAAGAAAAAGAAAATTCTCTTATCAATTAGTTTAGTATGCAATTTAGGTTTGCTAGGCTTTTTTAAATACTATAACTTTTTTGTTGAATCCTTAATTGAATCATTCAATACGATTGGTTACTCCGGAGGAAGTATTCATACTCTAAATATCATACTGCCAGTAGGTATTAGTTTTTATACATTTCAAACCATAAGCTACAGTATAGATATATACAGAGGACATCTAAAACCTGATAAAAATTTAATAAATTTTCTAGCCTTTGTAAGTTTCTTTCCACAATTGGTAGCTGGCCCCATTGAAAGAGCATCTAATCTACTACCTCAATTTAGAAAGGAAAGAAAAATTAGTTTCCAAGATGGAAAAGAAGGATTTCAGATGATTTTGTGGGGATTATTTAAAAAAATTGTTATTGCAGACTTTCTTGGAAATTATGTGGTTGAAATTTTTGATAACCATGCTGCCATGTCTGGTAGTGAATTATTTCTTGGTTTAGCTTTTTTTGCTGTGCAAATTTATTGTGATTTTTCAGGTTATTCTGACATAGCGATAGGTGTGGCGCGATTATTTGGTTTTAAATTAATGCGAAATTTTGCCTATCCTTATTTTGCACGTGATATTGCTGAGCACTGGAGAAAATGGCACATTTCACTCTCTACATGGTTTAAAGATTATCTTTATATACCGTTAGGTGGAAGCCGAGGTGGAAAGCGCATGATCATCCGGAATACAATAATTATTTTTACCGTAAGTGGGTTTTGGCATGGAGCAAATTGGACTTATATTATTTGGGGTCTAGTAAATGGATTATATTTCTTACCTCTTATTTTAACAGGTATTCACAGAAATCATATGGGCCCTATTGCAGAAGGAAAGTTCTTCCCATCTCTAAAAGACTTCTCTTTGATAGCATTAACTTTTGTCCTCAAAACATTAACATATGTGTTTTTTAGGGCTGAAAATATACAACAGTCCTGGTCCTACTCAAAAGGCATGTGGAGTACTTCTTTATTTTCTATTCCGAATATCCATTTTTTAGCCCCTATGCCTTTAATAATTTTGTTTTTTACAATTGAATGGTGGAATAGAGATAAACAATGTGCTATGGATTTAGGAAATACACCTATTTTCATTAAAAGATCAGTTTATTTAGTTGTTTTTAGCATGATCATTATTTTCACTTCTAATGATTATAATGAATTTATTTACTTCCAATTTTAATCTGAATCTGTAATGAAGCAAATAATTAAAAGCACAATCAACTATTTACTTATAGGAACAATCCTCATGTTTTGCTTAAGCAGTATTATTTATTCTATAGATTTAGAACATGTTATATCTCATTATGAGGATGAACAAATTGTTAAAAAAATTCAATACTATGAAACGCATAAAGAAAAGTATAATACTATCTTCATAGGCACAAGTAGAATATATCGACAGGTTAATCCTTTTTTATTTGATTCTCTAACAAATGAAACAAGTTCATACAATGCATCTCATGCAAACTTAAGACCTTACAGAAGTTATGATTATGCATATTTCCTAAATCTAGATGAAAATGTGAAAAATGTTTTTATCGAAATGGTTCCTCCTTCAAGAATTGGAGGTAATTATAATGCTAATCCCGAGTTATTTTCAATCAATTACCATAAGTATTTTTCCATTATTGATTTTTGTCTGAAATCAAATTTTCCACTAAAATTTAAGGCTTACTATTTCCTTAATTACTCACAAACATTCTTTTATAAATATCTTGGCTTCGGACTAAAAAAATATATTGCTCTAATAGCGGATGATCATGAAGCTGATTTAGAACCTTTATTTTATGATATTGATAAGACTCAGGGTTACTTACCCTATGAAGCCGAATTAGCCTTACATAAAAACCAAAATTTGATTAAGAGAAGAGAAAGCTTTTTACAAAATAGTGCGCAAATTCTAAGTCAAAGTATAAAGAACTCTAATACTCCTAATATAGGCAATGACATTAGCAAAGATCAATATATTCAGGATTTAATCGATTTGGAAAATCACTTGAGAGAAAAAAATATTAAAGTTTATCATATTGTGAGCCCACGAAAGAAACCATGGGATCTAGCTTACATTGAATCAATGAAAAGATTCGTTTCAGGGGATGTGATTGATCTTTCATCACCCACTAAATACCCTGAATTTTATGAAGAGATGTATTCTTTTGACACCAATCATTTAAATAAAGCTGGAAGCAGGTTGTTCACTAAGGAACTGTTCAAAATCTACGATGAATCAAACCAGTCCAATTGAGATTAATTCTCATACCCTATTTGGATGATCTATATACTTCATTCATAATTGCCTTTCCTACGTATGGTCGGTAATGAGATCCATCATAAAAATTTTTAAAATCAGCTGAATACTGATTAAATCCTGAAAAATCATATACATTTTTCTTTCCGAAAATCCTTTCTAATTTAATAATGTCAATTGAATGTAATTGTAATTGATTATAATTAGGACCAATAATAATTCGATAATTTGTGTTATGCTTCTTTAAAATAGATTTTATTTTCTCTAATTGCAGGTATTGGGTAGAATCAATAACGGGTTTTTCTACAGTAGAAAAGCCATTCTGCTTTTTAAAGTACGAACTATATTTATCAAAATATTGGTTGCCAATTCGACTAAGAGATTCCTCGCACCCCTTGAATAAATAATCATTAGTAATTGCTGAACACTCCATATCTCTAGGTATTCTATTTCCCAATTTAGTGATTAATCCTCCTGTAAGGTAATCAAGATAAAACTTTAGGAAATCTTTATGCGTCAAAGATTCAGCAAATACCCAATAAAAATCTTTCTTAGATTGATTAGTCAATGCATGGTGCTTAATGAATAAATGATAATCTCTATTTTTCGTCTGAGAAAGTAATTGCCTATCTACTATGATTAATGCATTTTTTATGGGATCACCAATGCTGTCTATAAATTCTAATTTTTTCATTACACCAAATAACGACTCCGCTGAAGCATCAAAATGATATGGACTAATATTACCGTTTAAATGAACACTCCAATCATTTGATAAATATGCAGATGATCTAGAATTACCAAAAATAAACGAATTATAGTTGTATTTGGCTCTATTATCTAGATAGTATGTCGTACTAATATAATCTCTATTAACAGGGAAAATCCCATAAGAATAATCTTCATAATCAAATATAATTTTGTAAGGATCTGTAATTATTATAAGGAGAAGAACACCGATAAACGGTGCGATTATCAAACTCATTTTTTTTAAATACCTTTTCATAGATCAAAATTGAAAATATATAAATGGAATTTCTTCACTAGACTGTAGAAATATGACAGCTAAAATAGTGGCATAATAAGCAGAATAACGTACCCATTTAGGGGTATGATCTAAATACAAGGGACATTCCTTATCTCTTTGTAACCATTCCAATGTTAACATAAGTCCAATTAACCCCCAATGAGTTAAATAACTATAATCAGGTATAGTAAACAAACTCCAATCGAACATGCCCTTCATATAAGTCCAGGATTGCCCAATATTCTCAGCTCGGAAAAAAACGTAAGTAAAGGTTTTAAGTACGAAAGTACTCACAATTAGTAGAAAGACTTTAAAGGAGGGAAATATCTTTCCCTCTGCAATTGGCCCCATATGGTTCCGATGTATTCCAGTAAGAATAAGAGGAAGAAAATAAAGTCCATTAACAAATCCCCAAATGATATAAGTCCAGTCTGCCCCATGCCAGAAACCACTAACTGTAAATATTATTATTGTATTCCGTATAATCATCCATTTTCCACCCCTACTTCCTCCTAAAGGAATATATAGATAATCCTTAAACCAAGTGGAAAGAGATATATGCCATTTTCTCCAATGTTCCGCCATGTCACGAGCAAAATAAGGGTAGGCAAAATTTCGCATCAAGTTAAAACCAAATAATCTAGCAGTGCCAATGGCAATATCTGAGTAACCAGAAAAGTCACAATAGATTTGGATAGCAAAATAAGCTAAACCGAGAAACAAAACACTACCTGGTAAGGTTTCATGATTATTAAAAATATCATTTACATATACAGCGCAATTATCTGCAATAACGACTTTTTTAAAAAGACCCCACACAATTTTTAGTGATCCAGATTTAGCCTGTTGATAAGAAAAAATTCTTTTTTTCTCAAATTGTGGTAACAAATTTTTAGCTCTCTCGATGGGGCCAGCCACCAATTGTGGAAAGAAGCTAACAAAAGCTAAGAAATCAATTATTTTGTTAGTTGGCTCTAAATGCCTTCTATATATGTCAATAGTGTAACTTAATGTTTGAAAGGTGTAAAAACTTATACCTACTGGTAGTATAATGTATAATGATGAAATATTTGGACTAGTACCAAAAAAAGAAAAAGCAGAAGCAAATGATTCTATAAAAAAATTGAAGTATTTAAAAAAACCAAGTAGGCCGAGGTTCAAAAAGATACTTAATAATAAAAAACGCTTCCTTACTTTTTGATTTTCACTATTATGTATAGCAAGACCAATAAAATAATCGGCAAAAGAACTAAATGCTATCAAAAACAAGAATCTCCAATCCCACCAACCGTAAAAAACATAACTAATTAATAATAAAAAAATATTTTGTGTCTTTAGCTCCTTTTTAAAAACAAACCAATAAAGGAAGAATACTATCGGTAAAAAAATTAAATATTCTATAGAGTTGAAAAGCATACTAAAATATCGAAGAAGTTATAATGATTTTTAAAGCATTCATTGAATTCAAACCGAATTAAATATTCTTATTTATTCTTTCCTTATCCAAATATTTCATAGAAGACATTAGGCCCATTATAGGATAAAATAAAAACGATATTGGAATTTGTGCAGTGACAACTTGAGCATAAAGTGCAATAGTAATACCAAAAACAAAAGTCACAAAAGCCAAATAATAAAACTTAATAGTTAAATTTTTAGAATAGTAGTAGTTTCTGATCCCCTCCTTCAAACCCACAAACAAAAAAGTCATAAAAATGATAAGTCCAATCCAACCAGTTTCCAAAGCTAATTTCAAATAACCACTGTCTGGAGGAAAACCAGCTAAATCATGATTAGGATTGTATTTTAAGCCAGATGCTCCTGAAGTCATTACTCCACCTCCAATAGGGTGGTCGTGTATATATGGCTGGATTGCATGCCTATTCACATCACGAACGTTTAGAGAAGCATCTTCTGTATCGAAAGTGGTTCGTATCCTTCTAACCATAGCGCTACCATAAATTGGCCCAAATAAAATGTAAGCAAAAGCAATAGATCCAATTATTGCAAAAACAAGTGTTCTAATATTATTAATCGTTAAAAAGCCAAAAATTAAAAAGGCTGCTGGTATCATTGCATAAGCAGTTCTTGTACCAGAATATCCCATTCCAAGAAACATGAAAACACCTAAAACCAACAAAAGTATTCGTAGCATTAATTTCATTGGGCGTGTAGCAAGAATCAAAGTAATAATCGTAGAAGAAGCCATAAATATACCATATGACGTAGGATCAGAAAGTAAGGAAAATTTCCTGTATCGCCCTTGAACAAAAATTCTTTTAAACCTAAAATTATCAGCATGCACCCACCTTACCTCAAAATCCATAAGCCCAAACCATTCTTGATAACATGCATATAGTGCAGTAATGGATGCCATAACCACCCATAAAATCACCAATTGTTTAACAAACTTAAAATCACGTGCTAAATATTGACTAACTATATAGGTACATAAAAGAGCGAAATTCCCCTTAGCAATAAGAAACCAGCCAGACATATTCATTAAATTGGGATTTAAAGCCTGAAACATATTATATAAAAATACTATCAAGAAGGCGTAGGTAACATTATTATGTAAAAAGGAAAAACTATAATCTTTCTTTGCAATCTTTTTGAATAAAATGACGACTAAAGTCAAAAACATGATAAACTGAATTGCTGTAGCAAAAGGGATGCTTTGACCAAACTTTCGCTCTGTAATATACATCCCGAATGGTATAACAAAGACAGTAAAGAAACCTATCTTTGGATAAATGAATAGTAATAACAAGTACAACGTTCCAGCTATACCTATAAATAAAGCCACTCCGAAAACAAAGCCTATCTTAGTAGTTACAAATACTATAAATGCAGTAGCTAAAACTAATAAGACAAGTACAAATGGGCTTTTTAGTTTTAGAACAACTATATTTTTATACAGCCAATTTATAAGAGCTACATATGCGTTATCATAGTATTGGAGCAGGCTTTTCATTTTATAAAAATACAACTTTCAAGAATAAAAAAACGAGGGTCGCAACAACAAATGCTGTAACTAATATAGTCAATATATTTTCATCCGAATACTTATCTTTCATTTCTTGAACTGTAAAATAATGTACGCTTTATTATTTTCTCTTTTGTCTTCTTACCATTTAACAGTGTACCCACCCAACTATACCTAATAAAGTAATGATATGTAATTAGAGAAAATAAAGTAGTGAAAAATATAATGAAGGAAACTTTCAGATATAAGCTTACTTCATATTTCAACAGGAACAACTGTAATAGTATTATAATGGGAAAATGAATTAAGTAAAACCAATAGGAACAGTCTGAAAAATACCGTAAATATTTTGATTCTCTATTAAACACATCCATGAAAATGGCAATATGTCCTAATACGAATAGCATTGTTTGCATAGAAATCAATATCGAAAAAAGAAGATGGTTTAGTTCATCTCCATAAGTTCGAGTTATATATAATAAAACAAAACCAAAAATAAGATAAGAGTACCGTAAGTTTCTCAATTGAAATAAAAAATCATGTCTATTATTAATAAAAGCACCTAGCATGAAAAAATAACCAAAGTATAAAATTTGTCCTGGCCTCGGAATCAAACCAGTCCATGGTTCCACCACTGTATCAAAGAAAAAGTACTGTATAGCAATTAAGAAGATAGTTAATAAAAAAAATACTTCTTCACTAAACTTTACTGAAGGTAAACTGAAGTTTCTTATTAAAAATTTAATGGATATATAAAATATATAAATAATGATTAAATAGTAAAGAAACCAGACATGATAAAAACCTGTCCAATTTAAACTGCCTTTAAGTACCTCTCCCCAGAAAAAACTTGAGCCCAGATCATCAATATTTCTATAAATAGCGAAACTAAAACCGCAAATTGGCACTATAACTAATACACTTAAAATAAAAGGAAGTACTATCCTTTTATATCTATGAAGTACAAATGCCTTTAAACCAATCTTCTCATTTAGAAAATCAGCAAAAAACCCCGCGACTAGAAAGAATAATGGCATCCTAAATGAATGAAGATAATGATAGATCCAATCCATTGAAGCTGCAGACATAACATCTTTAGGCCAACCGCCTCGAGGATCATTTTGATAAGCTATGACCGCATGAAGTACCACTCCTAGCCACATAGCTATACCTCTCAGCGCATCCATTCCATGTATTCTTGACTTTTTCAAATGCAACCCTTATAATTTCTAATTAAGAAAAGAGGGATGAAATCATCCCTCTTTTCTTAATTTATTTAATATATTTAAAAATAATCTATCACTCCTTTATAAACCTGATTGTTTGAAGACCTGATTGATCCCCTTTCACCTGCATCATGTATACGCCTGATTTTAAAGTTCCTAGTCCTGATAAACCCACCTTACGCAGTTTTGAATCATCCTCAAATGCACTGTGATAAACCCGCTGACCCCTCAAGTTTAAGACTGTAACCTCTACCTGCCGATCTACCGAACCCAAATACAACTGTAGGTCACCCTGTCTTTCGTTGTACGGATTAGGGTATAGCTTCAAAATCTCTTTCTGAGACAGCTCTAGCTCTAACCTTTCATCTTCCGTTTCCTCATCCTTAGTTCTCATGGCAATGCTTGGATCGATAGCATTGGAAGACGAGATAATAATGGCGCCTAAGTATGAATATGATGCCCCTTCATCTGTGGTAATGGTCACCAACAACTCACCATTGTCGTCTGGACGAAGATTATCCAGTGAAACAATATCATTCACGTTATTGGCCGCATTCAACTTCACGCTTTTACCATTTACGCTGTAGACTGTGGTTCTATTTCCGTTCCCATCTCGGCTGGCAAAAAAACTGAACTGATACACTTGCGATAAATCCAGATTGTAAAAACGCAGCTGCGCAGTCTTTCCCTGGTCCATCCACCATGTGCTCCGCATCACATTGTCCGGCACTATTCCACTGTTATCTCCTGTATTCATCCCGAACGGATTATCCCCATTGAAGCCATACAAGCTAATATCATATGCCGGATTAGAGGCTACCACTTCAAATGCTATACCTGTATTATTATTCTTGTCATCCTTTAGGTCAGTATATACCGCCCCCCCTTCCGGAACATTATTAGTGTTATTCCATGGTGACCCTTCCGGATCCGCAGCGTTAAAGTTCATCTTGCTCACCATATTATAAACAGAGGCCCCAGTAATATTAGAGTAATCGCTTGGTCCTTCACCTAAGAGGGCACGCACCTTATAATAATAGGTAACCCCCGCTTGAATGGAGGATGCATCTGTGTAGGTGGTAATATCTGGCCCTAATGATGCCAATAAGCTATAGCTTGAGCCTCTATTTTCTGATCGCATCAATTCATAACCCGTCTCCAAGTTGGTATTATCATGCCAGTCCAATTTGATCGCACTTGAACTTATTGGCGTTGCCACTAAGTTGCTAGGGGTTGCGGGTATGGAGGCCGCCTGATAGCCTTTCACTACCATTGCGTTTACATATCCATAAGATGCTGAAGAAGCCTTCTCAAAACTAATTGTTATTGTACCATCTGCATTTGGTATTACCCCTTCAATCGTTACTGTGTTGTCTACATTATAAGAAGCATCCAAACTCACACTTTCATTATTGATACTATAATGTATCGTTCTGTCCCCACCACCTGACCTACTTGCGTAGAAGGTAAAATCATATGCCTTATCGTTGGATAAGCCTTCTAATGTCATGATGCGTTCCTGCGTACTACTTACCCATAAAGCAGTACTGGTAACATTATTTGGATAAAGGCCTGTATTTACTTCCCCATTGGTATTGTAACCATTCCATCCGGTTTCCAAAGACAGCATTAATATATTCTCGCCCGCCACATCTGAACTAATATTATTCAATGTGCTGCCTGCTGCTCCACTGCCCAGATAGTTATTCCATGGGCTTGGAGAAGAGTAATTCGTGCTGCCTGCAAAATTAATGTAATAGTGATGCAGCCCCTCTTCTTCTACTCTGAGCTCAAAACTCTCTCTACTTTCCCCTATGCCATCGCTTGCCACCACGGTAATGGTGTAAACTCCTGCTTCTCCTTTGGATGGGCTAAACGTTAAGCTCCCATCACCTGACCCTTGATCGGTAAAACTACCAAAAGATGGGAGCCCTTCTATACTCAAACTAATTACATCTTCTGCTGCATCTTTTGCTTCTACACTAATAGATAAACTAGCTCCTATCGACAAGGAAGCATCCGCTATCTCTGTTATCACCGGAGCAACATTTGGTATTGATATACTAACTGCTTGGCTCAAATTCTCGCCTACCGCATTAGATGACCCTATCTTATAATAATATTCTTGATTAGCACTAACTGTTGCGTCTGAATAGCTGGTTGATCCTTCTTTCTGGGTGGCCAGTAAATCATACGTCCCGTCAACACTTTCTGCTCTGTATACTTTGTAGCTAAGTTCATTGAATGCCTGATCGCTCCAACTCAATTCTACCTCACTACTTTCTTGATTATATACTGCTGATAAATTTCTTACCTCTGCTGGTGCCTCTCCGTTATCGTAGCGCTCCTCCAGTACTAAAGCATTTAAATAACCATAACTTGATCCGCCTGCTCTGGCGATCTCCACTGTTATGATCCCTCCGCTAGGGCTTGTAGTTAAGCTTACCGTCTCACTTGTATTCGATGCCGCATCCAACACAACTGTTTGCCCGCCTACCGTATAGCTGGTGCTACGGTCATTGGTTGCATAACGACTTCCGAAAAAGCTTAATTCGTACTGCTTGGTATCATCAAGACCTCCTATCGTTACTTCCTCTGTACCTGAGGCGGTCCAGTATGCACTTTGCATTACATCATCCGGGAATACACCGGAGTTATCTCCTGTAGTACTTCCCAAGGTATTGGAGCCATTCGTTGTCCAGTTAGAGCTGATGCTGACTGCAAAACCACTCGCAGACCCCGTAATATCTTCTAAATTCGTATAGGTATCGCCCTGTACCGGGTGTCCGCTGGTATTGTTCCATCCTGCCCCTCCTAATAAACTACCATCCGTGAAGTTTACCTGAACAATCGTATTAGGGTTTTTATCAGTTACCACAATAACAAATTCAGTAGTAGCACTCGCCCCATCTTGATCACTCACTGTGATACTTGCATTATAATTACCATGGTCCGAATAACCTGGCGATAAATCAATCTCTGCGCTACCATCTATGTTCACCGTCATCGTGGCAAAGGATGGCAAACCATACTCCCATGATAAATTTGAACTGCCTTCTACATCGTTCGCCTCTAATGTAATAGCACTATTACCTCCCTCCTCCAATGTTACATCAGCAACAGTAGTTATGGTAGGAAGATGATTATTGTTAACCTCTAACGTTAAGGTGTCACTGGACACTCCACCGAAATCATCACTTAAACTGATGACGATCCCTGAATAAGGAGAGGAAACCGTATCTGTTGCAGATGGTGTGAATCTTAGTAAACCACTGCCGTCCCCATAATCTACCAAACTGGCAAATGACGGTAGGTTAGTCCCGGTTATGCTAAGCTGATCCCCGTCAGCATCATTACCGTAGATATTGACATCATACTCACTATCGTAACGTATCGTTAATCGGTCTTGTAAATCATCCAACTCCGGAACACTGTTTAAGGTCGTCACCATTATCTCCGAACTATCGCTTCGCCCCCCCGCATTTACTGCGTAAACCCGATAGTAATAGTCTATATGCGATTGGAGGTTTTGGTCCAACAACTCTAGAACACTACTTTCATCTGCTAGAATCTCGGCATTTGGAAGGAAAGTAGTCCCATCTAGAGATCTAAGAACTTCATAATAATCTGCATTAGATGAATTATCCCAAGCAAGACTAATTTCTGTTGTTGAAATAGACGTTCCTACCAAGTTAGCTACTGAAGAAGGGGGACTAGGAAGAGGTAAAGTAGTAATCTCCACAATGTCTGGATTAGCGACTTCAAAATAAGTACCTTCTATGGTAAATTCGCCATAATTATTTCCTCCATCCCACCTATTAGCATAAAAATTTAAGTCACCATTAGTATATCCTGAACTAATCCCATTAATGACACTAATATTATTTAATAATCCATCTATAACATCAGATGAAAAGTCAACCTCAGCTAAAATAACATCAGATGCAACTGGTGTGAAGGGATAAAGATTATTATTATTATCATAATACCACTGGTTATCAATATATTTAATAGCAATTAAATGGCGACTATTTGAAGAATGAGGCTGATTACTAGCAAATCTATCAAATATATCTTCCTCAGAAAACATTATGTAACCGTTCCCAGTGGCGTTATCCATTGCGGCAATTCCTGAATTAATATCTCCAATCAATGAAGAGGAGCTAATCGCATCTTTTGAAGCACCGTACTCATTTAATGATGCAATTTGATAAAAATAAGTCTTGCCTCCTTCTACATCATTGTCAATGTAGCTGGTGTCATTTGCGCCCAATATAGCTATAGGTAAAAAAGGACCTGATGAGTTATTCGCTCGGAAAATTTGAAAACCAGTTTCATCATTACTCAAATCATTCCAACTTAATACTACTTCATTGTATGCTGAAGAAACACCTGCCAAGTCTGATGGGGAAATAGGTGGATTACCATCAAGCGAATATTCACCATAAAAAGCGCTATCCGGTATTCTCTCTCTACTAGTTATTCCATGAGCTGTATTTTTCCAATAAACTTCTAATCCTTGACCACCACTACCCTGATAGAAAGCTACAAATATCTTGTATGATCCAGCTTCAGGGAAAAAATATGTACCTTCCCTGTATCTCATTCCATGTCCACCATCATTATCTACTACAAGGTTATTTTCATCATAAGCTCCAATATACAACTTACTTCCATCATCGGAATTGGTTTCAAAGGTGTATTCACCTGCCACGGGGATATTTATCTCTCCTTCAAATAAATATCCGTAATTAGTATTTTGAGATCTTCCTGAAATATCGAAATTAGGAAGCAAACCACTTTCAAGAGGAGTTAATGTATTAAAATCAGGTAATAATGATCCTGCCCATCCTTTATTATAGAATTTGTAGTTAACACCATTTGCAACGGCAACAGAAACTACTAAATTACTAAAAGGAGAAGTGTTTCCAGTTATATCTTTAGCTTTCACCATAAACTGATATGAAGTGTTTTCTACTAAATTATAAACTGTTGCTGATGTTTTCTCAGTCACCAATGACTTCACACCATCCTTATATATTTCGTATTTATAAACTCCTACATCGTCCATAGATTCATCCCATTTGAGACTAATAGAATTAGAGCTTGAACCTGTAACGTGCAGATTTATTGGTGCAGTTGGCGGATTGTCATCAACTTGAGTTCTTACCTGAATCTCATCAGAACTTGCCGCAGCTGAATAATTATTTACTGGCCTCACCTGATAGTAGTATTCTGTATTTGGTTCAAGATTTTCATCGACATAAATATTTTGACTTCCATCAACAATAGAAATCAATTCATATGCTCCCCCAAAACTCAAACTCCTATACACTTCAAATCCAGTTGCAGGATAAGAACTACCCACATTAGAAGCCCACTGTAATTTTATCTGCGTTTTTGATTCAGCAAAACCAGCAAATGAACTAATAGCATTGGGCTTGTTTATTCCATTAGCATCGAGTACTGTAAATGAATTAGAAAAACTACTTGAACAACCAAATTTCTCAGTCACGGTTGCTTGATAATTTCCTGGGGAAGGTGCATGAAAAATTCTATCAGTACTAATAATTTCCTCAGTACCTTCTAATCTCCATCCATATTCTATATAACCTTCTGGTAATTCTAATGGTGCGGTACTTTTACCATTCGGTGCTGGTATTACTCTACTATTCAATCCACTTATTTCTATGTCTGGAGTTATAGTACCACCCTTTTCTTTTATCTCTATTGCTCTTTTAGACCATGAATTCCATTTACCGTTCTCTTTAAACCTAACATCATAAAGACCATATTCTGTTACATTTAACTGATTGCTATTTTCCCCCTGAATTGTAGCTCCATTCTTTCTCCATTCGTAAGCCTCAAAGCCTGCAGTAACTCCTAATTGTACTGAAATCTCTTCATTTGGACAAATTTCAGATTTCTGATAAAATTCAAAAACATCTCTTGAGGTACTTGTAGAAACAAGTGTTAATTCACCTGTCATTACAACTGGATTTGTTCTATTAGCTCTTTTAACAAAAGGCCAAAAATCCGATTCCCTATAATGAGTATTCCATACACCATGCCCTAGATTGTGGTAAACCGTGTATCGGATATTACCACCTTCTTTAACTATTTCTTCTACTAGTGCTCTTGAAGTATATGGCGTAGGCGAACCATCTTTACCTCCTTGTGATAGCCAAATTGGAATATGTTTATAATCACTAATTCCTTGATAAAAATTGGGAGAAGCCGCTGACATTGGAAGAGCAGCAGCAACTAATTTTGGGTAACTACTAATGTAATTCCAAACTCCTGACCCTCCAGCTGATAAGCCATGTACTACAATTTCATTTTTATTAACATTAATCTGATCAAAATGATTATTAATTAAATCAGAAATAACCGAAAAATGTGGATCACCCCAAAAACCTCCTGTATTTTGAGGATAGAGTAAAAACCCATTATACTTTCCTCTTTTAATATCATCTTCATGCATTCTCGCTGCATGCACTAAGCTTTTCTCATTATCATAAATTGAACCACTTTCACCTCTACCGTGAAACATGATTAACATCGGATATTTAGTATTTCCTGAAGGATCATAATTCTCAGGAAATCTTAATCTAAATGCCATACCGTTATAATAGTAGGCTTTAAAATCGTTAGTATTCCAATTAACACGTTTGGTTCTGACCCACTTACCAATTTCCCCTCTTGGAGGTGTGGATGGCGGATTGTTACTATCATAATTTAAGATAGGATCATTAGGGTCTAAGACCTGAGCCTCAGCCCCAAAAATAGCTATTCCCAAAAATAAAGTAAGTATGAATCTGAAAATATTCTTTCTTGCCATGTCCAGTAATTTTAAAAAGAGTTTGGGGATGACTCTTTAAAGGTTAATCATTTTTTTTAACTTTACGTAGTTCAAATTTAAGTATTTTAATAATATTATAAAACAATAATATTATTAATCATAATAAGATACTCATGTAATATATATCTAATAATCCAATATTTACTCTATTTAAACTCTATTTTTAAGGATTATTCTATTTATTATTATATAAAAGAAGGATTTCAACTGAATATAAAAATTTTAAAATTTTATTATTTTTTCGATAAACCCTGTTTTATTACATACAAATAATACTTAGCATATACCCTAAGATTAATTATTAAATATTCTATCACTCCTTTATAAACCTGATTGTTTGAAGACCTGATTGATCCCCTTTCACCTGCATCATGTATACGCCTGATTTTAAAGTTCCTAGTCCTGATAAACCCACCTTACGCAGTTTTGAATCATCCTCAAATGCACTGTGATAAACCCGCTGACCCCTCAAGTTTAAGACTGTAACCTCTACCTGCCGATCTACCGAACCCAAATACAACTGTAGGTCACCCTGTCTTTCGTTGTACGGATTAGGGTATAGCTTCAAAATCTCTTTCTGAGACAGCTCTAGCTCTAACCTTTCATCTTCCGTTTCCTCATCCTTAGTTCTCATGGCAATGCTTGGATCGATAGCATTGGAAGACGAGATAATAATGGCGCCTAAGTATGAATATGATGCCCCTTCATCTGTGGTAATGGTCACCAACAACTCACCATTGTCGTCTGGACGAAGATTATCCAGTGAAACAATATCATTCACGTTATTGGCCGCATTCAACTTCACGCTTTTACCATTTACGCTGTAGACTGTGGTTCTATTTCCGTTCCCATCTCGGCTGGCAAAAAAACTGAACTGATACACTTGCGATAAATCCAGATTGTAAAAACGCAGCTGCGCAGTCTTTCCCTGGTCCATCCACCATGTGCTCCGCATCACATTGTCCGGCACTATTCCACTGTTATCTCCTGTATTCATCCCGAACGGATTATCCCCATTGAAGCCATACAAGCTAATATCATATGCCGGATTAGAGGCTACCACTTCAAATGCTATACCTGTATTATTATTCTTGTCATCCTTTAGGTCAGTATATACCGCCCCCCCTTCCGGAACATTATTAGTGTTATTCCATGGTGACCCTTCCGGATCCGCAGCGTTAAAGTTCATCTTGCTCACCATATTATAAACAGAGGCCCCAGTAATATTAGAGTAATCGCTTGGTCCTTCACCTAAGAGGGCACGCACCTTATAATAATAGGTAACCCCCGCTTGAATGGAGGATGCATCTGTGTAGGTGGTAATATCTGGCCCTAATGATGCCAATAAGCTATAGCTTGAGCCTCTATTTTCTGATCGCATCAATTCATAACCCGTCTCCAAGTTGGTATTATCATGCCAGTCCAATTTGATCGCACTTGAACTTATTGGCGTTGCCACTAAGTTGCTAGGGGTTGCGGGTATGGAGGCCGCCTGATAGCCTTTCACTACCATTGCGTTTACATATCCATAAGATGCTGAAGAAGCCTTCTCAAAACTAATTGTTATTGTACCATCTGCATTTGGTATTACCCCTTCAATCGTTACTGTGTTGTCTACATTATAAGAAGCATCCAAACTCACACTTTCATTATTGATACTATAATGTATCGTTCTGTCCCCACCACCTGACCTACTTGCGTAGAAGGTAAAATCATATGCCTTATCGTTGGATAAGCCTTCTAATGTCATGATGCGTTCCTGCGTACTACTTACCCATAAAGCAGTACTGGTAACATTATTTGGATAAAGGCCTGTATTTACTTCCCCATTGGTATTGTAACCATTCCATCCGGTTTCCAAAGACAGCATTAATATATTCTCGCCCGCCACATCTGAACTAATATTATTCAATGTGCTGCCTGCTGCTCCACTGCCCAGATAGTTATTCCATGGGCTTGGAGAAGAGTAATTCGTGCTGCCTGCAAAATTAATGTAATAGTGATGCAGCCCCTCTTCTTCTACTCTGAGCTCAAAACTCTCTCTACTTTCCCCTATGCCATCGCTTGCCACCACGGTAATGGTGTAAACTCCTGCTTCTCCTTTGGATGGGCTAAACGTTAAGCTCCCATCACCTGACCCTTGATCGGTAAAACTACCAAAAGATGGGAGCCCTTCTATACTCAAACTAATTACATCTTCTGCTGCATCTTTTGCTTCTACACTAATAGATAAACTAGCTCCTATCGACAAGGAAGCATCCGCTATCTCTGTTATCACCGGAGCAACATTTGGTATTGATATACTAACTGCTTGGCTCAAATTCTCGCCTACCGCATTAGATGACCCTATCTTATAATAATATTCTTGATTAGCACTAACTGTTGCGTCTGAATAGCTGGTTGATCCTTCTTTCTGGGTGGCCAGTAAATCATACGTCCCGTCAACACTTTCTGCTCTGTATACTTTGTAGCTAAGTTCATTGAATGCCTGATCGCTCCAACTCAATTCTACCTCACTACTTTCTTGATTATATACTGCTGATAAATTTCTTACCTCTGCTGGTGCCTCTCCGTTATCGTAGCGCTCCTCCAGTACTAAAGCATTTAAATAACCATAACTTGATCCGCCTGCTCTGGCGATCTCCACTGTTATGATCCCTCCGCTAGGGCTTGTAGTTAAGCTTACCGTCTCACTTGTATTCGATGCCGCATCCAACACAACTGTTTGCCCGCCTACCGTATAGCTGGTGCTACGGTCATTGGTTGCATAACGACTTCCGAAAAAGCTTAATTCGTACTGCTTGGTATCATCAAGACCTCCTATCGTTACTTCCTCTGTACCTGAGGCGGTCCAGTATGCACTTTGCATTACATCATCCGGGAATACACCGGAGTTATCTCCTGTAGTACTTCCCAAGGTATTGGAGCCATTCGTTGTCCAGTTAGAGCTGATGCTGACTGCAAAACCACTCGCAGACCCCGTAATATCTTCTAAATTCGTATAGGTATCGCCCTGTACCGGGTGTCCGCTGGTATTGTTCCATCCTGCCCCTCCTAATAAACTACCATCCGTGAAGTTTACCTGAACAATCGTATTAGGGTTTTTATCAGTTACCACAATAACAAATTCAGTAGTAGCACTCGCCCCATCTTGATCACTCACTGTGATACTTGCATTATAATTACCATGGTCCGAATAACCTGGCGATAAATCAATCTCTGCGCTACCATCTATGTTCACCGTCATCGTGGCAAAGGATGGCAAACCATACTCCCATGATAAATTTGAACTGCCTTCTACATCGTTCGCCTCTAATGTAATAGCACTATTACCTCCCTCCTCCAATGTTACATCAGCAACAGTAGTTATGGTAGGAAGATGATTATTGTTAACCTCTAACGTTAAGGTGTCACTGGACACTCCACCGAAATCATCACTTAAACTGATGACGATCCCTGAATAAGGAGAGGAAACCGTATCTGTTGCAGATGGTGTGAATCTTAGTAAACCACTGCCGTCCCCATAATCTACCAAACTGGCAAATGACGGTAGGTTAGTCCCGGTTATGCTAAGCTGATCCCCGTCAGCATCATTACCGTAGATATTGACATCATACTCACTATCGTAACGTATCGTTAATCGGTCTTGTAAATCATCCAACTCCGGAACACTGTTTAAGGTCGTCACCATTATCTCCGAACTATCGCTTCGCCCCCCCGCATTTACTGCGTAAACCCGATAGTAATAGTCTATATGCGATTGGAGGTTTTGGTCAGTAAAAGCAATAACGCCACCATCTTGAGCATCAAAAGACTTCAGTAGCTGGAAATTCTTTGCTTCATTTATTGCTCTAGTAACTTCAAAATGGGTTTCATCTGAGCTTTCATCAGTAAAAATTAAAGATACAAAATCAAGACCTACCTCATCTAATTCTAAGTTTGAGACTGCTACTGGTGCACTTGGCAATGGATCTGTTGTAGCCTCACTTCCTGGATTAGCAGATAACATGATATCCTGAATTTGATCATCCATTGCCTGATCAAATGCATAAAAGTCATCAATATAGCCCGTGAAATTACCAGACACTTGATCAAATGCATTAGAGCCGTTAGTTCCACCTAATCCTCCAGCATCCCCATGAGTGTTGACTGAAGTATAAGTTAAATCTGATCTGCTTGCAACTAAGGTTCCATCAATATACAATCTTAAGGCACCTGCCTGATAAACACCCATTACATGATGCCATTCGTTTCGTGAAACTGGTGCTTGAACTGAGAATATAGCATGACCATTTTGGGTAGTTAATTGCAAATCGCTATCAATTAATCTGATTGCAAATCCGTTAGTAGAACCACCTTCATCATAAATATCTTGATTTCCACTTACATCTAAACTTTTAAACCAAAAAGAGACAGAACGTTCAGTAAAAGCAGTATGTATAAATTGATTTCCATTATCTAAATTCAAAATTGAAGAACCGTCAAAACTTATAGCTTTTGATCCCTGTATATTGTCATTTACATATGAAATGTCACCATTATTTTGCACGTCTATATTATTACCAGATTCATCTGTGAGGTTATCTTCAAATTTTAATCTAGCTAAAGATGGAATCATGCTTTGGGCAGATTTTACGCTATTATATTCTGTCAACGCTTCAATTTGATAAATATATTTGGTTGCAGGCTCTAAACCACTGTCTGTAAAAGAAGTAGAGTTGGCTGGTAAAATTGCAATAGCTTGCATAGTACCTCCTTCTTTTGATCTATATATCTGAAATTGAATTTCATTATCAGAAACATCATCCCAATCTAACTGAATTGATTCATAGGAGATTGTAGTAGCTGTTATATTTTCAGGTGGCAATATTTCTTCATCAGGAATACTTATAACTCCTGAAACATCCATTATATCTTGAATACTACTCTCTGACAATGGCGTGTTGAACATATAGAAATCATCTATATATCCTATTAATCCTCCACTTGTCTGGTTAAAAGCATTAGAACTATTTGTTCCTCCAACTCCTGCATCATTACCGTGCCCGTCAATAGTGTTGTATGGAAGATTTAAATCCTCATCTACTTTGATACCATCTACGTATAGATAAGCTTCTCCATTATTAAAGACACCAGCGATATGAGTCCACTGATTTAATGCAATAGGTGCAACTAGCGTCCTTTGCACACTCCCATTTCTAATTGCAAATTCTAAATCACCATTATTAATTCTCATCGCTACTCCATTTACCGAGCCTCCCTCATCAAAAATATCCTGAATCCCTAAATCAGATGATTGCTTTATCCAAAAAGCAATTGATCTTTCATTAAAAGCTTCATGAATATATACATCATTTCTATCAATATCCACATAACCATTACCGTTAAATTCAAGACTACTACTACCCTCAATTTTTTCTAGGGTAGAAAACGAAGGTTGACCTGAAATTGAAGAGCTAATATTATTCCCACTGTTATCACTAACATCTCCCTCAAATTTTAAATTTGTTATTGATTCATTGTTAAGAGAAGTAACCGAAACAATTCTATTGCTAAATGGCGACTCATTTCCAGTCAAATCTCTTGCCTTAACTCTAAACTTATAGATTTTATTAGACTGAAGATTAAAAACTGTAGCAGCAGTAGTATCTACCGAAGTGACTTTAACACCATCTCTATAAATATCATAACGATAAACTGCAACGTCATCTGTAGATTCCTGCCAGATTAGGGAAACGCTATAAGAATTCACGGCTTCTAAAGTAAGATTTGATGGGGCAGAAGGAGCAGTCTGATCTACCAAAGTTGTAATGGCATCGCTAGCCAAACCATTTGAAGCCGCTTTCGCATTAATCGTTCTTACCTTATAATAATAAGTACTATTTGGATCTAAGTTTGAATCGACAAATTCAAGTGCTTCAGCACTCACAGCCTGAACATATTCGAAAGGTCCTGCTTCTGACATTCCTCTATAAATCTCTAATTCCGTGGCAGGATTTACATCTCCTAAATCAAGACTCCAAACCAATTTGATTTCCGTTTTAGATATAGCGACACCATTTAAAGCCAAAGGCATTTTTGGCCCATTTGAAGCATTTGCATCTTTTACTGAGAAAATATTTGAAAATTCGCTAGAACAACCAAAATTTTCTGCGACTAAAGCTTTATAATCTCCTGGTGAAATAGCTTCAAATACTCTACTACTACCAACTAACGCATCATCAAAATCATTTCGCCACTCATAATTAGCATAACCTTGCGGTAATTCTAACTTTACACTTGTAGCTCCATCTAATGATGGTAAAAAATGACTTACATTTTCAACTAGTTGAATATCCGGAGTACTAGTTGGGTCTTTCAACTTTATTTCAACAGGGCTTGGGGACCAATCACTCCAAGTATCCCCTCTCTTAATTCGTGCCTCATATATACCATAAGATGTAGCAACATATTCATTTGAATTTGCACCTGCTATTAATTGCCCATCTTTACGCCATTCATAATCATCAAAACCAGCTGTAAGTCCTAACCTTACATCAATTGCGTCTTCAGCACATAATTCATTTTTTTCTAGAAATTCATACACCCACTTTTTATTATCTTCAAATACATTAACGTATTCCCCATACAACACTGCTGGGTTTGCCTTATGGACCTCATTATAAAAATCAAAGTAGTCCGATTCTGCATAGGCTTTATCGAATATACCATGCCCTGCATTTTTATATTTTGTATATCTTACATTACCATTTTTCGCAATTATCTGATCTATAATATTTTCGGTCGTGAATGGAGAAGGGCCATCATCTAACTCTCCTTGAAATATCCATAAAGGCATATGCTTATATGCATCAATATTATCAGTTGAACTACTTTTAACACCAGCCATTGGAGCAGCAGCAGCATAAGTCTTAGGAGCATCCTGTATAAATATCCAAACTGATTGCGCTCCTCCGGACCTACCCGTTAATGAAACTCTATTAACATCAAAATTTAAATCTTGCTCTGCTTGCCTAATGATTGTATTTATACTATTAACATGGTTAGAATTAAACCATCCTCCACTAGCTTGAGGTGACAAAACAAATCCATCGTATTTATTAGAATTAATGCCATCTTCATAAGCTTTTGCCCCTGAATTATTTAAATGACGCTCGTTCATATATATATCACCATTCTGAAAACCCAAACCATGCAAGAGAACAATCATTGGATACTTTTCAGATCTATTAGGGTCGTAGTTATTAGGAAATCTTAATCTAAATGGAACACCGTTGATAATGTAAGATTTCCATTTTTGAGTATTCCAGCTAACACCTGGTGTCCTTACCCATTTAGCTACAACATTGGAGGGTGGTTTTGGGGGTGGATTGTTTTCATCGTAATCAATTATAGGGTCGTTTACATCAAAAACTTGTGCGTTTAAATTAGTTAAACTGAAAAAAAAGGCTAACAAGAGAGTCAAATAACAATTTTTCATGGCAATAATTTTTCGAACTTGATTAAGGCGGGGATTGTCCTTGTTAAACTAATGTAAATATAGAAAATTAATGAAAAATACAATAATTTTATTTAACAACGTTTAAATACTTACATCTATAAAAAATATTTAAAATATCAATATTCAAATAAAACTAAGTCTATATCTACCGTATAACAAAATAATATTATACAATTACCTGAAATACAGATACTAACGCGTTTATAACAAATTTTAACTTTTCGATTAAACAGTGTTTTTTATAGATGAATTTTTAATTAATATTACAGACATGACTTTTCAAGCAATATTATAATTATTTAATAAGATTTAAATAAGTTGATTGATTGTTTTCAACCATTACATCTAAATTAAAATCTCGTCTGATAGAAAGAAAAGCTTCCTCTCCATACTTTTTTATCAGATCCTTATTTTTGATATATTTTGAAATTGCATTACTAATAGCATTTATATCAGAAGGAGATATTAGAATACCATTTTTTCCGTCTTGAATAATCTCTTTTGTACCATCTACTTCAGAGGCAATAATTGCTTTTTTCATTGCCATAGCTTCCAATAACCCAATTGGCAAACCTTCCCAAAGGGAAACTAAGCTGTAAATATCAATAGCTGCTAATAGTTGGGGGATATTTTTTTGAAATGGCAACCTTTTAATAACGTTAGACAAATTTAAATTAGTGATTAAGTCATTTACCTTACTATCTAACTCCCCTTCACCCACAATTAGCAGTCGAAGATTTTTCTCCTTACTGTAAGCCCGGTTAAACCCTTTAATTAATGTAAGCGGATCCTTTTGGAATGTAAGCCTCGCAATAAATCCAACCCATATTTCATTATCACTAAGGCCAAATAGTTTTCTTGAATTCAATCGGTCAATATTGAAATCAAATTTTTCAAATGATATTCCATTATTGATTACTATTGCCTTAAAACCTTTTATATTATTCTCCCCTGTTAATCTATTACTCTCTGAAACACAAATAACCTGGTCAGAATTTTTGGTTATGTATTTTTCTGCTTGAATTCTTAATCGTCTTACAAAATAGGATTGACTATCATTAAAAGACCATCCATGCACAGTATAAATAAAAGGGATTTTTAGTTTCTTTGAAACTGAAATGGTATTTGAAGCTGCTCTAGTCCCGTGTGCATGAATAACATCAACTTTTTTATCTTTTACTAACTTCATTACTTTCCTTCTTACCCTCGGATCAAAAGGGACTTTTGAGTAAATCACATAAGTTTCAATCCCTTTAACCCTTAAGGCTTCTACCATTGGCCCTTCAGTAAAAGACAAAACAATAGGTTTAAATTTTTGTAAGTCTATGTTTGTAGCTAAATCATGTACATGGGTTTCTCCACCACCAACTAACCCCTGTCTAATTGTTAATAGTACTTTTAATTTCTTTTCCATTTGACATGCTTTAGAATTAGGATTTATATATAATATTCCACCAAAAGCCTCTCAATATAGCCTTGAAATGCATCTTTTCACTTTTTAAAACTGAGGTCAAAAGATTCTTAGGCAAAGCAATTAAAGTGATATATACCATAAAAAAAACTCGTCTAGACAGAGTAAAATTTCTCCTTACAAACAAAATCCTATTTCTAAATAAATAATAAGACTTAAGCGGATTCATTTTACCTATTGACATAGATTCTTTATGATGTATGACAGCTCTTTGATTAACATAAAGATCAAATCCAGCCCTTTTAACTATCTCTGACCAATCCATTTCTTCATAATAAAGAAAATAGATTTCAGGCATTAGTCCTACCTGCTCAACAACACTTCTTGAAAACATCATGGCAGCCCCATGTAAATAAGGAGTAACAACAATACTCTGAAATTCAGGGCCATCTGTGAGCTTGTTCCCTATTGCTCTATTTCTACCTGTTAAGGATAGAGGGGTATAACCTGCAAATTGAATCAAGTTAGTACCATAGTAAATAATTTTAGGTGAGACCGCCCCTACATTTGGCTTTAAATAAAATACAGAAATTAGATTTTCAATCAGTCCATTCTGGATTTCAGTATCATTATTCACGAAAAATAAGTAATCACCTTCTGATTTCTCAACGCCTAAATTATTCCCTCCTGCAAAGCCAAGGTTTTTGTCTGATCTTACTACTGTAACTTCTGGAAACTTAGAAATAATTAAATTCCGTGGATCTTCTTTTGAGGCATTATCTACTACAATAACCTCAATGTTTGGATAATTCAGATCAACAATTGATTTTAAAAGATCCAAAGTATATTGAAGAGAATTAAAATTAATTGTAATTATAGAAACTAATGGTGATTCATTTATTTTCATCAACTGAATAAATAGAGTTATCTATATCCTTTTTACTGTGCTTAGTATGTATAAAAGTCTTATCAGCTCCTTTTAGCTTAAAAAGTAGCAAAAACATGTTTAAAAATGCACCAGGAAGTGAGAGGATCGCTTTGGCAAATTTTCTATCAAAAAACTTAATAGGTAAAATTGTGACTAATGTTAGAAAATAAGCAATAAATAAAATCAATATATTTTGAAAGTTCAGTATCTCATTCCAATTCAAAAAGTAGGCTATAAAAGTAAGTATAAAAAGAACACCTAAATTTAGAACTCTTGGTAGGAATAAATTATGTAGAATTGCTATATTGAAATAATCAAAATTACCAGAAAACAAATTTTTTAATCCTTTACCAAAAAACTTTACAAGATATATATATTGGCTTGCCAACCATCTTTTACGTTGGTTTTTAAAATTGCCTGAATCGGATATTTTTTCATCAAATATTATTGCGTCATCCAAATATTGAATTTTGTTTCCACTTTCTATAACATTTAATTGAAGTACTTTATCAAATCCACCAATCGCTTTAATCTGATTTAGTGCATTTTTAATCTCAGTAGTTGAAAAAGCCATTCCAGAACCGATCAAAGAAGCAGATAGGTTCAATGCATTCGGACCTTTTCTGAAAATATGATTATTAATAATCTCACTTGCTGCATCTAAAACAGCATAGTTTGAGTCCATATTTTTAGCCACTCTTCTACCTTGAATTACCTTTAAACCATTTTGGAAGGCATTGTTTATTTTTACTAAAAAGTTTTTAGATAAAATATTGTCTGCATCACTTATTAATACTAGATCGTAATCATTTTCATCTATAAAACCCAAACAATAATTTAATGATTTTGCCTTAGTGCTTATCTTAAAAGTAACTGGAACAACTTCAACACCTAATTCTTTTAACATCTTATGAGTTCTTTCCTGAAGCTGATCTGCAATAACAAAAACCGTATATCTTTCAGAGGGGTAATTAAGTTGCTGCATTTCATGGCAAACACTAACAATAACATCATCTTCTTTATAGGCTGGAATTAAAATAGCAATTTTGGCGTTTAAATTGCTATTTTTAAAATTCTTCGATTTATAAAAATGACCTGCTATAGAAAATATTGCTGTATAAACTACTGTAACACTAAAAAAGGCTACAATTATATACGAAGTCACTAATAATATCATCCTAAACTCTGGCTTCTTGTACTAATGCGGGAAAGGTTTTGAATAATAAACCAAGATCACTTTTAAAAGAATTATTCTTTGCATAATCAATATCCAAAGAAATCCTTTCCTCCTCAGACATTTCAGCTTTTCCTCTCTTGGATACTTGCCACAATCCTGTTATCCCTGCTGCTGCCATAAATCTTAATGCACATTGGTCTTTTGTCAGCTGCTGAGCCTCATATAAAGGAAGAGGTCTATTTCCTACTATGGACATATCTCCCTTCAATACATTGATTAATTGCGGGAGCTCATCTAAGCTCGTGTCTCTAAGAAATTTTCCAAATTTAGTAATTCTGGGATCTCCTTTAATTTTAAAGAAAACAGGGTTTGTACCATTATCATCTTTATTTTCATATTGGTTTAAATGCATCAGCTTACTTAATTCTTGGTCTGCTCCAGCGGACATTGATCTAAATTTTAAAAAGTTGAATATTTTATATCCAACCCCAGCTCGTTTTGATATGTAAAAAACGGGGCCCTTTGATTCTAATTTTATTATTAAAGCTATCAAAATCATAAATGGACTAAGGAAAAATAATAAAATAGATGACACTAAAATGTCAAAAATCCGCTTTTCAGTTGATATTTTATATTCAATATTTTGTTCTTTATTGGAAGCATCGTCTTTTGTTAACTTTTTAAAAAGTTTTAAAAAATCAATCCAATAATTTAACTTTTCAGGATTAAACTCTTTGGGAAAACAATCATCAGCACCAAATCTTAATAGTTTTTTCTTATTATCAGCATCTATTTTACTAGAAACAATTATTAATGGAATAATACAGCCAGACTCCTTAATTAAATGAGCCAAAGAACCCAAATTTTCAAAGAAAATACCATCAATATACTCACTAAAAAAGACAATGGCATCTGGCGCCTCTGATGTATTAATATCTTCAAGTCTTTTAATTAAACTTAATACATTAAATCGCTCTACCTGGTTAAAAACTTCCAATGTCGAGGAATCAAAATCCTCAGTGCTTACACAAAATATCTTTTTATTGAAAAGGTTTGGCTTTTTTATCCACACTTCTTCAAAATTAGGGCTAAGAGCTTGATTGATAGGTTCCATATATTTAATTTTCAATCTTATTTTGTAAAACTTCGTCTAAAATTTGATATAATTGGGAAGGATCAAATGGTTTCTCTAAAAATCCTTTTGCTCCCGCATCTATACAACGTTTCTTAAATAATTTATCTGTCCTGCTACTTATTATTATGAAAGGAATTTCAGCAAAAATCCCACTTTGCGACAAACTACTTAGAAAGTCAAATCCATTCATTTTAGGTAATTTAAAATCAGATAAAATTACAGAAGGTATATTTCCTTCAGACAACCATTTCATCCCTGACAACCCATCTAATTTAAATACCAGATTATATTTATTTTTTAACAATACATCCAATAATAATCTCATTGGCTCATCATCTTCTGCAATCAAAATTGTATGTTTCATTGAATGTATCTTTTAAACTATACTATAATGACATTAAGTGATGGCATTTTAACTTCTTGGTAATCTATTAATATAAAATTGTTTTATTTTAAGAGTCTAAAAGTAAGAATTATTCGCATTTTATCACAAATATTAGCTTTATTTTTTTTATATAAATCGTTAAAACCATACATTAATTAGTTAAATAACTGAATATGAAGGACTAAATAAATTTAAAATATTCTAATTAATTAATTTACTTACATGGTTTCCAGCATATTTCTTAGTGGCGAAGCAATTTTAATTTGATCAGGGATTAACTATATTATTAATGTAAGAAAATCTATGGTTTTGAAAAACTTATGAAAATAGATGATAGATATAATTTTATAAAACGACTTATTATACTTCTAAACGGTTTTGATTAAATGAAGACAAAATTCTAAAATAACCATTGCAAACAATAAGGGTAGATTATTTTACCCGTTACTTAAAGTGCGAAATAGATCTAAATTATTTTATTTAATGACATTTAAACTATTAAGAAACCCTTTCTATTCCATGTTGAAAAAAGACATATTAAAAGAGGAATGAAATATATTGAAATACATGATTTGTTCAATACTATTGACGAGGAAAGTGCCAGGCAAATAGCACTCCAGATTTTGAAACAAAAAGAAAAAAAGATAAAAAAGAAATTGGAAGAAGCTAAATAGGTTTATTTATATCGTATTCTTCAAAGGGAGTGATCATTTTATGCATTGCGATGTCATAACGGTCAATAAACAAATCCCCCTCCAATAATGGCCCTAGGTTAATACCCACAAATTCAGTTTTAGGATTACATTTTGCCAAAAAACGATCATAATAACCCTTCCCATACCCAATCCTGTGACCGCTTTTGGTCCCTGCTATCATTGGCACTAAAACACATTCAATTTTATCAATCGGATAGATCTCTCCATCTTTTGGTTCTGGTATCCCCCATTTGTTCTCCAAAAACGTTGTGCTTTGAGTGATTTTCATATGTTGCATAATGGGATTATGCAAATCAGACACACCTGTTATTACATCTACTTCCGGCTTTTCAGTCCATAAGTACTGTACAAATGGAAAAACATCAGGCTCTTTGTTTTTTTTGATGGGAATAAAAGTATGGATGCTCTTTACAAGATTATTTTCTAAAAACTTAATCAAACGATGATATAACATCTGATTTCGCCTCTCGTATTCTGCCTGGCTTAAGAATTTCCTCTTCTCTAAATAGACTTTTCGTAAAGTATTTTTATCCATCCCATTTCATTATATGGAATTGTAAGTTAAATGGATCAAATGCTTTTATCAACTTCTTAATGAATTTCTCATCTGCTTGGTAAAAAGGTAAAAAGTTTTCTTTTCTCTCCTGCAATCCATTGCCAGGAAACAGAAAATCTTTAATCTCATCAATTTGACGCATTTTGTCTGCATGCTTTCTCTTCTCGGCCGACATCATCTTCTTTTCTATCTTATCAATAGAATTTTTGACCTTTTCTGTTTCGGCTTCGGTCATTTGCGATAGACTCTTATCTATGGCTCCAGCAGATTGCTTAATCTTGGAAAGCAATAATTTCAATTGTTGGCGCTCATCATTCAAATTCAGCTTTAGGGCTGTGATTTTTTTGGCAATTTGCTTTTTTAATTCCTCTCGCTCGGTAAATAAATCCGTCCCATTCAATTTTAACTTCTTGACTTTATGGCGAATCCTGTTGGGAATAATCATGCCAAAATTACGCGGTAATAGGATGGGGAAGGGTATTTTAAAAGTGTCAAAAACCGGTTTTAATTGCATCCAATACGCTACCTCGGCTGGGCCCCCAGTATAAGCTAAATTTGGCAATATGTATTCTTGATATAGCGGTCTTAAAATCACATTTGGACTGAATCGCTCAGGATGATTTTCAATTTCCGCTTTCATCTCCTCTTCTGTAAATTGAATACCTGTTTCTAAAACTTTAAAAATGTCATTTTCCTTTACAATTCTTTCTCTGATGTTATCTTTCAAATAAAAGAAATTGATTTCTCTTGGAAATGACTGTGTTTTATATCCGGTATTATCTAAAGACTTAGAACATTCTTCTACCAAGTCATTGGCAGTATGATTGAAAACATCGTCTTGGATAACCGCCTTAAATTCAGATTTCAGCTTAGGATTATCAGCATCCAAAACTATTAAACCTTTCTTTCCATAGAGCTCATTTACATATGTCCTTACGGCATCCGATAAATTCTCAGACTCATTATAAGCATTATAAAAAATACTGTTTTTACCACCTAACTCTTCCGTCAATGCCTCTAGCCCTTCGGTTTTCATTCTACCTACTGCTCCAGTTTGTTCAGTATTCCATTTATATTTCTGTCCATCAAGCTGTACAGACCTAATTTCGTCCAAATCATGATCTTCTGAAGCCATCCAATAAATAGGTACAAAATTATACTCAGGATACTTATCCTTTAACTGCTTACAAGCATTGATAACGGTAATAATCTTAAAATGAAAATAAAGCGGACCGGTAAATATATTGAGCTGGTGTCCTGTGGTGAGTGTAAAGGTTTTTTCATCTCCCAGTCTTTCAATATTCTTTTGAACTGCCTCTTCAATTTTGGAAACTTTAGCATATTGAGACTGCAAAACTTCCACAAGTTTCTCCCTATTAATTTTATGTTCTGCCTTTTCATTAATTTGTTCTTGAAAAGCTTCAAGATGGGGAAAGCGATGGTAGAATTTCTTTAGCTTTTCTTTTTGCTGAATAAAATCATTAAAAATAGGTGCAAAAAGACCTGTCTCAGAAAAATCAATACATTCTACCTTCATATTATTTAGGTTACAAAATTATATCTAACAAATATTGATGTTTGGTACTCACCATAAGGTCAATTATTCAGTATTCCCATTAATTAGTAATCATCACTATTATTTCAAATTACCATATAAGTCGAACTCTGTAGCATCTGTAATTTCCACCTCTACAAAATCACCAATTCTGGCATAGCTTTCTGTGGCATCAATCAAAACTTCATTATCCACTTCAGGAGAGTCCTGCTCAGTTCTGCCAATGAAAAAACCACCCTCTTTTCTATCTACCAAGACCTTAAAGGTTTTACCAATTTTTTTCTCATTTAATTCCTGAGAAATTTGAGTTTGTAATTCCATTACGGCATCCGCTCTTTCTTGTTTGATTTCATCCGGAACATCATCTTCAAAACTGAAGGCATGTGTATTTTCTTCATGGGAATATGGGAAAATCCCTAATCGGTCAAATCGAGTATTTCGAACAAAATCCATCATTTCCTGAAAATCCTCTTCAGTTTCACCTGGATGGCCAGCTATCAAGGTTGTTCTTAATGCAATGCCCGGAACTTTCGCTCGAATTTTTTCAATTAAAGCTTCTTGTTTCTCACGGGTGGTTCCTCTGCGCATCATTTTCAGCATTTTAGTTGAGCCGTGCTGAAGAGGCATATCCAAATAATTGCAAATATTATCTCGTTCTGCCATCACATCCAATATATCTTCAGGGAAACCTGTCGGAAAAGCATAATGCAATCGAATCCACTCTATACCTTCGACATCAGAAAGTTGTTTCAACAATTCGGCAAGATTTCTTTTTTTATAAATATCAAGTCCGTAATAGGTCGAATCTTGAGCTATAAGCAAGATTTCTTTAGTGCCATTTCTGGCCATATTTTTGGCTTCTTTCACCAATTCCTCGATTGGGCGGGAAACATGCTTTCCGCGCATTATGGGAATAGCACAAAATGAACATGGCCTATCACAACCCTCAGCAATTTTCATGTATGCAAAATGATTGGCCGTGGTGGTTATCCTTTCTCCTACTAATTCATGCTTATAATCAGCATTGAATTTTTTCAATAGCATAGGCAATTCCATAGTACCAAAAAAAGCATCTACCTGTGGAATTTCTTTTTCTAAGTCATCTTTATATCGTTGAGAAAGACAGCCCGTTACATACAGTTTTTCAATCAGACCTTCTTCCTTGGCATCAGCATATCTCAAAATAGTGTCTATTGATTCTTGCTTGGCATTATCAATAAATCCGCAAGTATTCACCACTATGATATTTGAATCATCTTTATCTGATTCATGCGTTACATCAATCTGATTTCCTCTCAACTGAGTGATCATCACTTCGGAATCCACCAAGTTTTTGGAACATCCCAAGGTTACTACATTAACTTTGTCCTTCTTTAATCCTTTCGTCTTCAAAATTTTCTCCTCTTTAAAAATTAATCTTTAAATAACTCACCCTGAATTATTGCTTTGGCATTAAAATTGAGATTGCCGTTATGTTAACTCAGCGTGAGACACTATTTAAAGACGCAAAGTTAATCAAATATTACAGGAATTGTTTCAGATGTGATGAATTACCATCAATTCTATGATAACTGGTTTAGCTTGTCAGAATATATAATATCTTTGCATCCCAATGGAATCAATGATTAAAAAAAGTATAGTATTAATTCTCTTAATAACTATTATTGCATGTGAAGTGGACAGCAATTGTGGAGCCAATAACGTTGACAATAATGTTAACTATGTAACATTTAGAACCCTAACTTTAAATGCTAATTTAGAGGAACAAAATGTTGGGGTTGTATTTGATAGCATTACGAGCCCACAGGCGAATGAATTCTTTTTTTTAGCAGACACTTTAAGCAGTTTTCAACTACCCCTAAGTCCTGCAGAAGACCAAACAGAATTCTATTTTTACTATGGCTCTAGAGCTGATACCATACACTTTAACTATACTAGAAGAAATAGAGTAGATTCACCTGAATGTGGATTTGAAATAAGCTACACAGGCTTAGATACTGCTTTTCAAACCTTTGATTCTTTAATTATTGTTAATGATACTTTAAAAAGGACAGTAAATGCGCCTAATATTAAGTTGTTTTTTCTTCAGTCTCCTTAGTTTTTCGCTCTTTGGGCAAGTTCCCGACAGCAGTGATGATGTTGATTCAGTTGAGCAAAGAGTGGTGGAACCAGAGCGCCCCAAAGTGCCTAAATCCTTTTTTATTCCAACTGGAATTAGGATAGGGACAGATTTGGTTGCCTTAGGCGTAAATGTATTTGGGAATAACCGACAGCGATATGAATTTCAAGGAGACATTGATTTCCACAGAATTTATTTGACCGGATCCTATGGTGTTAGTCAATATTTGATCAGAGCCAATAATTTTAATTATGGTAACTCAGGCAATTATTATAGAATAGGTTTAGAAGCCGACTTTCTGAAATTTGATCCTGATCATAACACTTTGACTTTTGGTTTAAGATACGCCAGGGCCAACTATTCTGAAACATTGTTAACTAGTATAATTGATCCGGTATATGGACAGTATGACCAAAACTTGAACAATGAAAATGCGAGTGCCCGTTGGTTTGAAATGACCACTGGCCTTAGAGTTATGGTCTTAAAAAATCTTTATATGGGCTATAATTTTCGAATTCAATTAAACAGGAAGCTATTCAATACCGATCAATTTAGTTCCTATGACATTCCGGGTTTTGGAAGAGCTGAGTTTAAGAACAGATGGACATTCAATTATTATATAGCCTACAGAATAGCTTGGAAAGAAAAGCAAGTGATGGAAAAAAGTCGTTAAACCCGCTTAAAGAAAGAATCCACAAATTCCATTTTGTTGAACACTTGTAAATCTTCCACTTTTTCGCCTACACCAATATATTTAACGGGTATTTTAAATTCCTCGGAAATACCTATTACCACTCCACCTTTGGCCGTACCATCTAATTTTGTGATGGCCAAGGCAGTCACTTCCGTGGCTTTTGTAAATTCCCTTGCTTGAATCATGGCATTTTGACCTGTGGAACCATCCAATACCAACAATACTTCATGAGGAGCTTCATTGACAAATTTTTGAATCACCCTTTTAATTTTGGATAACTCATTCATCAAATTCACCTTGGTATGTAATCTACCCGCTGTATCAATAATCACGATATCAGCTTCTTCTTCCACTCCTTGTTTTACGGCATCAAAAGCCACTGAAGCAGGGTCGGTATTCATACCATGAGAAACAACAGGCACATCAATTCGAGCTCCCCACATTTTCAACTGATCAACTGCCGCAGCACGGAAAGTATCGGCCGCTCCTAAAATCACTTTTTTGCCCTGCTTTTTATATTGTGCTGCCAATTTGCCAATTGTAGTGGTTTTCCCAACACCATTTACCCCCACTACCAATAATACATAAGGTTTTTTTATATTTTCAGGAAGGGAGAAATCTTTTAAATCCTCAGTATTATTTTCAGAAAGCAGTCCGGCTATTTCTTCTCTTAGGATTTTATCGAGTTCGCTTGTTCCCAAATATTTTTCGCGGGCCACTCTCTCTTCAATGCGATCAATAATTTTTACCGTAGTATTGACCCCCAAATCAGAACTGATGAGAATTTCCTCCAGTTCGTCCAGTACATCCTCATCAACTTGGGATTTACCTACAACTGTTCGCCCAAGTTTGGTAAAAAAACTTTCCTTGGTTTTTTCCAAGCCCTTATCGAGCGACTCTTTTTTTTCTTTAGAGAAAATCTTGAAAATACTCATTCTAATATGGTTTAAAGGTAATGGTAATTAGAGGCTTACAATAATACGAAATAAAAGCACTAAAGTCATTGAGAAACAGAAAGAAGAGAAGTGTATAAACAAAAAAAGTCCCAAAAGAGGGACTTAAATCAATTTAAACCTTAAAAACTACAAATTATTTTTTAAGTGCCTCTTTGGCCATATCCAAAGGTACCATCTCTTCACGGAAAGAATATCCTCCGTTTTTTGATTTCACTGCTTTGATTATTTTAGCATAACCTTTAGCGTCTTTATCTTTTAAACTTGCTACAACTTTCTTAGCCATGATTACTTAATTTCTTTGTGAACAGTATATTTCTTCAAAATTGGATTATACTTTTTCAACTCCAATCTTTCTGTTGTGTTTTTTCTGTTTTTGGTCGTGATATAACGAGAAGTACCCGGAGCGCCAGTTTCTTTGTGCTCTGTACATTCTAAAATCACCTGAACTCTATTTCCTTTCTTAGCCATTGTGCTTTATATTTTTAGCAATAGAAAATTATACTAATACATTACCGTTTTCACGTGCTTTCTTCAATACAGAAGTAAGACCATTTTTATTAATGGTTCTGATTGCGCTTGCAGATACTTTTAAAGTAATCCACTTGTCTTCCTCAGGAAGATAAAACCTTTTCTTTTGCAAATTTGGCAAAAACCTTCTTTTGGTTTTATTATTTGAGTGTGAAACATTGTTTCCCACCTGAGGTCTCTTTCCGGTAATTTGACAAACTCGTGCCATATCTATTTAAATTAATTTTGTTGTCGATTTCAAATTGGTCTGCAAATATCGGCAATATTTTGATAATCACAAACCTTAGTGGAAAAATACCGCCTTATTTTTTTGGTTTTCCAAGGGATTGCCGTCCTGTTTTGTTAGATTTACATTTTAAGAGAGTGCAATTTACTAATTTTTAAACATTAAAGCTATGATTGAAGAAATCAAAAACAGTCAACAAGCCATTGACATGGAAAATAAGCACGGAGCTCATAATTACCATCCGCTACCTGCCGTTTTGGCCAAAGGCGATGGGGTTTTCCTTTGGGATGTAGAAGGAAAAAAATATTATGACTTTTTATCTTCATACAGTGCAGTTAATCAAGGACACAGCCACCCTAGAATATTAGAAACCCTTAAAAAGCAAGCGGAAACACTGACTTTAACCTCTAGGGCTTTTTATAATAATATATTAGGGCCTTTTGAAAAATATATCACAGAGTACTTCGGTTTTGATAAAGTATTGCCCATGAACTCAGGCGCGGAGGCAGTAGAAACTGCCTTGAAGATTGCCAGAAAATGGGCTACTGAGAAAAATGGTGTTGCTCCAAATGCCGGTAAAGTAATAGTGGCAGAGCAAAATTTCCACGGAAGGACTACAACCATTATTTCTTTCTCAAGTGATGCCAATGCCAAAAAGAACTTTGGCCCTTATAACCCGGGTTTTATAAAAATCCCTTATAATGATACTGAGGCTTTGGATAAAATTTTAGAAGGAGAAGATGATGTGGTCGGATTCTTGGTTGAGCCAATTCAAGGAGAAGCCGGAGTCTATAGACCTGACAATGACTATTTAAGAAAATGTAAAGAAATTTGTCAAAAACACAATGTTTTATTTATAGCCGATGAAATTCAAACAGGTATTGCCAGAACAGGAAGTTTATTGGCTGTTTGTGGCGATTGTACTTGCGAAGGACATTGTGAAAAGCAATCTACTTATGTAGAACCTGATATTTTAATTTTAGGAAAAGCCTTATCTGGTGGTTTTTATCCTGTTTCAGCTGTGCTGGCCAATGATCATATTATGGAAGTCTTAACTCCAGGCACCCATGGTTCCACTTTTGGTGGAAACCCACTAGGTGCAGCTGTTGCACTAACTGCATTGGAGGTAGTAAAAGATGAGAAACTGGCACAGAATGCAAGGAAACTAGGACAGCTATTCAGAGATAGAATGCAAAAATTTGTTGATTCATCTGACATGGTCAATCTTGTGAGAGGTAAAGGCCTATTAAACGCCATCGTGATTAACGATTCGCCTGACAGTACTACTGCTTGGGATATCTGCATGGCATTAAAAGAAAATGGGTTATTGGCAAAACCGACTCATGGCAACATCATCCGATTCGCTCCTCCTTTGGTAATAACTGAAGAGCAGTTGAATGAATGCTGTGATATTATTGAGAAAACGATTACAGAGTTTAAGAAAAAGTAAACTTTAAAATTCATACTGATAAAAATGGCCCGGATGAAGATTCGGGCTTTTTTTTTGATCATGTCTAAATTAAGACCACTGATGTATATTTTTATACTTTCAAAAAAACTAAGATTATTATAATTCATTTCCGTTATTTCAAAAGCTAAATACCCCCTTTTTTTATTTAGAGAATTTAGATACTTACATAACAACCTAGTTAAGGTTAGGCCTGACACTAAAAATCCTTACGCTTTATACACTATTCCGTATTTTTTGTTGGTTCTAATCCAGTCATCTGCTGAAAAACCCAAATCTTGCTTAATACTTTTTGTCCCTATTTTTCTGAAGTAATCTTCAAATCCGGATGGAGCATAACCAAAAAGCATCACTACATCTTCATTAGTCTTATTCAAGAATCCATGCCAAGTTTTTTTTGGAACATAAATAAAATCACCTGATTGACCTATTCCTTTATTATCCCCTAAAGTGACTTCCACTTCCCCTTTTTGCACAAACAAAAACTCCTCTTCATTTAAATGCTTATGAATTGGAATTCCGTCACCTGGAGTTATGATTTCGGAAAGTAAGGAAATAGATGGATCGTATTCTGGCGATTTGGAGACTTTGATCATCACTTTGGCTTTTCGGTCATTGCCAATGTAGAACACCTCCCCTTCATTTGCTTTTATAATCATGCCATTAGGCATGTTTATATGCGATAAATTAGCAAAACCCTCATTGTTTCCAGCTAAACACAAAACTGAAAACATACTTAATTTTTTAAGGAATGCTCTCCGATTATTGATGCTTTCTGTTTCCATATAATCTTTAAGACATTTTTTTTTACAAAGTTAAAGGCACATACTTTACACCAAGACATTGTTTAATCTATTTTTTGTTCCTTTTCTCTGTTGTCATTTTCATTAAAGTTTCCTAAAAATAAGATTAATTAAACTGAAAGTAGTAATCATTTTTTTACTAAAGAACTGGTTAAATGAGTTTTTTGCAATGTTATTGCTACTTTTAGTTTTCCAGGTCAACCGTACTGTTCGCGGGTTCTGTTGACATGTATAGAATTGTAATTGGCTTTTTTGTGCTTCTAAGTTTCTTCAAGATACTCGCATATTTGGAAAGGCCTTCAATAGATTCTGTTCTGTTGTATATTTGTCCATCTACTGCATAGGAATAAGTGATTTTATATTCATCAATAACCACTTCTGTACCTAGTTTGGTTTGCTTAATAGTCTCAATAGGCTGGTATTTGATTAATTGTCCTTTTGTCTGAGCGTCAAAGCCAGAAAGTCGCTTATCGTCTGCTATTTTAGGATAAAAGAAAGTAAAGAATAAAAGAGCAGAAACTAATAGAATTACAATTATCCTTCCAATTACGTTTTTAAAGTCCCACAGATGATAAAATTTTACTTTCTTGGTCATTTGTACAATTTTGAAGAGCCTATTAGCTATAACACCTAGCTAAAATGCGTTTGCTACACTTAACTGACGAATCACTAAACTAGCGAAGCCAAACCATAACTACAATTATTGAAAAAGAAGAAGAAATCCATCCTGAATGTTTTACCTAATTCTAAATGAATTTATCAGTTTGGTTTTGTGACGCTATTCCTCTTCACCATGCTAGAAGCAGTAAGAATATGTATTTTTAGGTTATTATAAGTTTAGTTGTTAATCAACAAACGTTTCTTTAATAATTCCTTTAACTTCTTTTATCTCGGGTTTTGATAGCCTTCCTAAAGTTTTAAGAATTCTTTGTTTATATATAGTTCTTATCTGATCGAGTACAATCCAACCAATTTTGTTGTCGTGTTTTATTTCCACTCGTGTGGGATAGCTCTTCGAACTTGTAGTCATGGGAGCAATCACTATTGTCCTCAGGTATTTATTCATCTCATTTGGAGAAATTACTACGCAGGGCCTAGTCTTCTAAATTTCACTTCCGATTGTAGGATTCAAATTGACTAAAACAATCTCGTACTGATTTATTTCCATTCATTTAGATTTTCATCCTCGAACACATCATTAAATAGTAAATCGTCATACTTATTCTCAGACATTTCCTTAAATGCTTTCTCCCACCCTTTCCGAGGTGTTGAGAGAGGTTTTATAATAATTTGTCCTTTTTCTAATATCAGATCAACCTTATCTTTAATATTATATTTCTCTAAAATAGTTTTACTAAATCTTATTCCTTTGGAATTCCCTATCTGTACAACTGAAACCTCCATAATTTTTATTCTTTTTCGTAATTACGAAGTTAATACTTTAATCTAATGACAAGAAATTAAGAGTGGGTTATTTTTCTAATGTTAGGGTAGAATACGCAAGGACATTTGGCCTGACATGTATATAATCAAAATTCCGTTTAAATACCTTATGTTTTAAAATGCATTGAATTCAATGAACATTCAAAGAATTCTCAAGAGCCTTAATATCACTACAAAAACTCTTTTAAATCCGCCAATTTGATATTGCCTTCATAATATGCTTTACCAAATATTACGGCAAAAACGCCCATATCATTCAGTTTGCGTATGTCATCTATATTGCGCACACCTCCACTGGCCAAAACGCAGATATCAGGAAATTCATCCAATATACTTTGATATAAGTCAAATGCCGGCCCTGCTAAAGAGCCTTCCTTACTAATATCAGTGGTTTTCACATACTTTAATCCCCTATCGTAGAAATATCTGATATGCTCTATAATATCAATATCTGTATTTTGCATCCACCCTTTATAGGCAATTTTACCATTTAAAGCATCTGCTCCCAAAGTGATTTTTTCCCTGCCGTATGATACAATCCATGAGGCAAAAAGCTCTTTTCTTTCCACAGCAATACTTGCTGCGGTGATATAATCCGCTCCGTATTCATAGGCCTTGCTAATATCACCATCCGTATTGATACCACCCGTAAAATCCAACTCCAAATCAGTATAACCATGAATGGCCTCCAAAATATGATAGTTGACAGGTGAACCACGATGTGCACCGTCCAAATCTACAATATGCACCACCTTGATTCCATTATCTTCCAACTTGCGGGCAACATCTATGGGCGAATCATCATACACTTTTGCTCCTGCAATATTAGCGCCTTCTACCCTAATAATTTTACCGTCTCTAATGGCTATGGATGGAATAATTTGAATCATAGTTAAAATGTTTTTATGAGTGTGATATTATAAAAAGTTGGCGATTTTTCAAGCCTTTGCCCTATTATTATTGCATTAAGCTTTAAAGGGCTTTGAAATTACAGTTTAAAACGGAATTTACAAAAGAAACAGCAAGAGAAATATTCAGTCGTATTAATTTAAAATCTTACAATAGGCTGATTAAAAGCTAATTTTTTGATCATTTATTCTTAATTTTAAGCACTTTATGACCTATTACGAAAAACAAATACACCACAGAATTAGCCGTTTTGTGCCTGAAAATTCCGTTGATATGGCCTTCAACCTTTGGAAGGAAAAACCTTTTCGATTTGTGATAGCTAAAGCCAGAAATTCCAAACTTGGGGATTTTAGAAAAAAACCCAATGAAGATTGGGCTATCATTACCGTTAATGAAAACCTCAACCCTTATTCTTTTCTCATTACTTATGTGCACGAAGTGGCACATCACTGGGTTTATGAAAAACATAAAGGCAGGGTTTCACCACATGGCAAGGAATGGAAAAATGCCTTTAAGGATTTGATGTTGCCTTTTCAGATTCCTGAAATTTTTCCTGAGCCTATATTGAAAGCTTTGAATGTTTATATGCTTAACCCTAAAGCAGCCTCACTTTCTGATATTCGTTTGGCTAAAGCTTTAAAAACTTTTGATCCTGTGAATCCTGATGAAATAAGTCTTCTAGAGCTTAAACTTGGACAAAAATTCTTGCTTGAAAACCGCCTTTTTGAAAAACATGAAACGCGAAGAACTAGGGTTAGGTGTAAAGAGGTGAGGTCTGGCAAATACTATTTGGTGCATAAAATGGCCATGATTATTCCTGAATAAGATTTCAAAAATCTAGTCTCCTCATCACATGCTCTTCTACTCTTTCACAAAAAACCTGTGGTTTGAGTGTTCTCCAATTCAAATGCTCAAATTGTCCTCCGCAATTAATATAGGTATCCACATTGAATTGTGCCCACTCCTCTAAAACGAAATCACGGAAATTCACACCTACTATCCAGCCATCTTCCACTTCATCAAACCACTCTTCATAATATTCATCATCCGAACCATGAAAATTGAGAATATTTTCACCTATCAAAATGAATTTATTGATCCCCTGCAATATCATGTGCTCAATAATATTTCGTTTCAAATGCATTATGTCATTGTGCAAGGTATCATTCCATTCGCCTATCATTTCTATTACCGCAATTCCGTCATCATAATTAGCATAAAGAATTTTGATATAAAGTGTTTCCGAACCAATAGCATCCCAAGCAGGGTCAATATAATAGCCATAAATGGTATCGGTAAAAAGTTCATAATTGTACTCTTTCCCATAGAATGGCGATAGCTCATCAGCTGAGGAGTCATAATATTTTAGCCAGTTATAGTAAGGCTCAATGTGATGCATGCTAAATATTAAATTTTAAAGGTAAGTATTATGAATGCTATTCCAGTTCAAAAAGTTTTTGAAATCAGGATTTATTTTACTTTTCAATGATTAAGAACAAAATTAGGTATATACAATCTAAATAGTTTATCCAGTATCTGCAAGATTTTGTATATTGATGGAAATTTTTTTGACATGAACAGACTGATTTACTTTTTACCGCTCCTGCTTTTATTAAGCTGTGACTTTGAGTCCGAAGTGGCAGACAGAAGCAATGCCCAATGGCAGAATATCGAAAAAGATTTACAAACGGCTTTGATTATGGCCCATGATGGGGATACTATTGATATACCTGAAGGCTATTTTAAATTTACCAAAAGCTTATTGTTGGATGAAAAATCCAATATCGTTTTCAAAGGGGCTGGAATTGATAAAACTATTTTATCCTTCAAAAATCAGAAAGAAGGGGCCGAGGGGATTAAAATAGCAGATTGCCAAAATATTACACTGCTAGATTTCACAATAGAAGACGCTTCCGGAGATAACATAAAAGTAACCGATACGGACGGCATCACATTCAAAAGAATAAAGGCACAATGGACGGGGAAAGTGAGTGAGAAAAATGGAGCTTATGCCCTTTATCCTGTGCTTTGCAAAAACGTTTTGATTGAAAATTGTATCGCCATTGGCTCCTCCGATGCAGGGATTTATGTGGGGCAGTCAGATTCGGTTATTATCCGGAATAATGAAGCCTATCAAAATGTGGCGGGTATAGAAAGTGAGAACTCTAATTTTGTTGAGATATATGAGAATATCGCTATTAATAACACAGGTGGAATTTTAGTCTTTAATTTACCTGGATTGACCCAGTATGGAGAAGACATAAAGGTTTATAAAAATGTTGTAAAAGAAAACAACCACCGTAATTTCGCACCTGAAGGAAATATTGTGGGTGTAGTACCTCCGGGAACGGGCATAATGGTGCTGGCCACAAGAAATGTAGATATTTATGATAATGATATCATCGACAATCGTTCTGCTGGAGTGGCAGTAGTCAGCTATGAACTAGTGGCTACAATTAGTGAAGAAGAAACAGCAGAGGCCAAGGAAGAACAGGCAGGTTCCGCACAAAGAGTCAATAGCAATTATGATTTGGACGAAAATTACAATCCTTTTCCTTGGGGTGTGAAAATCAGACAAAATAATATCCGTAACGATAAATGGTTTGCTACTTTTCAGCATGATTTTGGTAAATTATTTAATTTTAAATATCCTTTCAATCCGCCCGATATCGTATTTGATGGTTTTATGGCAAAAGGAAAAACTGCTAAAGATATATTATGCATAGACCAAAAAGATGTGCATTTTGTCAATTTGGATGCTCCCAATGATTTGGAAAACATGAATGAAGACTTAGATGAATTTGCTTGTAATTAAAATGAAAGGTTCTTTCTATATTATACTCGGCATCTTCTTTCTGCTTTCTTGTAGTACTAAAGAAACGCAAAAACAAGATACCCAAGCAAGCACCCCGTCTTCATTTAGCTTTACTTCCAATAAAGACTTAGGGAAAGATAAGCTCTCTGATTATAATTTTTTCAAAGGAGATTTAGCTGATTTAGCAGCCAATGAAAATGTACACCCCTATAAATTGAATTCAGCGCTTTTCTCAGATTACGCACATAAAGCCCGATTTGTGCAAATCCCTAAAGGCAAAAGTGCTAATTATCACTCCACGGAAGTAATGGAATTTCCAGTCGGTAGTGTTTTAATCAAGAATTTCTATTACCCAAATGATTTTTCAAAGCCTGATAGCGAAAGAAGAATTCTGGAAACCAGGTTATTGATTCATGAAGAAAAAGGCTGGAAGGCCTTGCCTTATGTTTGGAATGATGAACAAACAGAGGCCTTTTTGGAAGTTGCCGGGGCTACCAAAAGCGTGAGTTGGAGAGATACTGATGGCAAGACACAAAAAATCAATTACAGCATTCCAAATATGAACCAATGCAGAAGCTGCCATTTAAAAGATGGGGAAATAATGCCTATAGGGCCTTCTGCTAGACAATTAAATGGGGATTATGAATATGCTGAAAAAGGTGAAATGAATCAATTGGAATATTGGAAAGCCCATGGTTTACTGTCAAATTTACCTAATGAAAATATACCTCAGTTAGTGAATTATAAAAATGAAAATGCCCCATTAGCAGATCGAGCTAGAGCATATCTTGAAATCAATTGTGGTCATTGTCACCGACCAGAAGGACCGGCCAAAAATTCAGCTTTGCATTTAATGGCATCAGTAAAAAATCCTGCCGCTTGGGGAGTAGGCAAAACACCCATTGCCGCGGGAAAAGGTTCTGGTGGATTGAAATATGATATAGTTCCAGGGAAAGCAGACCAATCAATCCTTACTTACAGAATGGAATCGACCGATCCGGGTATTATGATGCCAGAATTAGGCAGGAAAATGGTTCATAAAGAGGGTTTAGCTTTGGTGAAGGATTGGATTAATGAGATGGAATGATTAAGTGTTGACAAGACAATTAAAAATAGTGTAATCTTTTGTAGGTTATTGAATGGTCTAATGTTAAAACATTAAAAAGAGAAAAAGCATAAAAACTTAAATAAATTTCTATGCTTTTTTCTTAAAATAAGATATTCAAAATTTTATCTACAATAACTTTTACTCCACAGTTACAGACTTAGCTAAGTTCCTTGGCTGATCCACATTACATCCTCTCATGACTGCTATGTGGTATGAAAGCAATTGCAGAGGAATAGTAGAAACCATTGGCATTAATACTTCATGCGTGCCCGGCACCTCGATAGTGTGATCTACCATGCCTGGGATTAATGAGTCACCTTCTGAAACCACAGCAATCACTTTACCCTTTCTGGCTTTGACCTCCTGAATATTGGAGACAATTTTATCGTATGAGCTATCACGGGTTGCAATCACTACAACTGGCATCTCTTCGTCAATTAAGGCTATTGGGCCATGCTTCATTTCTGCCGCAGGATATCCTTCTGCATGAATGTATGAAATCTCTTTTAACTTTAAAGCCCCTTCTAGTGCAACTGGAAAATTGTACCCCCTTCCCAAGTATAAGAAATTACGGGCATCTTTATAAATCTCTGCTATCTTCTTGACTTGCTCATCAGTTTTTAAGGCTTTTTCTACTTTTTTAGGAATGTTTTCAAGATCTACTAATATTTCTCTATAGCGTTGTTCTGCAATTGTTCCTTTTCTCAGAGCGGTTTTTAAAGCAATCATGGTTAAAACCGTCAATTGAGCCGTAAAAGCTTTTGTGCTGGCAACCCCAATCTCTGGACCCGCATGTGTATAAACGCCTTCATGTGAAACTCTAGAAATTGAAGAACCAACCACATTACAAACCCCTAACACAATAGCTCCTTTAGATTTTGCCAATTCCATGGCCGCTAAAGTATCAGCTGTCTCTCCCGATTGGGAAATCGCAAAAACAATATCCCCTTCACGGATCACAGGGTTTCTATACCGGAACTCTGAAGCATACTCTACTTCAACTGGTATCCTGCAAAACTCTTCAAAAATATATTCTGCTACCAATCCGGCATGCCAAGAAGTACCACAGGCAACAATTACAATTCTTTCAGCATTAATCAGTGCATTTGAGTAATCTCTGATACCGCCTAAAACCAATTTAGCTTCATTCGCAATTAACCTACCCCTGAAACAGTCTTTTATTGATTTGGGCTGTTCAAATATCTCTTTCAACATAAAATGTTCAAAACCACCTTTCTCGATAGCTTCCAATTCCATATCTACTTTTTGTATATATGGAGTCATTTTTACGTCTTTTGTGTCTCTAATGCTAATTTTGTTGTCTTTGATTAGGGCAATTTCATAATCATTAACATAGATCACTTCATTGGTATATTCAACGATAGGTGTAGCATCAGAAGCTAAGAAAAATTCATCTTTCCCAACTCCAATAACAAGTGGACTTCCTTTTCTAGCGGCAATCAATTGATCAGGATGATTCACAGACATGATGACAATGGCATAGGCACCAATTACTTTTGTTAAAGCCAGTCTGACAGCCTCTTCCAATGTACCATCATTGTTTTTATATATATCCTCTATAAAATTAATGAAAACTTCAGAATCAGTCTCACTTTTGAAAGTATAGCCTTTATTCTCAAGTTCTGTCTTAAGAGATGAATAATTTTCGATTATACCATTATGAATAATCGCTAGATCTCCGCTTTGAGAGTAATGAGGATGTGCATTTTCATCACTAGGCGCACCATGCGTTGCCCATCTTGTATGACCAATACCTATAGTACTTTTAGTATTTTTGTCTTTCAAATGAGCTTCTAATTCTGAAACCTTACCTTGTTTTTTATAAACATTGAGCTTGTCATCATTCATCAGTGCAATACCTGCACTGTCATAACCTCTATATTCTAATCTCTTTAATCCCTTAATGATGATCTCAGATGCATTCTGATGACCTACATATGCTACAATTCCACACATATTGTAAATTATTTAAAAGTGGTATAATATATCTTTAATTTAACATTTTCCTTATCAACTAAGAAATTGTCGAAGTTGCCAATATTGATCTTGGGCACCTCATTAAAAGGTGTTTGATTTCTTCTTATGAATTGACCAGTAAATAAAAAGTCATAGTCTTCATTCCATAGATCAGGATTATTATAAATTTCCTGTAAGAAAAAACTTATGTCTGCCTTTATCTCTTTCTTATCTTCATCAAAGTTCATCACAACTGGTGAGCTAGCTTGATTAGGGTTTGCCGGTGCCCCATTAGAAGTAAAATTAGACTGAAAGGCCCAGAAATCTTCTCCTTTTTTAGCTATGTTGCCATCATTTTCCAATATATATGGAATTATGTTTCCGGCTGGTCTTATTTGAGAAGATTCATTCTCAGAAACATTAAATTCATTATTACTGATGACCAATTCTGCTTTATTAATCTGCAGGAATTCTACTGTGTCAATAAAATTCAGATAACTGTCTAAATTCAATCTTGGCGATATTCCCATTAAGTTGTTAAAATAGGCTTTTGAAGGATCCGACAATTCAAAAGATTTCTTACCCGAATAATCCGATGGCACTAATGACCCTGGGTTATAATCAACATGCGTATAACTAGAGCCAGATATATCAAACTTTACACTTTTTAATGTGTCCAAAGAAGGAGCACTATAGATAACCTCTATGAAAGATTCCCCACTAGCCAGACTAATCGCTTGTAAATTATTCACTCCCGATTCAACTTCAATCTTAAATCCTCTTAAAGCATTATAAATACCAACTGAATTTAAGTCTTCATTCCTAACCCTGTTGAGTATATTATTACCTAAACTATTATTTAGTTGCACATAATCAGGTATAGTATCAACAGGATTTACAATTATTTCTTGATCTAATGAAACCTTGCTTTGCACTGGTATTTCATCATAAATAGTGTAAAGCTCACCGTTGATAGTCAAGGTATCGCTAAGTTGAGATACAATAAAATTTTGAGGTTGATTAAAATCATCCCCATGATAATAATTGAATCCTAGCTTAAGCCTAGTTTCTACTGCTGTTGCATTAGCTGGCAAACTATCTCTAATAAAATCATTTTCAAGCAATGCCCCAAAATAAGCCTCGGCTGTAAACTCACCTATCTCAGGACTGTTTTGATGGCCAACAAAAATCTGGCCTCGTGAACCTTGAACTCCATTTGTGCTGACAATTAGAGAATCGAAAGCCGTATGATTCATCTCTAAAGGAATTTCCACATACCGGATTTCGGTATTGTTTCCTCCAGGTACTAAATCACCTTCTACTTCAATAGGCTCTTCACATGAGGCGAAAAAAAAGGCCAGCAGGAATGCTGGCCCTGATAATATTTTGACAGCGAAATTAGCCTGCCAATTCTGTATATAGGTTGAAATAGGATTCTTCAAAATCCTCTCCTTTTTCAATGGTGTCAACTTTCTTTTCTTTTTCGAATGTTGAAAATAATTCATCAAGGTTTCCTTTAAACTCATCACCTGCTTTAATAACTGCGTCTGCATATTCTGCACCGATTTTTATGAACCCTTCATAATCGGCTGATTCTAGATTGGACAACATGCTGTCATCAATATCGAGCATTTTTACCTTGTCCACCAAATCTGTCCCAAATTTATGAGAGAATTCTGTATTATACACAGTAAATACAGATTTTGCATCTTTAAATATTGGGTCGTTCTTATAAGTGGTCTTTAAGTACATTGGAATCAAGCTGGTCATCCAGTCATTACAATGCACTACATCAGGCGCCCAGCCTAGTTTCTTAACTGTTTCCAACGCTCCCTTGCAGAAAAATATTGCTCTTTCATCATTGTCAGGATAGAATTTATTCTCCTTATCATGAAAAACAAATTTGCGCTGGAAGTAATCTTCATTGTCGATAAAATACACCTGAAGTTTGGCATTTGGAATTGAAGCCACCTTAATAATTAAAGGTTTTTCTTCTTCTCCTACCGAGATATTGATACCTGAAAGGCGTACTACCTCGTGTAATCTGTTCTTCCGCTCGTTAATTAATCCGAAGCGGGGTACTAAAATACGAATCTCCATACCTCTTTCCTGCATGGCTTGAGGGAGCTTTCGTACAAATTCTGCTACTTCTGATGTTTTTAAAAATGGATTGATTTCATTGGCTACGTAAAGAATTCGAAGCTTTGACATATGCTTATTGGATTTGATTAATTCATAAACGAAGCACAAAAATACAAAAAAATACTCACTTTCCATTATTTTTTTGATTAAACAGCTAGATTTGTTCCAAAACTTTCTAATTTAGCGCATTTTTTATGATAACAACGGGCTCAATCGCTGAAATTCAAGCTATTATATCCGATTTTAAGTCAGCCAATAAAAAAATTGGATTTGTCCCCACCATGGGCGCCTTACACCAAGGGCATTTGAGCTTAGTTGCTGAAGCAAAAAAGAAGGCTGATATAGTAGTTTGTAGCATTTATGTCAACCCTACCCAATTTAATAACCCAGACGATCTTAAAAAATATCCTAGAAATATTGATACTGACAAAGGATTATTGGATAAAAATGGCTGTGATGTGCTTTTCTTTCCCTCAGATGAAGTGATGTATGCCGGTAGAAATACCATTAGTTTTGATTTTGGTAAATTAGATAAAGTGATGGAGGGGAAGTTTCGCCCCAATCATTTTAGCGGTGTGGCTTTGATTGTATCCAAACTCTTTAATATAATAATGCCAGACTTTGCGTTTTTTGGACAAAAGGATTTACAGCAATTGACCATTATTAAAAAATTGGTGGAAGAACTGTTTTTCAATCTGAAAGTTATCACAGTCCCTATTAAAAGAGAGCCTCATGGATTGGCTATGTCCTCAAGAAACGAACGCTTAAGTAAACAAGAAAGAGAAGATGCCAAAATATTTTATAATGCATTAACCGAAGCAAAAACTCTTCTATCAAAAAACCACTCTGCACAAGAAGTCCAATTAAAAGTAGAATCTCTTTTTAGTGACCATCCAGCACGATTAGAATACTTTGAAATCGTCAGTGACAAGGATTTACTTCCAAAAACGGAGAACTACTTAGCCCCGGATACCGTTCTGTGCATTGCAGGGTTTATAGGAAATGTGAGATTAATAGATAATATGTATTTAAATGTAAACTCATAATTAATTTCACAGCCATTTATTATTTGGCACTGAAAATCAACTAGATAAAAAATTATCTTATGCATTTGCCTAATAGGCTCTATTTAATTTCATAACTTTGCACCCAATTTTAAGAGTATAGTATGTTAATTGAAGTTTGTAAGTCTAAAATTCACAGAGTAAAGGTTACTCAAGCAGAATTACACTATGTTGGTAGCATCACCATTGATGAGGATTTAATGGAAGCCTCCAACCTAATAGAAAATGAGAAAGTACAAATCGTCAATATCAATAATGGTGAACGATTGGAAACTTATGTCATTAAAGGAGAACGTGGGTCTGGCATGGTATGTCTCAATGGACCTGCCGCAAGAAAAGTGCAAGTAGGCGATATCATCATCATCATTGGATATGCTTATATGGATTTTGAAGAAGCAAAATCTTTCAAACCATCTTTGATATTTCCAGATGCCCATAATAAACTTAGCTAATCATTGAGAAAAGGACTTCAATCATTTCTTAAATATACCATCTCGCTAGCCATAGCCATCTTTCTTTTTTGGTATCTATATAAAGACGTGGATTTCAGTGAAATGATGGCAAGTTTCAGAAAGGCCAATCTGAATTGGATATACCTATCTATTGCCCTCGCCATGTTTAGTCATTTTTTAAGAGCTTGGCGTTGGAATATGTTATTAGAACCATTGGGTTATCAACTCAAAACCTCAAGAACATTTTTAGCCGTTATGGTTGGCTACTTAGCTAATTTTGTGGTGCCCAGAATGGGTGAAGTATCTAGATGTGGCGTGCTCAAAAAAACAGATGAGGTATCTATGAGCCAAGGTTTTGGAAGTGTGGTGACCGAGCGCATTTTTGACATGATCTGCCTCCTAATTATAATCGCATTGACTTTGGCTATTGAATTCCGCAGACTAAATGATTTCTTCTTAAATCTGTTTTTAGATAAAGCCGATGGTTTAGAGAAAAATTTCTTAACACTTTTAGCGATTGGGATCACTTTTTTAATTGGAGGCATTATCATATTTATACTGCTAAAAAGAAATCAAGCATTTCTTAGAAGAAACAAGTACTACAATAAACTTACGGCATTTTTAAGACAGCTTGTAGAAGGAATTACCTCTGTCAAAAAATTAAAAAGTCCTGCCTTGTTTTGGGTAGCCACCATAGGAATATGGGTTTGTTATTTCTTCATGACCTATGTAGTCTTTTTTAGTATGGAACCCACCCACCATTTGGGCTTTTCGGCAGGATTAATATTGCTCGTTTTGGGCGGAATTGGAATGGCAACTCCTGTACAGGGTGGAATAGGTGCCTTTCATTATTTAATAAGTGCCGGCTTACTGTTATATGGAGTGGCAGAAAAGGACGGGATAATTTTTGCCTTTGTCTTACATACTACCAATTCTATAGCGATTATGGCCGTAGGTTCAATATCTTTGTTTTTAAGTATGATTATCCCTAAGAGAAATTCAAACCAAGCTTATGCCAACAGCTGATAAAATATATTCATTGGACTCCTTAATTGACAAAAGGAAAGAATGGAAGGACCAGAAAGTGGTCTTTACCAATGGATGTTTTGATATTTTGCATTTAGGGCATGTTGACTATTTAGAAAAAGCTGCTGCTAAGGGCGACAAACTTATTGTGGCACTGAATACTGATGCTTCAGTTAGCAAATTAAAAGGGCCAACTAGACCCGTAAATAATGAAAACGCTAGGGGCAGGATCATTGCAGCATTAGCTTTTGTAGATGCTGTTATTTTTTTCTCGGATGACATCCCATTATCCTTAATAAAACAACTTAAACCTGATATTTTAGTAAAGGGAAGCGACTACAAAATTAGCAACATTGTTGGAGCCAATATCGTAATTGAAAACGGTGGAAAAGTAGAAACTATCGACCTGGTGGAAGGATACTCAACCACTAATATTATTAATAAAATAAACCAATAATAAAATGTTCTTAATAGTAATAATCATTGGATTTGCCATCATTAGTTATGCTGTGCAATCCCGCTTGAAGAGTAAATTCAAGAAGTATTCAAAAATAGCTTTGAGTTCTGGAATATCAGGTAGAGAAGCCGCAGAAAAAATGTTGAAGGATAATGGAATCTATGATGTGAAGGTAATGTCTGTTGAAGGACAGCTGACCGATCACTACAATCCAGCCAATAAAACAGTGAATTTGAGCTCAGAAGTTTATAATAATCGTTCCGCAGCAGCGGTTGCAGTAGCTACCCACGAAGTAGGTCATGCTGTACAGCATGCAAAAGCTTATGCATTCTTAGAATTGCGTTCTGCGCTTGTGCCTTTGCAAAATGTTAGTGCTAAAATCATCAACTTTGTCTTTATTGCAATGTTCTTTGGAGCTGTGTTTTTTCAACAAATATTTAGTTATGAATTAGCAATGATGGTCATCATCGGATGCTATACAGTTTTTACTCTTTTCGCTTTTATCACTTTACCAGTAGAATATGATGCCAGTAAAAGAGGTTTAGCTTGGATGACAACTTCAGGTGTAACCACTCCACAAGAGCATGATATGGCAAAAGATTCGTTAAAATGGGCGGCACGAACTTATTTAGTGGCAGCAATAGCTTCATTAGTTACGTTGCTATACTATGTGATGATGTTCTTGGGTAGCAGAGATTAAATGGATTTTTCCTATATTTGCAAAACTTTTGCGGAAACATTCTGTTTTTGCACAGAAACGACTAAAACATAATTTATAGATGGATTTTCAACTCACGGAAGAGCAGTTGGCCGTTCAGGCCGCTGCAAGAGATTTTGCACAAAACGAATTATTACCTGGAGTTATCGAAAGAGATACTCACGAAAAATTTCCTGCCGAGCAGATCAAGAAAATGGGGGAACTAGGATTCATGGGAATGATGGTGGATCCTAAATACAATGGTGGCGGTATGGATACTATCTCCTATGTATTGGCCATGGAGGAAATTTCCAAGATTGATAGTTCTGCTTCTGTTGCCATGTCTGTAAATAATTCCCTAGTTTGCTGGGGATTAGAAAAATATGGAACCGAAGAACAAAAAGAGAAATATCTTAAAAGATTGGCCACTGGCGAAATATTAGGAGCTTTTTGCCTATCGGAACCAGAAGCAGGTTCTGATGCTACTTCTCAAAGAACAACTGCCGAAGACAAAGGTGATTATTATTTGGTGAATGGTACTAAAAACTGGATCACCAATGGAAATAGTGCTTCTGTATATTTGGTAATTGCTCAGACTGATAAAGAAAAAGGTCATAAAGGAATCAACGCTTTAATAGTTGAAAGAGAAACCGAAGGCTTTGTAGTAGGTAAGAAAGAGGAAAAATTGGGTATTAGAGGTTCTGATACGCATTCTTTGATGTTCCAAGATATGAAAGTGCCCAAAGAAAACAGAATTGGTGAAGATGGATTTGGGTTTAATTTCGCTATGTCAACATTAAATGGTGGAAGAATTGGAATTGCTGCTCAGGCCTTAGGAATCGCATCAGGCGCTTATGAATTGGCTTTAAAATATTCTAAAGAAAGGAAAGCATTTGGTAAAGAAATCAGCCAGCACCAAGCCATTGCCTTCAAATTAGCTGACATGGCTACTCAAATCGAAACTGCTAGGTTGTTGTGTTTGAAAGCGGCATGGCTTAAAGACCAAAAACAAGATTTCTCCCAAGCAAGTGCCATGGCAAAGTTATATGCTTCGCAAGTGGCAATGGACACGACTGTTGAAGCTGTTCAAGTTCATGGTGGTTATGGTTTCGTTAAGGAGTATCATGTTGAGCGTTTAATGAGAGATGCAAAAATTACTCAGATCTACGAAGGAACATCTGAAATACAGAAAATCGTGATCTCAAGAAATATACTTAAATAAGCAGATTGCTGTATAAAAGCAAGTCTTCTATTAAAGACTTAATCTTAAAATAATTCAATAATTTACTCGTTAATACGCACAACCTTACATCTTAAATAGGGTTGTGCGTTTTTTGTTTGTTTTGATATAAAGCTATTATTCATTAGATTTATACAATTATTCAATTACATACTTTTACTTTTTATAGTTAATCCATTCATAAAACAAGAAAATGGAAGATTACAACAAAATCATTGAGTCTTTAGGCGTTAAGTTCGTCAAAGCAAAGAATATTAAAATTCAAAAGCCTGTAACCGTTAATAACCTCTATGAAGTAGAGAACAAAGTTATTTGGGTCAACAAAGGGGAAGTGCTGTTAGGTGAAGAAAAATTATTGGCAAAGGAAGGTGATTTTGCTTTTATTCCCGGTGGAAAAGTACATCAAATCACTTACGGCAGGGGAAGCCAAATTGAATCTATTACCAATGATAAATTTATATCAGGTAAATCAGAATATTTCACTCCAATAACTTATGATGAATTAAAGGTAGAAGGTGGTGATAGCTTTAGCTATATATCATTTGAAGCTAAGGTTTTTGATTCTGTAAACTTTTTTGCCTCTTTGGACATCCCTCCATTCATTTTTAGTAATGATACCATTAAATCATTGCATGATAGGGTATTCAAAGAACTTAATACTGATGAGCCAGGAGCTGATCGTATGGTAAAAGTTCTTACTGAATATTTACTAGTAGAATTATTTAGACACATTGTTCGCAATAAGTTATTTGTTGAGCAATTGGCTACCAACAGTACCTATTTCAAGGATCCTCGCTTAATTGATATCTTCAATTACATTAATGAGCATTTAGGAGGTGATTTATCCAACAAAAAACTTGCTGAGGTTGCCAATGTATCAGAGGATTATGTAGGGCAATATTTCAAAATGTTGACGGGTATTAATCCACAAGATTATATTGAGTATCAACGAATGGAAGAGGCCGTTACCTTATTGAGAACTTCCAAAAAGAGCATCAGAGATATAGGACATGAAGTGGGTTACAAAGATACAGCATACTTCTGCCGAAGATTTAAAATGATGTTCGGAATTCCAGCAGGAAAAATGAGGAGAAGAGAATCTCTAATGAACGTTTAATTGCCGATTAAGCATAATCTTTGCTTCAGTCATTTCTATCAATAATTGTGGGTTTTGCTCTATGGCATTACCCACAACTACCACATCTGCGCCTGACTTCCAGGCGTTTTTTGCTTTAGAGACAGAATTAATTCCACCCCCAATTATTAGCGGAACATCAATGGCTCTTTTCACAGAAGCAATCATCTTTTCACTGATCATCTTATCGGCCCCACTACCGGCATCCATATAAATAAGCTGTAATCCTAGCAATTCACCCGCAATGGCTGTACTAACTGCAATATCATGCTTATCGTAAGGAATGGGGTTAGTATTACTCATATAGGAAACAGAAGTCCTATTTCCCCCATCAATCAGCATATAGCCTGTAGGCCAAACTTCCATATTGCTTCTTTTCAGAATAGGTGCAGATAAGACATGCTGGCCAATCAACAAATCAGGATTTCTTCCTGATATTAAAGATAAATACAAAATCGCATCTGACTGCAAATCGATATATTGATTATTGCCCGGAAAAAGAATAACGGGAATATCTGTAGCCGATTTAATATCAGTAATACAACTGCTTAAAAAATCTGATACAATCAAACTACCTCCCACAAAAAAGAAATCCACTTCGTTTTCGATGGCCATATTGACTAATCGTTGCAAAGAGGCTCTATCATGGACTTTATCGGGGTCAATTAATAAAGCAAAGCATTTTTGGCCATTTGCTTTATGATTTATCAGTTGATTAAGCTTCTCTTTCTTGATCATCAGATTTTTTATTTTCCAACTGACTTAAAAAGTCTAATATTTTCTCCCTGGCAATGGCTACTAAAATTCCGCCAACTTCTGCTTTAAGGGCATCCATTATACCACTATGGCTATCATCTCTTTTAATAATAATTCGTGGTGAATCCTCATAATCCCCTTCATCTTCACCCACCTCTTTATAAACTTTAGTATTTCGGCTTTTCTTACTGCCTGTTATTAATTTCACTGCCTGATATGCCAAAAATATCCCACCTGCTATCATTAAAGCATTCTTACCAAATTTTTCGGCTTTACCTGAATATTCACTTAACTGTTCTGATAAATCTTGTTCGTATTTTTTACTTTTCTCTAAAAGTTTTTCTTGATTGCTCATGAATCTTGAATTTTAAAATTAAAATTACTCTTCTTTAATGGGTTTGTTGATAGCTTTACCAAAAATCTTTTTTAGCGCTTTACTATCCTTCAATAAATAGAAAATAATAGTTAACAAAAAATAAAATAAAGCCACTATACCAAAACCATACACATGACTATCCAAAATCTCTGTCAGATAAAATGCTAAGGTTAAACTAGCAAATAGAATTAGCAAAGTTACGGACGCCACCACAAACAGAATTGGCAAAACTTTGGCTAATTTCTCCGCTACTTTTTCTTCGATTTCCTCTCTTATTATTGCTATGCGTACCTCTAGCAAATTTTGTAATGATTCTATAATTTTATCTAGTCCCAAAAGCTCTAATAGTTTACTTTTTTTCACAACTTTACCTATTAATTGATTCCTAAGTTATATAAATTTCAGTTCATGTTAAGTTTACACGGTAAAATAATTATAAAGATTAATGCAATTAATAGCAGATAGCGGTTCAAGTAAGACAGATTGGCGTTTGTTAAATGATGACAATTCTATTGAACAATTGAAAACAAGTGGGATAAATCCTTATTTGATAAGCAAAAAAGAGCTTTTATTAAGTCTAAAAGAAGATTTTGACGGGAAAACTTTTCAACCGATCAAAGAAATTCACTATTACGGGGCTGGTTGTGGAAATGCTAAGAACAAAGAAAAAATAAAATCGGTATTTTCAAAATTCTTTAACTGCAATAACGTTTTTGTGGAAGATGATATGTTGGCGGCCGCAAGGGCTAGTTGTGGAAATGAGCCTGGTATTGCCTGCATTTTAGGCACAGGCGCAAATGCTTGCCAATTTGATGGCCAAGAGATTGAGGATAGAATGATATCATTTGGTTATGCTTTGGGAGATGAAGGAAGTGGTAATTACATTGGTAAATTGACACTGAAAGCGTATTTGGAGGATGAAATGCCAGACATACTCGCTAAAAAATTTAAAGCAAACTATCCTGAAATCAATTTGGAATACGCTCTGGAACAAATTTATCAGAATCCTTATCCCAATAGGTTTTTCGCTCAATTTTTCCAATTTGCATTAAACCATCAAAAAGAGCGGTACTTTTTTGAGATGATATCCGAAGCCTTTCAGTTGTTTCTGGAAAAATCCGTGATGAAATTTAAGGACCATCAAGATTTGCCCATTCATTTTGTGGGTGGAGTAGGCTATAATGCCAACTCCATTATGAGAATGGTTTTAAGCAAAAATAATTTAAAGGCAGGGAATTTTATGGAAAATCCTATTGCAGGATTGACCCTTTATCATAAAAATCAGCATTCATGAGCATTACAGAATCAGAATCAAACTTTAATAATCTGGAAAATCTTTCTATAGCAGAATTGCTTCATGGTATCAATCAGGAAGATCAGTCTGTGGCCTTTTCAGTACAAAAAGCACTTCCACAGATTCAAAAAGCATTACAGGTAATTGTTCAAAAAATGCAGGCTGGCGGAAGATTATTTTATATTGGGGCAGGAACAAGTGGGAGGCTAGGCATATTGGATGCTTCCGAATGTCCGCCAACATTTGGGGTTAGTCATGATAAAGTAATTGGCTTAATTGCAGGTGGGGACAGTGCCATAAGAAAAGCAGTGGAATTTGCGGAGGATGACAAAACTCAGGCCTGGAAAGATTTACAGGAGTATAATATCTCTAATAAAGATTTTCTAATAGGAATAGCTGCTTCGGGAAGAACTCCATACGTTATTGGGGGATTGAAAACAGCACAGGAAAAAGGAATTAAAACTGCCTGCATCACATGCAATCCTAATTCTGAAGTGGTAAAAGTATCTGAATACCCGATTGAAGTTCCAGTTGGCCCCGAGTTTGTGACTGGAAGCACCAGAATGAAAGCAGGCACTGCACAAAAAATGGTGCTAAATATGATTTCCACCACTGCCATGATTCAATTAGGGCATGTTAAAGGAAATAGAATGGTGGATATGCAACTAAGCAATGATAAATTGGTAGAAAGAGGCACAAAAATGATTATGCATGAACTTCAGCTTGATTTTGATAAAGCTAAAAATTTATTGTTAAAATATGGTTCTGTAAGAAAAGCTGTGGAGGCAGGAAAAAAATGAATATATTGACATCTCAATTGAAGAGTTGAAAAAAACCAATAATTTGTCAGTTTCCAATAAAACCCAAGGTATGAAATCATTTATTATAACAATACTATTTTTAATCACATTCCATTTGTCACATGCTCAGGTCAAATTAAACCATATAGCAGTTTATGTGGAAAATTTATCTGAAAGCAAGTCTTTCTATTCCGATATTATTGGATTGGAAGAAATTGAAGAACCCTTTAAAGACGGATTGCATGTTTGGTATAAATTGGGAGTGTCGCAGCTGCATCTGATTGAAGGTGAGTGGAAAGAACCTACCATCAATAAAAATAACCATTTATGTTTTAGCATAGAGGATATGGAAGGTTTTATCAAAAATTTAAAGGCAAAGAAAATTCACTTTGAAAACTGGATTGGTGAAGCTGGTAAAATCACCCAAAGGGTAGATGGCGTGCAACAGATCTATTTCCAAGACCCTAATGGTTATTGGGTGGAAGTGAATGATGATTATTGAATAGCGCTAAAATTGACAGGAATGTAAAGTGAATTTTCAAAAATCCATTACCTCTTTTAGGTATTTTTACCTAAAAGCACTGGAGTTCTCAAGTATTTATAAAGTTTTGGTGAAAACACCAAAACAGGATTTTATATTACTGACTTTATGATAATTTTGAATGCATAAACCTTATAAGTATGAAAACTTTATGTTTAGTGATTTCAGTCTTTTTAATGACCGCATTCAACTCGCAAGAGTCCAATAAATTAAGTGGTGGTTGGCAAATCACTACAAATAAAGGCCTAAGCGGTCAATGGATAATGGCCGAAAAGCATTTTGCCGTAACCTTCTATAAGGGCAATGATTTCAAATACACTTACGGAGGAAGTTGGAAACTCACCAATAATAATCAAATCGAAATTACTTACGAATTCCATACCGATGACAAAGAGAAAGTTGGTCAAAAAGAAAAGTTTGATTACACTTTAAAAAGGAAGAAGCTAGAAATTGGAGATTTAACATGGAAAAGAACAGACGAAAACAAACCAGGAGAATTGGCGGGCGCATGGTTAATTACCGGTAGAGAACGTAATGGAGAAATGAACACGATGACCCCGGGAGCTAGAAAAACCATGAAAATCTTATCGGGTACTTATTTCCAATGGATAGCCTACAATAGTGAAACTGGTGATTTCATGGGAACAGGTGGAGGAGATTATACTACCAAGAATGGAAAATATACCGAAATTATCAAATTTTTCTCCAGAGACAACAGTAGAGTGGGTGCGGAATTAGCGTTCAATTATGAATTAAAAAATGAAGAATGGCATCACAGCAGAAAAAGCAGCAAAGGTGATCCTATTTATGAGATATGGAGTGATAGGGTGGATTTGGGAATTTGAAAACAGAAATATTTTAATAAATATAGAGAGGGGATGACTCAGGATATGATAGATGTTCGAAATTGAAAAAGAACATAGAAGGTTATTGGGAATTCTTGTCCGGTAATGATTTATCTGGTTCAGTTAGTGCCTTTTTAGCACGATGTCGAAGTTTGGCTCTTTCAATGGTCTTTTCTCGGTAATCAGCATCCAAATGATATTTTTCACGGGACATAGTTTTTCTCTTTTTTCTAAATTCTTCATTTTCCCTATACTTCTTTTCAAGCCTTTCAAGCACTTTTTCTTTATTTCTTTGATACCAAGTTTTCTTCATTACTATTATATTTTCTGTTTACATCTCAATTCAATATGCTGAAAATTCTTGAAAATTGTATGGAATGTAAAAATTTTTGAATACTTAGATTAAATTTTGTCTTAATATATTATGGTAATTAATTTAAAACCCAATCCCATTATTATTATGCAATTGATATTGGTGTTCTTCCAAATAATAGATTTCAGACAGGTTCATTGGGTTATGGACTTCTTTTTCGACTCCTAGATGAGCCAGTAAAGCTTTTGATTTTGGGATGCTTAATTTGTTGAATTCATACATTAATTTCAATCTTCCTTTTCGCATTAAAGCCGGGTCTATCTGGTGCAGTTCCGTATTAAAGGTGGCAATAATTTTAATGCCCAATCCATCTCCTAAAATTCCATCTGTTAGATTCAGTAACATGGAAATGGCTGACGTTCTAGCATTATTATCGGTTTTTAGTAATTCTTCCGAATCTTCAATCACCAATATGATATTTCTATTATCCAGAAGGAAATCAGTAAGGGCAAAATCATCTAAATTGAGCGCGACTTTTGGAGGCAGGAATACCATCCTTTTATTGACCTGATGTATAAGATATTTGATGTAGGAACTTTTTCCTGTTCCAGGGGCTCCATAAAGCAAATATAGGCCCGATCCATTCTCATCCGAGAGCTCTCTTTTCAATTGTTCATCTACGGCATCAAAACCATCATTATAATGTAAAGACAAATCGACTTCCTGTTTTTTAATTTCAAGATCTTTAGGCATTAGTCCCATTTTACTTTGAACAATCATGGAAATTCCCGATTTCTCCTTCTTTACAAATTTCTTCATCCCTTCAATTAGTGTAGCCTTCATTTTAGCTCCTTTACCATAAGCCATTTGCATCATGTCTGAAGCAATTTCCAAAACTATTTCATCTTTGAAAACATAAATAGCAGAAAGCATTTCCTCACTTTCCTTTTCAGAAAATTTTTCACGTTTATGCTTGCTGATAATCTCATCGGAAAAATCTGATTCCAGCCATTCGCTAATTTTATTGATGTCCACATCATACATTTCAAAAGTGCTGGGTACTTCTTCAAATCGACTGAAAAATATTTGTCCGGCATTAATATCACCCTGAAAATCAAATGGAGACAAAGTCCATTGAATAGATTGTTGGTTTTGATGGATGCTCTTCATTCTAAAAAAATTTTATAATTACTAAATGCCAAATTAGGGGTTATAGCCTAGTATTCAAACTAATTCATATTTCAATTGAGCTTCATTTCAAAAGCCATGAACGGTTGATTATGAAATAAATATTATATAATTTAATGGAATTATTATACTTAGTAAATCAAGACCTTACAAAATGAAAACACAAAAAGAACAACATCTAAATTATTTATCAAGCAAGAGTCCCTTTAAAATTGATTGTAAAGTCACCATTTTTAGTGAAGAAGAACTTAGTATTTTAAGAAATTTTGGACATTGGTTTAAAGCCTTAGCGGAAGGCGAATTAGAGCCATTTACTGAAAAACAAAAACTTTTTATTGAAGCAGCAAACGGACAAAGGGAGCCTTTTTCATTAGAGGAAAAAGCTTGGGTAAGATATACCAAAAGGAAAGAAATAGAAGAAAAATACGGTCATGTATTGAATTCAAGACCAGAATTGGAAACTGATCCTTTTTATTCCAGAGAGGGCGCCAAACATCTAAGAAGAAGCCAAATGAGCACCATGGGGAAAAATCATTGGGGTTGATCATTTGAAATATAACTTAGAATCTGTAATTCTTACTAAGAACTATACCTCTTAAAATTCTCAGCCTGTTCAAAAATCTCCTGATACACTTCATCACGATCTACAGGAGGGTAATCATTTTCACCAAGCAAGACCACTAAATTAGCTTTAAGCTCCGCTTTAATATCTTCCCTTTTGTTCCAGTCGGTGTACTTAGCTTTATCATCCACTAAGGCCTTTACGTTTTCTGATAGAGGGATAAGCTTTTCATCAGGATATTCAAAGTCATATTTGTTGGCCAGCTGCTTTAAGATGTCGTAGAATGCTTTGGCTTCAAAACTAATCCCTAATTCATCACCAGAAGCGAAGGCTGCTTTCATATCCATGATCATATTGGTGAATTGCTCCGCAATATCATCGTAAACCTGACCTTGATAGTCATTTAGCTCTTTACGTTCATTGTACTGATCTACTAGCGACTGGAATTTCTTACTAAAATCAATTCCCTTAGCACGATTAGTTTTCTTAAACTCTTCAATGGCTTTTTTAAGCAATTGCTGTAAAAGCTTTATCTTAGTATTCGGCAGTTTTACACCATTGATTTTATCTAAATAATCTTCGTCAAATAAATTTATTTGATGGGTCGGTTCATCTCCTAATTGGTAAATTTCCTCTACACCATCACTTTTGATCGCCTGCCTGATTAATTCCCTTACCTTTTCATTCATCTGAGCAGTATCAGGCGCATTTCCTTTGGTTAACTTATGGATGATGGAACGAACTGCTAAATAGAAATGAATTTGATCTCTTCTGTCTTCTCCCAATTCCTCAGAACCTACGCAAACATCATAAGCGGCTTTCAGTCTTTTGACCAATTCCATAAAGCGCTTTTCCTGCTGATTAGTTTGCATAGCAAAATCAGCTGCTCTCTTGAGGCAATCTAATCTTTCAGTAGGATTTCCCTGATAATATAAACTAGCATCAAAATGATGGAACATTTTTTCCAACACATTTAAATAATCCTTAACAGCTATGATACTTTGATCAATGTCCTCGAAACTATCTCCTTCTAATTTGGAATACATAGCTAAAGCCTGATTCATCTTGGATTTTATGCCAATATAATCTACTACCAAGCCTTTGTTTTTGTCTTCGTAATTGCGGTTTACTCGAGAGATAGTTTGTATTAAGGAATGCTTTTGTATGGGCTTATCAATATAAATAGTATCCAGAAAAGGAACATCAAATCCTGTTAACCACATATCCACCACTAAGGCAATCTTGAAATTCGATTTTGCTTCTTTGAATTGTCGGTCTAATTCTGATTTGTACTCTTTCGTTCCTAGCAAATCATAGAGATCATCATCGTCTTCCTTATTTCGAGTCATCACCATTTTTACTTTTTCAATGGCTTTAATCTCTTTTTCCTCTCCTTTTTCCAGTTCTGCTCCTGGGGCTGCTGTTCTGATTTCTCCCCAATCAGGTCGTAAGCTGATGAGTTCATTGTAAAAAGCATAGGCGATTTTCCGACTGCTGCAAACGAACATAGCTTTACCCAAGACAGTAGATCCTTCTTCCACTCGTTTTTCATAATGCTGTACAAAATCTTCCGCTACTGCTTTTATTCGGTCTGAATCCCCAATTATGGCATTCATTTTAGCATTCGCTTTTTTGGATTCCTCTACCTGATATTCATTGGCTCCTGCCTCTGCCGCTTCATCATAATACTTTTCAATCTCTTGGAGTTTTTCATTATCCAAAAGCACTTTGGCAGCTCGACCTTCATACACAATGCGAACTGTAATTTCATCGGTGACTGACTCCCTCATGGTGTAGGCATCCACCACAGGGCCAAATACATCGATTGTAGCATCGATTGGAGTTCCTGTGAAGCCAACATAAGTGGCATTCGGTAAAGAATCATGCAGGTACTTTGCAAAGCCATAGCTTTTTTTTGCTCCTTTTTCTGTAATCTTAATCTTTTGATCTAAGTTGACCTGAGAACGGTGTGCTTCATCTGAAATACAAATGACATTATCTCTTTCAGTAAGCAATTGGGTATCTTCTGTAAACTTGTGAATGGTAGTCAAAAACACGCCACCACTGCTTCGACCTTGCAATAATTCCCGCAAATGTGCTCTACTTGTGACGGATTCAATGCTATTATCACCTACAAAAGTTTTAGCTCCTGTAAATTGCTTGGACAATTGATCATCCAAATCCGTTCGGTCGGTAATCACTACTATGGTCGGACTGGAAAGAGCTGTACTTCGCATCAGCAAGCGAGTTAGAAAAAGCATAATATAGCTTTTACCACATCCAGTAGCGCCAAAGTAGGTGCCGCCTTTTCCATCACCTAGAGGTCGTTTTTGCTTTTTAATACTTTCAAAAAGTTTTCGAGCAGCATAGTATTGCGGATATCGGCATAATATCTTTTCCTGCTTATGGGATTGATCCGGAATGAGAATAAAATTTCTAATGATATCTTTAAGCCTATCCCTTTCAAACATCCCTAATATTAAAGATTTCATAGAATCAATCCCCTGCATTTCTTCCTGCTCTTCTCCTGTAATTTTACGCCAGGCATAAAAGAATTCTTCTTTAGCGAAAAAAGAACCAGCTTTTGAATTAACGCCATCACTAATGACACAAAAGGCATTGTATTTAAATAGCTCTGGAATATTTCTTCGATAGGTAACAGTCAGTTGCCTGTATGCATTATGAATGGTAACGTCTTCTTGAATGGCTGTTTTAAATTCAAAAACCACCAAAGGCAATCCGTTGATATAAAGAATCATATCAGGAATGCGCATTTCAGATCCCTGAATGGCTAATTGGTTGACTACTTTGTAGCTGTTATTTTCATCATCTTCATGATCAATGAATTCGATAAATAAGTCTTTCTGCTTGTAATCCTCTCTTTTAAAAATAAACCCATTACTCAGCTTTCGCATGAAAGTTTTATTACTTTCATAGAGGTCTGCAGCTGGCAATTTTTTTATTTCTCGAATGATACGCTCTATTTCAATAAGCGTAATACCCTCTTTTTCGTATCTCTTAGCTAAATACTGAGTCAAATCATCTCGAATGAGAACATCTTCTTCCACCACATGGCCATATTGAATCCTGGGCTCTTGAGCTAATTGCGTAGCTTTAGCCTGTCTTAGATCAGACCCATTATGATAGGCATAATCCAGCTTCTGGAATTCATCAATAAAACTTGCTTCAAGTTGGGCTTCGGTGAACTTCATATTTTATTGGTTAATACCCATTTACCTCTAGTTCCTCCTTGTCTTATAATCATGCCTTTTTCCTTTAAATTATCAATATGAGCCTGTGCAGCAGAAACATTGATCCCTAGTTTTTCAGCAAGAGCCCTTTTTGTCAATTTACTATCTTGTCTTATTAGTTCTAGCACTTCTTTCTGGCGATCTGTTAATTCTATTAGACCACTTATTGGACCACCACCAAGTGAGGACTCAGTTTTACCAATTTCTTTAGGGAATGACATTCTTATAAAGTTCTCACTAATTTTAAAACAATCTTTTGGATAAACCTGAAGTATTCTTGGTATTCCTGAACCAAGCTGTTCTACCATATCCAAATCCTTGAAAATCCGTATTTGACCATTTTGGAGTGGCATATAACTAGACATAAAAATTTTATAGAAGGAAATAGCTACTGACATTATCTTTTCTTTTTCAATTCATTAGTATTTTTATCAAGATGCTTTATAAAATCTTTCTCCACTTTAGAAAGTTCACCTTTAGTTCTCTCTTTAAATTTTTCATACTCCAGATGCGCTTTTTCCATTGCATCTTGATGGCTAATGGAATCAGCATGATCTAAAATATCATTTCCGGTCATTGTCAGAAAATCATCCAAGCGGGCAGTCCAATCTTTCATATACATTGGTTTTCTATTCAAGGCCTGAAGTTCTGCCAATTCCAAATAGGCCGTCACCATCCTATTGAGTATATCCAATTCTTTTTCCGTTAGATAGTTCTTCGCAATCTCGGTTTCTTGTTTAGTAGGCTTTTCTCCCTTAAAGTTGGTTAAGCCGAGATTATCTTTTTCAGCATCAATCCTTTTATATACAATCTCAGCAGCAGTTTGGCCATGGGCTGCCCAATGCATTTTGTTTTGAACTGTTTTAAAAAAAGCCTGTGAAGTTTCAGTTGATGGGTCATAATCAATACTGGTAGCATAAATATCAAGCACTTTCCGCCAAAACACCTTTTCTGAAGAACGGATATCGCGGATTCGGGCAAGTAGTTCATCAAAGTAATTACCTCCACCTGCTTCTTTTAGCAATTCATCATTCATGGTAAACCCTTTCACAATGTACTCTTTGATGCGAGCGGTTGCCCATTTACGAAACTGCACCCCTCTATGGGATTTCACCCTATAGCCAACCGAAATAATAACATCCAAATTGTAGAAATTGGTGGGTTTGGTAGAAAAATCGGAAATTCCGATTTTTCTCATTGATGTTTCCTGTTCTAGCTCTCCTTCTTTAAATATATTAAGGATATGTTCATTAATGGTCGACTTTCCTTTCTGGAATAGTTCCGCCATCTGATCAATAGTCAACCAAACAGTCTCATTTTCCAAACGGGTTTGTATTTTGGTTTGCCCGTCTTCTGTTTGATAAATGATGAGTTCGCTCTTAGTCATTTCTTAGCTGAAATCTATTTTATATATTTCACCTCCCTCCAAAATAAAGGACTGGTGTAATAGTTTAATAACTTAAATATGCTGTTTAAACTTCACTAAAGCAAAAGAAATAGACTTTTTGATTAAGCGAAATGTCCAGTTTTTTAATTAAAAAACTGGACATTTTATCAATGAAACGTTATATGAGATATGGTTGTTGAATTCTGGAATTCAACAACCAATACTATCTTTTAATTTTCTAATTCATCAATGGAAGAATTTTCAACTCCTTGCCTCTGTTCATTCAAAGTTTTCAATTTAATTTCCAACTCATCAAAAAGCTCAGCGAACTTATCATTCTTAATAAACCCTTCGACTGTATTTTGCAAATCAGTTATTTGATCATTATTTAAGTTATAGGTTTTTCCGCATAAAAAGACCCAACCTTCTTTTTCATTTCTTTTATTATAACCCTCTATTGAAGGGTATTGACGAATAATTTCAAGAATTTCTGAATGATTGTAAAAATCCATATATTCAGAAGTGAGGAAAATATTCACCCAAATTTCTTTTTGTCCAGCCAATAACTTATCAAAGTAAACGGAGAAGTATATTTTATCAACTCCTTCTTTCTGTATCTCCCTATACTTATAGAACTGTTTAGTATTTAATGTGGCAGACTTAACCTCCAAATTAGGTTGGTTATCCCACGCATTTACAATCTGAGTTTTGATATGATCTTTGGCCTGATCATTAAATTTGACGGTATCTAATATTTTGTCTTGATTTTCAATATAAAATTTAAAATCATCTGAGGAAAGCAATTTTGTACTCATATTTTCAATGTTTTGGTATAAGTCCTTAAGGAAAGTGAAATATTTTTCTGAAGCTTCCATGAGGTGGTTACCAATATTGGACATCACAGCTTTTAAAAAATCCAAGTGAAGAACATTTACAAAGTTTTGATGCAGATTCCCACTTTGTTTTCCTAAGGTCAACAATACACCTACTATATTTTTTGTCTTTACTTCTTTGGTAGCAGTATTCCAATAATCATCCAGATTATTGGCCAAGTGATGGTAAATCTTATTTTCGATTAAGATAGCTTGTTCATCATTATATAGAAACAGGTCTATTCTCCCTTTCTCTTCTGTCCCGTATTCCGTTTCAATCACAAATTCCTGAAAATCATCTAAAAAATTCTCCACTTGCTGCATTTGCTCTTTTATACATTCAATAAAAGAGTTGATAAACAAATGCCCTAAACCATACTCTTCATGTGGATCAAAATAAAAAGCATAGATATTAGAAATCACATTTTCGTAATGCGGCTGACGGGCTATTTCCAAAAAGGTTTTTGGTTGCTTTTTTACAGAAGGGATTTCGTTATTATTTAAGAACTCTTCTAATTCTGTTATTTTAAATTTATGAGGTTCGGCCATCTTATCTAATTATTTTCTAAAATATAGTCACGCATAACAATTATAGAATTTTTTAATTCTCTAGGGTCAGGTACACCATTATCAGCTCTATGATGAATTTGATTTCTAATAAAAGTATGAATTGAAACCTCATTTGGATACGTCAACCATGGAAACGTTTTACTTTCACCTAAAACATCTTGAAAAAAAATTTGATCAAACTGCTTTATTCCTGTATCTGGTGCTTGTTCATTTTTTAGATGCTCGTTTAATTCATTATGATACTCCTCAGTTATTTCTCCAAATGCACTGAAATTAACTTCATTTAAAGATGGATAGGACAAACACGTAGGTTCAATATCAGATATTTGTTTCTGTCCGTTATCACTTGAAATTAATCTTAAGTCACCAAATTGTAAGGACTTTACTATTATAGAACTGTGGCTGGTTAAAAATATTTGAGTATTCTCAGTATTTGACAACTCTAATAAGGCATTAACCAATTGACGTTGATGCTCATAATGTTGTGAAGTTTCGGGTTCTTCTATTGCATAAATAATACTAGGAATATCTGCTTGTTCTCTTCTGTGTTCTGCTTCTGCCCTAAAAAAGTTAATGAGAACTAGTCTCTTTACTCCACTACCTCTTTTGTTTATAGGGATATCATCATCCCCTGTAATAGAAACATTTTTAAAAACATCATTCCATTTTAATGCTTCATCATCTGGTATCTTAGGGTCTAAACTATCTGCAATCTCTGGGTTCATTTCTCTTAGCTTTTCCAGAGTTTTATTTGAGACTTCTGATAATTTCTCTTTAACTTCTTCGGATACCTCCCTTAATTTATTTTGTAATTGAGTATCTGAAAGGATTTGTTTAACCGCCTCTTTTAATGGGTCTTGGACTTCATTATCACCATCACTATTTTTTCGATCTGACTGAAATAACGAGTATAGAGGCAGTTTTAATCTAAGCTTATCCCATATTGTTTTTGTTTCACCTTTTGATACATCTAATAATATTTCTTCCAATGCTAGTTCATCCTGAAAATGTGTCCAGATTGCCGCTCTCATAATGGCATTTTTAGAGCGGTTTTCACACTCTATATTTTCTCCATCTAAGATTCGCCTTAAATCAGCTGGTTTAGCTGAAAACAAATCACTACATAAAGAATGAGTAGGGTGATTAACTTTAATGAATACCTTTTCTTTACCAGCATTTTTGTATCTCTTAATAATCTCTAAATCTCCATCATTATTAAGAAGATACTCATTAGCTAAGACAGTTGGGTTTGTTTCATCGATTATAATAGAAGCAGGTAAATTCTCAAAAATCGCTGTAAAAACAGTTTCATCATCTCCTCCATCCAATGCTGCTTTATTAACGTCATCCTTATCAAATTTTATGGTTCCTTTTGCCTCATTGAAAAAAATATCCATAGCTTTTAAAACGGTAGATTTTCCAATATCATTTTTTCCGACAAAAACTGTTAAATCATCCAAAGAAATCTCTACTTCGTCATTGTAGCCTCGAAAATTTTTGATTTTAAATTGCTTTAGTCTCATTTTTTAGGTTTTGATTAAAATACAACTTTTTAAATATATGAAAATTTTGAAAAGATCACCTCCTTTTATAAGTTTCTAATTCCCATTGGGCTAAATTTTGACCATTGGCTTCCTGCTTAGCTGCAGAAATGATGTGTAAGTATTCCTTTTTTGAATCTAGTTCTGTCCAATTTGTAAAAGGAACTATTTTGAGTGATTGGATGATGATTCTATCAACAGGAAAATGAGGTGGTTCTTTGATAAAACCAGCACACCAAAGGTATTTTAAGTACAGGTTTAATAATTTTTGAGCGATTCCAAATCGGAACTTGTTATCCGTTAGCTCTATTCCATGTTGATCCGCAATCGATTTAGCTTTGTTTCTTACTTTATCGATATAATCAATATGGTCATCTTCAATAATACTGCCATTTCGATATTGATCAGAAAGCTCATTTAGATACTCAAATAACTCTTTTCTAAAATGACTTTTCCGTCTGTCAGTAGCATGTTGGTAAACATTGGCTCTCTGAAAAGCTGCTCCTACCGACAGTATCCAGAATTCAGTTCTAAGATATTGTTCTTTTTCATCTATCATCTCTTAAATATCTTCAACTATTTCCTCAACTTCTGGAACTTTCAATTCTCCCGAAATCAGTTTTGGAAGCAAAGTATCCCTAATTTTAGAAAGACTTAATAACTCCCTTGAATTTAACTCGATTTTTTCGTCTTGACTTGAAGCTATTTTATGAAAAGCAGATATTATAGATTCAATATTTCCGAAAGCCTCAAGACTCTTTAACTGCTTTTGATTAATACTTCCAAATACAGTTCCTCCTGATTCATAGCTGTCCAAAATAGCTTTCTTATGCTTCATGAAGTAATAAGTATAAGATTTTGACGATGATTTATGTCGGATTGCACATAAGCCTCTTCCAATTGAACAATCATTCAAAGCAATATTTACATCACCCACAGGAGCACGAACACTCATTAAAGTATCGCCTTTACTTGCAAAGCGTTTTGGTTCAGAGCAATAGATTCGATCAGTAGGATATCGGAAACCAAAATCTGCTTTGCCTTGAAAAAACCTTATTCCTTCGCCATTTTCATTGTAAGTGGAACCTGGAGGCGATTGGCCCATCGTAACATTAAATTCATTTCCAATATTACTGATTTCCCACCCCTCAGGCACCCAACCCAACTCCTCAGTAAATACAAATCGATCTGGAAACAAATCAGCGATTTCTTGAGGCAGGGCTTTTCTTTTGTCACCCAAAGCTTTGCGCTTTTCTGCATTGGCTTGTAGAGGCTCTGGTATTTCATGACCAGCTGCTAAAGCTTTGTCGAGCACAGGATCAAAATCTACAAACCAACTTTTGAATAGAGCTTGAGCCATTTCCTCCAAAGTCTCATTCATTTTACGGTTAAGCTCGATTTTATCATCTAAAGTACCAAGGATATGGGCAATTGCTTTTTGTTCTTTAAACAGAGGTAATTTAATATTTAAAGATTTCAAATCATTAATAGTGATTTGAGATTGAGCTGAACCAGTGTCAAGATATTTTAAGTTATTTCTTAAAAATAGATAATAAAAATACTTCTTAGAAATATCAGATTTTTCAAAGTGTATCTTAATAGACAAATTTGTTAAATAGCTTTTTTCTTTTACTAATTTAACGTTTCCTGTACCACCCACGCCCCTTGCCACTACAATTACATCGCCTGATTTTACATTAAATTCAGGATATGTTGAATGGTATCTATAGCCAGAATAAATAGGATAGTCTCCTTTCCCAATTTTTTCTTTCTTTGGCATTTTCCCGTAGGATAACGAAGATATGTCACCCAGTTTATATATCTTCCTTTCACTCGCCATATCCCAACATCTTTAAATTCTCTCGAATAGCTTCATCCAGCTTTTCTCCTTCTTCCATTTGAGAAAACAGCTGTTTTGATAGGCTTTCCATTTTTTCTTCAAAGGGTACGCCATCATCTATCACATCTGCCATGCCTACATATCGACCAGGCGTTAAAACGTAATCGTTTTTGGCTATTTCTTTTAGAGTAGCGGATTTACAGTAGCCCGCTATGTCTTCATAGGCGAGAGATTCCGGATAATCTTCGTTCCTCAGATTTCCGGAATGACGAGGGGAAAGGGAACGCCACGCATGATAGGTTTGTGCGATTTTTTGAATATCCTCAGATGTCAGTTCTTTATGGACTCTATCCATCATAGTACCCATTTCCCTTGCATCGATAAAAAGGGTTTCTCCGCTGCGATCTCTAAAGCCTCTTTTGGTGTCAGCTTTTTTGTTTTTGGTCATAAACCATAAACATACGGGAATTTGAGTAGTGTAAAAGAGTTGTCCGGGCAAGGCGATCATACAATCCACCAAATCATTTTCAATCATGCTTTTTCGCAATTCACCTTCGCCAGAAGTATTGGAACTCATAGAGCCATTGGCCAATACAAAGCCTGCAGTTCCGTTTTCGGAAAGTTTAGAAAGCATATGCATAATCCATGCATAGTTGGCATTGCCAACAGGTGGCACTTCATAGCCTTTCCATCGGGCATCATCGGTCAATTCATTTTTATCACGCCATGCACTTTGGTTAAAAGGTGGATTGGCCATGATATAATCAGCTTTTAAATCAGGATGCTGATCATTGAAAAAAGTATCAGCTGGCACATCTCCCAAATTGGCAGAGATGCCACGAATGGCCAGGTTCATTTTTGCCAGTTTGTAGGTGGTAGCTGTATATTCCTGTCCATAAACAGAGATGTCTTTTTTATCACCATTATGGCTTTCCACAAATTTGATGGACTGCACAAACATCCCACCTGAACCACAGCATGGATCGTAAATCTTGCCTTTATAAGGTTCCAGCATTTCAGCAATCAGGTTTACAATGCTTTTAGGCGTATAAAACTCTCCGCCACCTTTTCCTTCTGCAGAAGCGAATTTCCCTAAGAAGTATTCGTAAATACGCCCAATTACATCTTCTTTTTCATCCAGTAGGGTATCAATATTATTGACCGTATCTAATAAGGCAGAAAGCTTAGCAGCATCCATTCCTAGCCGTGAGAAATAATTGTCGGGCAAAGCTCCTTTTAAGGAGGGGTTGTTGCGTTCCACATTATGCAAAGCGGAATCAATTTTCAAAGCAATATCATCCTGCTTGGCATTCTCCATAATATAAGACCAACGAGCTTCCTCAGATAGAAAGAAGACATTCTGCATATTGTAGAACTCCTTCATTTCGAGATATTTTTCTTTGCCTTCTGCTATGAGTTCTTGCTTTCTCTTCTCGAATTTATCAGAAGTAAATTTCAAGAAGATAAGTCCTAATACTACATGTTTGTATTCTGAGGATTCTACCTTTCCCCTTAATTTATTGGCAGATTCCCAAAGTGATTCTTCTATGGATTTTTGATTTTTTACTGCAGCTTTCTTAGCCATGGATTAGATTATTGTTTATTCAGCAAAGATGCCGAAAATTTTGATTTCAGTTGATTAAAAAAATAGATCAGTCAATGGTATTTGTGCCATTAACTGTTTGATACAATAATATTACTGTTTTAGGATATGAAATCAAAATTTTATCAGGAGAGGAAGGTGATGTAGGAAGCTTTTGTAGTCTCGGCAGGAATCGAATGCCGATTACCTCGGCACAGGCTCTGCATCTAAAATTTAGGAAACTTTGTGGTCTCGGCAGGAATCGAACCTGCATCTAAAGTTTAGGAAACTTCTATTCTATCCATTGAACTACGAGACCAATGTTGCTTAAAAATAAAGCTGTAAAGCTAAATTAGTAATAAGTGTTTTTCAAGTAATTTGGGAAAATTGTGAAATGCTTGGCCTCTACCAACTTTCTCAATTTATTCTTTAGCTCCTCAATATTATCCTTATTGGTGGCCGAAATGAAAACCACGTCATTTTGCTCTTTATTCCAATAAGTGTTTTTCAAGTTTTTGATTTTTTCCTCCACACTCAACTCTTCTTCCTCTTCCAATAAATCTACCTTATTAAAAACCAATAAGGTAGGCTTATCACTTGCGTCTATATCCGCTAAAGTTTGATTCACCACACTAATGTGGTCATCTAAAGTCGGATGGCTAACATCCACTACATGAATCAATATATCTGCCTCACTAATTTCATCCAAAGTAGATTTAAAAGATTCAATTAAGTGGGTAGGTAATTTTCTTATAAACCCTACTGTATCGGATAAAAGAAAAGGAATATCTTCAAAATTAACTTTACGGACAGTGGAATCCACAGTGGCAAACAATTTATTCTCAGCTAGAATATCAGATTTTGAAAGTCGGGTCATTAAAGTGGATTTCCCCACATTGGTATAGCCCACTATAGCTACCCTTACGATTTTCCCACGGGATTTCCTTTGAGTTCTACTTTGCTTTTCAATTTTGGCCAGCTTTTCCTTCAACTTGGTAATAGTGTTGCGGATCATCCTTTTATCAGTTTCGATCTCTTTCTCACCAGCACCACCACGTGTTGCAGTTCCACCTCGCTGTCTTTCCAAGTGAGTCCACATACGAGTTAAACGAGGCAATAAGTATTGATTTCTGGCTAATTCTACCTGGGTTTTAGCTTGTGCAGTTTGCGCTCTGCTCAAGAAGATATCTAAAATCAATAAACTTCTATCATAAATTTTAACGTCTAATTCCTTCTCTAAATTTCTGAGTTGAGAAGGGGTCAAATCATCATCAAATACCACCCAATCCGCATTTTCCGCTTTCACATAAGCACTGATCTCCTCTAATTTACCTTTCCCTACAAAGCTGCGCACATCAGGCTTTTCCAATCTTTGAGTAAACCTCTTGATGGTGTTGGCGCCTAAAGTAGAAGTCAGGAAAGCCAATTCATCTAGATACTCATTGACTTTCTCTTCGTTTTGATTTTGCGTGATAATGGCCACCAAAACGGCTTTTTTCTCATTATTTTCTTCTGCAGAATTATTTTGCATATATTTTTTTCGAGTTCTTATTTATGATTACGCATAAAATAAATTATTGATATTATTTTTAACGCACTCATTTTTGATGACCCTTTATTCTATTTTAATTCATCTAAATAAAGGGCGACTGCTTCTATTTCAGATGCTGAAAGTTCGTTTTCATAAGCCGGCATAACACCTTTTCCTTTTTTAATCCACGCTACCCTTTCAGATAAATTAAGTTTGCTTTCCGTTAAATCAGGAGATTTAAAAAGCCCTTTCTTACCATCTTTTCCATGACATTTTTTACATTCTGACAAATAAACCTCTTTTCCGGTCTTGAGTATATCGGAGGTTTCGCCCTCTATGACTACTTCCTGAGCATTTTGAGCCGGACTATCATCCGCCACAGCCACAGTTTCTTCTTTTGAGAAAGTTAAACTTCCCACCTCAGAAACTCCATAAATATAAAAAGTCAATAATAATGCGATTATAGCCATAGCTTTATTTTCTTTCTTAAACGCAACTATTCCTATGGGGATAATGATCAATACTATCACCAATTTCACCCATAAATAAGTGGGAGCTGCAGCCCCATATAATGATAATAAATAACCTCCGGTTGCCAACATTAAGACCCCAAGAATAGGATCTATCATTTTAAATTTCCTGACCTTGGCCAGAAGCTCATTTTTATTAATCAATAATAATACAGTCTTAAATAATAAGAATAATAAAAATAAAGTGACCACTAAAACGTGGGTGTGAAGCATTCCAATTTCCATATCTATTGTTTTTTGTACAAAAATAAGAAAGGCTATGGGAATAATTTAATTTTGTCCATTATATTTGAATTTTATAGGTATTTTAAAGTAAAATAGTGCAAACTAATCTGTATTAAACTATTACCTGTCGAAATCTCCCCACCTAAAAAGAACCATAACTGTTATTATTAGTAAATTTGTTAGAATGAAAGTTGCTATCACTTTAAATACCTCATGGAACATCTACAACTTCAGGATGTCACTCGTTCAAGCTTTAATTAAAGACGGACATGAGGTAGTGGCCATTGCTCCCCATGATGAATATACCGTGAAACTTGTAGAAGCAGGTTGTGAGTTTGAGGATGTGACCATGGACAGTCGTGGTGCAAACCCGGTTCGAGACACAGGATTAACATTCGAATTACTTAATATTTATAAAAGGGTCAGGCCCGATATCATTTTACATTATACTATTAAGCCAAATATCTATGGAACCCTTGCCGCTGCAATTTTAGGCATTCCGGTAATTAACAATGTAAGCGGTTTAGGTACTATATTTTTAAATGACGATTGGATTTCTAAAATTGCTTTAAGCCTTTATAGGTTCTCATTTAGATTTCCTAAAAAAGTATTTTTCCAGAATCATGAAGACTATCAACTTTTCATGGATAAGAGATTGATTCAAAGAAATATTTGTGAGGTAATACCTGGCTCAGGAATTGATTTAGATGAATTCACTCCTCACCCTCCTCAAGAAAAGATTGAAGGGGAAGCATTCGAATTCCTGATGATTTCCAGATTAATTATCGATAAAGGAATCAGGGAGTATGTTGCAGCCGCGGCTATTTTACAAGAAAGGGGAATGAATGCAAAATTCAATTTATTGGGGAAATTAGATGAATTACATTCAAGAGGAATCTCTTCAGAAGAATTGAATGACTGGATAGCCGAAGGCTATATCAATTATTTGGGCAGCACAGATGATGTTCGCCCATTTATCAATAAGGCAGATTGTGTGGTCTTGCCAAGTTATAGAGAAGGAACCCCAAGAACTTTATTGGAAGCGGCTGCCAGTGCTAAACCTATAGTGGCCTCTAATGTGCCGGGCTGTAACAATATAGTGGATCACAGATTAAACGGCATTCTTTGTAAAGTAAAGGACGAAGAAGATTTAGCTCTGAAAATGAAGGAAATATATTATATGGCTCCTGAACTTCGTCATGAAATGGGTTTAAGAGGAAGAGAAATAGTGGAAAGAAGGTTTGACCATAAATTAGTGATTGAGCGATATTTAAAGGCCATTGATCAAAATGGCAATCTAAAACCCGAACTTAAGCCTGTTTATGTAAATAATTAAGAAGCAATTCCATTATATTATTGTCTTTTGCTTAATTGGTTATATTTTTACACTTAGTGAATAAAACTATCAGAAATTTCTACCTGTACCCAATTTGTATTCTTGCACTTGCGCTTGTTATGAGCGGATGTAAGGTGTACAAACAGAATATTATTCTCCAATCTGAATCAGATATTAAATCCGAGAATTTCAAAGAAGAGGTCTCAAAAATTGAGGGCGCTTACAAAATCCAAGCCGGAGATAAAATCAATATTGAAGTATATACCAACAAAGGTGAAAGAGTAATTGACCCCAATTTAGAACTGAATGCTATTACTGGTGGAGGCGGAGCTGGCGGTGGCCGATTTATGCCAGACAAAGAATTCGAAGTGCTGCCGAATGGAACTGCCATTTTACCACTTCTAGGTGAAACCAAAATTGAAGGCTATTCAATTGCAGGGCTTCAAGAAAAATTAAAAGAAGAATATTCAGAATACTATATTCAGCCTTACGTGCGGGTCAGACCCTTAAATAGAAGGGTTGTGGTTTTAGGTGCAATGGGCGGACAGGTTATTCCACTTGAAAATGAAAAAATGACTGTTTTGGAAATACTGGCACTTTCGGGTGGATTAAATAGAGATTCCAAAGGAAGAAATATCCGTTTGATAAGAGGCCCTTTGGACGATCCTTCAGTTCAAGTAATCAATTTGGCCACCATTGAGGGTATGCAAAAAGCCAATCTTCAAGTTTTACCGAATGACATTATTTATGTGGAGCCAATTAGAAGGATATTTACTGAATCGGTAAGGGATATTGCACCAGTAATTGGGGTTGTCACCAATGTGGTGACATTATTTATTGTGATTGAAAACTTAAGGTAGGCAAGAGCAATGAGCGACCAAAAAACACGATATCAAAGAAATCTGGAAGGAAAGACTTCTCATAAACCCCAGAACCAAGAGACTGAAGTAGTAGATTTTTTCAAGTTAAAAACCATCCTCAAAAAGAATTTACCTTGGGCTTTTTTGCTCATTGCTATAGCTGTTTTCGTGGCTTTCCTATATGTTCGATACACCAATGTTAAATTTCAATCCTATGCCGAATTAAAACTTAATAAAAGAAGTGAAGCCAGTGTTTTTGGTTTTAATCCATTAAAAGAGGAAAGCTCCAATCTCAATACCTTATCAGGAGAAGTAGAATTGATACGTTCTAAACTCTTTTTAAAACAGGTTATTGACAAATTGCCATTGGACGTTTCTTACCATGTAATTGGCAGGTTCAAAAATGAAGAAAGGTACAGATTTACTCCTTTTACAGTAACCTATGAGGAATCATGCGCTGCTTATGGTCAGAAATTTTATGTGGATATAATCAATAAAGAAACTTTTAAAATATCGACTAGCCCAGATGGAGAGAATTGGACTACCCACAAATTTGGAAAATATTTCACGCTAAATGGATGTAGCTACAAGCTTGAAACTACCTCCCATTTTTTCAGTACGGAAAAATTATTTTTCAGTATTTCCACACCGGAAAGTTTGATTAATTATGTTGAATCCAACCTTTCGGTAGCGCCAGAGAATTTGAATGCAAACACTATAAAAATCACTTTTGCCGATTACAATCCCTACAAAGTGCAAGCCATAGTTGAAAAAATTAGTGAACTCTATACAGAATACAGCAAAGAACAAAAAAACAGGGCTAACCAGCTTAAAATTGAGTTTTTAAATAAGCAATTAGGTCAAACAGAAAATGAACTATCTAATTATGAAACTTATATCGAAGACTTTACAATAAAAAACAAAACGGTCAATCCATCTGAAGATGTTAACAGATTGATTTCAGAAATGGTGAAAATGGATTCCATTTTATATGGAATCAATTATCAATTAGGTGAGGTTAAAAATATCCAGTCCCAACTTGAAAAAGATACGCTAAGCTTTGATAAAATCAATCACTTAGTATTGCCTGCCAATATGCAACCCTTGTTCGAAGAATTCTCAGAACTCAATCAAGAATACCAATTAGCCAAAACCCGATATAAAATGGAAAGTCAGGTTTTGCAACAACGGAAAATAGAAATCAATACTTTAAAAGACAGGATCAATAATTACCTGAGCAATAAATTGGAAATCCTGCAAGAAAGAAAAGAGAATATTTTATATAGAAAACGTGAAATTGAAAGAAAATTCAGCGAACTACCTGCCAAAACAAATGAACTTAACCAGAAAATGAGATTTTACTCCTTATATGAGGAACTTTATCTCTCTTTAATGCAAAAGAAAACAGAATTTGAAATTGCACAAGCAGGTACACTTTCCGAAGTTGATATTTTAACACCGGCCAACTTACCCAAAAGTCCAATCGGACCTTCTACCAATTTGATATACATAGGTTCCTTTGCTGTTGGATTTATATTGAGCTTTATTTTTATTGGCTTTAGATACCTGATTTATGATGAAATCAATAGTATTCACGAACTTGAAAGGCTAACGAATATTCCAATTATTGCAAAAATTAGCAGGTTAAAGCGCTATGTGGCGAAGAAAAGTGGTGTAATCGTTTCTGAAAAACCAAGATCGCAAATTAGTGAGGCTTTTAGAACCCTTAGAACCAGCCTGGATTTTATTGGGATTAAAGATGGTAAAAAAGTAATCTCCATTAGCTCAACTACCAGCGGGGAAGGGAAAACATTTATTTCCGTTAATTTGGCCGCTATTCTTGCCATGTCTAGTAAAAAGGTAATTATTTTAGATTTGGACATGAGAAAGCCAAGGGCTCAATACGCTTTCAACCTAGATCAAAATGAAATGGGAGTCAGCTCTATTCTAAGTGGTGGTATTCATTGGAAAGAATGTATCAATAATACCAAAACGGAGAATTTACATTTCATCCCATCGGGGATAATCCCACCAAACCCGGCTGAATTATTGGAAAGCAATTATTTTGACCAATTACTAAAGGAATTAAAGGCAGAATATGATATTATTCTCTTAGATACTCCTCCTATTGGTTTGGTATCTGATGGAATTATTGCCCTTAAAAAATCTGACCATTCTTTATTTGTGATAAGAGCTGATTATTCCAAAAGATCATTTATTGATGATTTACATAGAAGTCTAAATCTCAACAATATCCAGAATATCTCTATCATATTTAATTCTGTAAGGAAAGAGAACAAAGGCTATGGATATTATCAAGATTACTATAACGACAATAACAGCAAATCCATCTCTACGCTGAAAAGGCTTTTCAATATTTGATGAGGCAAAAAACGGTTTTAATTACAGGTGCTACCGGTTTATTGGGGAAGCAAATTTTACTCGAATTATTAGCGCGAAACTATAAGATTTTCGCTATCAAAAGGGCTGCTTCGATTATTCCAATTAACTCAGAAAATATTCATTGGTTTGAAATAAAATCATTTGAAGACAACTTATTCCAACAAATTCCAGCGCAAATTGATTTTGTGATTCACGCTGGGGCTTTGGTTTCCTATAAAAAATCAGATAGAGAAAGAATTTTCGAAATCAATACCGATTGGACAACCCAATTAGCTTCCCATGCCATGGAAGCAGGAGTCAAAAAATTTATCTTTATAAGCAGTATTGCCGCTTTAGGGAAGAAATCCACTGACCATTTTATTGATGAATATACACCAATATCAGAAAGTGAATTTCTGACCAATTACGGAAAAAGCAAAAGGAAGGCAGAAGAGAGTCTATGGAAACTTTCGAAAGAAGGTTTGCCTATCATTATTTTTAATCCTTCGGTTATCATTGGCCCTGCAAAGCGCTACCAAAGCAGTGCGCAACTTTTTGCTTATGTCAGTGATCAAAAGCCTTTCTACACAAAAGGATTGATCAATTATATTGATGTAAGGGATGTAGCGAAAATTATAGTCGAAAGCATAGGGAATAAAATTATAAATGAGCAATATATTCTCAATAATTCAGCCATTAGTTATCATGAATTTTTTAAAACAATTGCTAAACAGCTAAATCTTAAAGCTCCAAGCATTGGAGTTCCTAAATTCCTGGTGATTTTTGGAGCCATAATGGAAAATATGATGAGTAAAATTAGCGGGAAACCGGTTACACTTACTATGGAAACCGCTAAAATGGCAGGGAATCAAAATATTTATAAGGCCGAAAAAGCTAAGCATACATTTAATATCACTTATAAGTCATTAGAAGAGTCTGTTGAATGGACGGTAAGTGAAATGCAAAAATTTCGGGAATTATAAACTTTAAAAATTAATTCAACGTTGCTTGATTTTCACTTATTAATAAGTAAATTTATTTAATACTACTTTGAAATATTTACCACATATGTCAAAGTTTGTGCATGCCTGAGTAGAAAGGTGTTCACAGATTTGAAAGCCCTAAAAATTTTAAAAGGGAAACAAAGCGGTAAATATTATGAGAAAGTAGCAAAAACCACTTATTCAGTATTTATGAGCGAATTTTTCAGAAACAGAAAAGACGAAGAAAAAGAGTTGATTAAAAAATTCGAGAATCATATTCAGGGCAAAGATTTCCACTTTTTTGATGTGGAGGAACTTGAAAAAGTGGTTGAATTGTATTTGGACAATGACAAATTCATGAAGGCGCTTAAAGCCAGTGAATTTGCTGTAGAACAATTTCCCTTTTCAGTTGAGCTTTTGATTCTCAATGCACATGTTTTGGCCAGTAACAGCAAATACGATAGCGCTTTGCAAATCTTGGAACGAGCCGAAAATATTCAACCCAATGATGTTGATTTATTGTTGACCAAAGCTAATGTACTCACCATTTCCAATCGAAATAAGGAAGCCATTGAATGTTTGGAAAAAGCTTTGACTTTTGCGGAAGAAAAAGATGAAGTTTTATTTCAAATGGGCATGGCTTATCAGCAATTGGGCAAATACGAAGAGGCTATTAAAAATTATAAAGGGGTTTTAGAGGAAAATATTGACCATGAAAGTGCCATTTATGAATTGGCCTACTGTTTGGATGTAACCGACCAACTGGAGGGAAGCATTGCCTACTATGAGAAATTCATTGATGCTGATCCTTATTCTTACCATGCTTGGTATAATTTGGGTGTAGTGCTCCATAAATTGGGCAAATACGAAAAAGCTATAGAAGCTTATGAATTTGCAGTCGCAATAGATGAGAATTTTGCTTCTGCTTATTTTAATATGGGGAATACCTATTCTGCTTTAGAGAAAAACAATAAATCTTTAGATGCATTTTCCCAAACTTTAAGAATTGAGGGGCCTAGTGCTGAAGTATTTTGCAGAATGGCGGAAATATATGATAAATTAGGTCAAGCTGATCTGGCCGTAAAATATTTTCATAAAGCTGTGAAATTTGATTCACTTTATGATGAAGCTTATTTTGGCATGGCACTTTGCCTTATTCAACAGGAAAAATGGATAGAAGCAGTACACTATTCCAAAAAAGCTATAAAAATTAATAAACATGAATCTAAATACTGGCAAGCACTTGCCAATGCGGAATATCAATTAGGAAATCAAAACTCAGCTGTAGATGCTTATGAAGAAGCAGTAGCCCTTGATCCAGAGGAAGTTAGTCTATTTTTAGATTGGTCTTTTATCTATTACGAATCAGGGGAATTAGAAGTAGCCATCAATATCATTAAGGAAGGAATGGAGGATAATCCTGATGCTCCAGAGCTTTATTATAGAATGACGGCTTACCTAATTGAATACGGTAAATACAAAGAAGCCTTTATCTTTCTGGAAAATGCATTAGTTTTGGACTTTGAAATGCATACGGTGCTTTATGAATTCTTCCCAAGGGTAGAAACTCAGAAAGCATTGTTCAAAATAATAGACCAATTCAGAAAAGATAACCATTAAAACATGAACTACGAATTAAAAGACATCCCTGAAAGACCAGCCAAACCAAGAGATGTAGGATTTACCATGGCCATGGACAAAGGCCTTAGCTTAAGAGAGGTGGAAGACTTTATCGATAGCAGTGGTGAATATACCGATATAGTGAAATTAGGATGGGCTACTTCTTATATAACCACCAACTTGAAAGATAAATTAGCGCTTTACAAAGAAGCCGGTATCCCTACCTACTTTGGCGGAACCTTATTTGAGGCTTTTGTAATCCGTGATCAATTTGAGGATTACCGCAAATTATTGGATAAATATGACATGCCATTTGCAGAAGTTTCAGATGGTTCTATTGAATTACCTCATGATTTGAAATGTGAATATATAAGCAAACTTTCAGATCAAGTGACGGTGCTTTCAGAGGTAGGCTCAAAGGATGCTGAGAAAATTATTCCACCATACCAATGGATAGAGCTCATGCAAACCGAATTGGATGCTGGCGCTTGGAAAGTGATAGGTGAATCAAGAGAAGCTGGGAATGTAGGCCTATTCCGTGCAAGCGGTGAGGTTCGCTCTGGTTTAGTACAGGAAATTTTGACTAAAATTCCTTTTGAAAAGATAATCTGGGAAGCACCTCAAAAAGCTCAGCAAGTTTATTTCATTAAATTAGTAGGTGCCAATGTAAACCTAGGAAATATTGCCCCTAATGAAATAATCCCTTTAGAAACCATTCGTTTAGGTTTGAGAGGTGATACTTTCCATCATTTTTTAAATAATAAAGATTTACTTTAAAAACAGATTTAATGCGGTCGATTAAAGAATATTTTGTTTTGCTACTAAAAGGCATTGCAATGGGTAGTGCAGATGTAGTGCCCGGTGTTTCTGGAGGCACTATTGCCTTTATAACAGGGATTTATGACGAATTGCTAAATAGCATCAAATCAGTTGATGCCACAGCATTTAGATTATTATTTCAATTAAAATTCAAGGAATTTTGGAGCCATATAAATGGCTCTTTTCTTATTACACTAGTGATGGGAATAGCCATAAGTATCATCAGTTTAGCAAAGTTGATTAGCTTTCTGTTGAGTACTTATCCCGTTTTAGTCTGGTCATTTTTCTTTGGATTAATCATTATATCTGCCGTTTTAGTGGCCAGGGATATTGAAAAGAAGGATTGGAAAGCCATAATTGCCGGATTTGCTGGAATTGCAATTGCCTATTTTATTACTTCCGCATCACCGGCTCAAACTCCAGAGGCCTGGTGGTTTTTATTAATTTCAGGTGCAATAGCAATTTGCGCCATGATTTTACCGGGGATTTCGGGAGCTTTTATCCTTCTGATCTTGGGGAAATATAAATACATTATTGAAGCGGTTGAAACAGTAGATATTGGCACATTGGCAATTTTCGCTATTGGCTGTATCATCGGATTATTAAGTTTTGCCAGATTGATATCTTGGTTTTTGAGAAACTTTCAGTCCATAACAGTTGCTGTATTGGCTGGCTTTATGGTTGGCTCCTTAAATAAAGTTTGGCCATGGAAGGTGGTGGATACATTTCGCATAAATAGCAAAGGGGAACAAGTGCCTTTATTCGATCATAATGTTTTGCCCCAAGTATTTCTAAATGAAACTGGACAAGATCCGCAACTGATGGAAGCACTTTTGATGGCTAGTTTGGGGATTTTCATCGTAGTGGCTATAGAGAAAATTGCTTCCATGCTGAATGTGAAAAAAGCAAGTGAATGAAAACTTACGGATTAATCGGTTACCCGCTTGAACATTCCTTTTCTGGTAAGTATTTTGCTGAAAAATTCAAAAAGGAAAATATTCAGAATTGTGAGTATCGATTATTTCCAATTGAAAATATTCAGGACTTTGAAAATTTAAAACAGCAGAATATTGCTGGATTAAATGTTACAATTCCCTATAAAGAACAAATTATTCCATATTTAGATGAATTGGATGAACATGCTAAAGCCATTGGGGCTGTAAATGTGATTCAATTCAATAATGGCAAAAGCAAGGGCTTTAATTCTGATTACTATGGATTTAAAGATTCCCTTTTAAGTTTCTTACCCACAGAATTTAACTCAAAAGCATTGATTTTAGGTACAGGTGGCGCATCCAAAGCCATCAAAAAAGTACTGATCGATTTATCAATTCCATTTAAAGTAGCTTCCAGAAAAGAAGGTTTTGATTTCACTTATGATGAATTAAACTCAAAACCTGAAGTTCTTTCTGACTACCATTTAATCATTAATACCACCCCTTTGGGCACCTACCCAAAAGTGGAAGAAAAGCCTGATTTACCATATCAAGCTTTGACAGAAAATCATTTTTTATATGACTTAGTTTACAATCCTTCTGAAACCGCTTTTATGAAAGCAGGATCAGCAAAAGGGGCAAAGACTATCAATGGATTGGAAATGTTGGTAGGTCAGGCTGAGAAGTCTTGGGAGATATGGAATAGAAAATGACTTCTTAAGACTTCAGAAATGCAGTCCCTCTCTTGTCCAAGCGTCTCGCTTGGATCAATAATTAGCTAAGAGTACAAATAATTACAGTCATAAGAAAAATCTTAGCGAGACGCTAAGACTAGGGGAAGTTTTATATTGAATCATGTCAAGGAACTTGTAAAATCTGTGAAGTAATCCTATTTATATGATTTGGTAAACTAATATTTTAGCTAAATCTATTCAAATAGCTCTTCATCTCTTCTTGAATTTTTTTGGCTTTTTCACCGGCTACATGAGCAAAATCTTCACCCGAAGAAGCATAAATAATCCCTCTAGAAGAATTTACTAACAATCCTCCATTTTCATTCAATCCATATTTTGAAAGCTCTTCTAAATCACCACCTTGAGCTCCCACACCTGGCACAAGTAAAAAGTGGTTGGGAACTGATTTCCGAATCTCCTGAAATTCTTTGGAACGAGTGGCTCCTACTACATACATCAAGTTTTCTTCGGTCCCCCATTTTTGAGATACCTGCAATACTTTTTGATAGACTTTCTCACCTGATTTTAATTCTTCAAACTGAAAATCCCTTCCGCCTTCATTAGAAGTTAAAGCTAACAATATCACCCATTTATCTTCAAACTCTAAGAATGGCTCTACCGAATCGCTACCCATATAGGGTGCCACAGTAATGGAGTCAAAATTCATTTGCTCAAAAAATGCCTTTGCATACATTTTGGAAGTATTGCCAATATCACCTCTTTTAGCATCTGCTATGGTAAAAACATCTTTTGGTAGGTATTCTATGGTTTTCTGTAAGCTTTCCCAACCTTTTAGACCCATAGCCTCATAAAAAGCAATATTGGGTTTGTATGCCACAGCATAATCAATAGTAGCATCAATAATCTGCTTATTGAATTCAAAGATTGGGTCTTTTTCCTTCAATAAATGCTGTGGAATTTTATTGATATCCGTATCCAAACCCACACAAAGATAGCTTGATTTGGATTTGATTTGATGGGAAAGTTCTTGGTAGTTCATGGTTTAAAAAAGGATAGCAAATAAAATCGACCGATTTTTACGAGTTAAATCCCGGTCGGTGTGCCACCGACCATGGAGACAGTTTTCCCCGGTCGGTGGCACACCGACCATTCTGATCTCTGTATAAACCTGTCGGGTTTCAAATTAATTTTAACTACTTTATTATCTAAAATCCAAAACTTCAATATCAGGATAATCCGATGGATTGAATACAAAATCATCAGCAGTTAAAGTATCATCCACTTTAAAGTTGGTAACTTCATAATTAAAGATATTACCCGCCCTATCAAAAATCGTCCATTTATCAAGCAAGTTGGTTTTCTTATCTATTTTCAACCTGATTTTATAAAAAGACTCATCTTTATCTTCTGGAACTAAATCAATTACATGATATTGTGCATTGCCTTCTCCCGCCATGTATAAATATTTATAGCCTTCTTGATAAGCTTTATAAATTTTGCTTGGGTTCATCTCTCCAGCTTCCTGATCGTAATCATTAATGGTGACCTCATTGGCGTCTCTTAAGTAAGTCCAAACCGTTTCATTGTTATTTACTATTAATTGACCAGCCACATCTGCTTTAAATTTATCACCACTCACCACAATTTCGCCTTTGAAAGTGTCCGTTATATCTTCCATTTTATTTTCAAGCGTTTGTGTGAAAGTCGCTGTGAAACCTGGTATGTTGCTATACTTAGCACTCATTTTATCCAAAATTTCTTTGGCCTTTGGGTCATTTTGTGCAAATGCTGAGATGCTATAAATTAATAGCATCATGATTATTGTGATTTTTCTCATCTCTTATCTTTTCTTTTTCTTAATGATTGTTATCGATATTGTTCAATAATTGTTCCAAACTATATTCGTCAGGAATTAATACTTCTCTAGCCTTGCTTCCTTCGAAAGCACCGACCACACCCGCAGCTTCCAATTGGTCAATTAATCTGCCTGCTCTATTATAACCCAATTTTAATTTCCTTTGAATCAAGGAAGTACTCCCTTGTTGATGCAAAACAATCAATTTGGCCGCTTCATCAAATAAAGCATCCCTTTCTGATAAATCCACCTCTCCTACTTTGCTATCATCATCATCTCCTGCAAATTCCGGTAATTGATAGGCTTGCTCATATCCTCTTTGGTTACCAATAAACTCCACCACTTCATCAATCTCAGGTGTGTCAATAAACGGGCATTGTAAACGGATCAAATCAGATCCTTGTGAAAGCAACATATCTCCCATGCCAACTAATTGCTCAGACCCACCGGTATCCAAAATGGTTCGGGAATCTATTTTTGAGGTTACCCTGAAGGATAATCGAGCAGGGAAGTTGGCTTTTATAATACCTGTAATTACATTAACAGATGGACGCTGAGTAGCTATAATTAAATGAATTCCAATAGCCCTGGCCAATTGAGCAAGTCTTGCAATAGGGGTTTCCACCTCTTTACCCGCAGTCATCATCAAATCGGCCAGCTCATCTATCACCAATACTATATAAGGTAAGAATCTATGCCCTTTTTCAGGATTTAATTTTCTATTGACAAATTTGGTGTTGTATTCCTTTAAATTTCTACAACCTGCATCCTTTAATAAATCATAGCGATTATCCATTTCGATACAAAGTGAGTTTAAAGTGTTGACCACTTTTTTAGTATCGGTAATAATAGGCTCTTCAGTTCCAGGCAAGGTTGCTAAAAAGTGTCTTTCCAGCTTATTAAAAAGGGTTAATTCCACTTTTTTAGGATCTACCAAAACAAATTTCAATTGTGAAGGATGCTTTTTATAGATCAAAGAGGCCAGCATTACATTTAGGCCGACTGATTTACCTTGTCCGGTTGCACCTGCCATCAATAAGTGTGGCATTTTGGCTAAATCCGCTATAAAGACGTCATTACTTATGGTTTTCCCCATGATGATGGGTAATTCCTTATCGCTCTTGAGGAATTTATCCGTTGCCAATACCGATTTCATGCTGACCATCTCTCGGTTTTTGTTCGGCACTTCAATACCAATCGTTCCTTTACCAGGTATTGGGGCAATAATCCTAATTCCTAAAGCCGCTAAACTTAAAGCAATATCATCTTCCAAATTCTTGATTTTGGAAATTTTGACCCCAGCTTCGGGAACTATCTCGTAAAGTGTTACTGTAGGGCCAATAGTAGCTTTAATACTTTGGATTTTGATTTTGAAATTTGTCAAGGTTTCCAAAATCTTATCCTTATTGGCTTCAAGTTCTTCTTGAGTAACTTTTACTTTACCCGAATCATGATCGGCCAAAAGATCTAAAGTCGGGTATTTATAAGAGGACAAATCTAAAGTCGGGTCATAGTTTTCTACCTTTTTGCCGAGCTTTTCATCAAACGAGGATTCCTCCACCTCAATCTCTTGCTTTTCTTCTTCTATTGGAGGCTCTTCTTGAATCACTTTATTTTCGAGCGTATTCTCTACCTCCATGGTAAGCTCTTCCTGAGGTGGTGCTTTTTTAGGTTTTTGATCTGAAACCGTCCAAGTGCTGGAGTCATCAAAGGATTCTTCAGTTACTTCTTCCTCAATTTCTTCCTTTGCTGTCAAATCTTCCTCCATTTCATCATTTGATTTTTCTTCAGAAAAACTCACTTTCTCCTCTTTTAATTCATCTGTTTCATCCGCTTTGGATTGAAATGAAAGCAGGGAAGTCACATTGAAATAAAAAATCGTGAAAATTAATAAAGAAAGAATTAAAACCAGATAGGTTCCCCAACCAAAAAGACTATTAAAAAGGACGGCTAATTCATATCCAATTCCTCCACACAAAAAGGAGAAGGCTGTGATTTTCCCTGATTCAAATACCATAAAGCCTAAAAGTAAACTGAACCAGAATAAGAAAAACAGCATGAAAGTAAATGCACTCTTAATAGAGAAAATTACTTTATTGAAGGTGATGCGATAACCCGCTAAAAATAAAAAAGGAGGGATTAGAAAAGCAGCTAATCCAAACCATTTGAAAATAAAGTAATAGGCGGATTGTGCTCCAAGAAGCCCAAGCCAATTATCCATTTCAGCCCCGGAAGCCTTAACTCCCGTATCAGAAACAGATTGTAAAACGCTCATATCGGCTTTGCCTGTGAATAAATAGGAAACAAAGGCAGTAAATAAAAAAATAGAGGCTGTTAAAAGAAAAAAACCGAAAGCAAGATGCAGTCTTCTATCCTTCAAGAACCCAAATTCAAAATTGAGCTTTTTTGATTTCTTTTCTTCAGTTCCCTTTTTAAAAGTATTGGATTTATAAGTGTTCTTTGCCATAAATAATGCTTCCTAAGCATACGTAAAAATGCATAAATTCAATTTAACCGCAAAATACAAATCTTCATTTAGAATTATTGCTATTAGTGGGGAATAATCAAAGCCCCCTTTTTAATTTCCTCCTAATGGGGAAAATGCATGTATTATCCTTTGCATTTTAATTTGACTTAAGTGTTAATGGAAATGGTGATAAAACCTATTTTTTTCTAGTGATTTAAATCGCACTTTGGTTTAAACGTCTCGCTTAGACTTTCAATATAAGATCGGGATTAAATTTTGTCAACTGATTCGATCTCTATCGAATTTGTCAATTGTCTATTTAAAAGAAAGAATTGAGAAAATGAGATTTAAGAAAAAATAGCTCAAATCTATACAGACTTGAGCTATTTCATAAAGGGTGGAAGATGGGACTCGAACCCACGACCTCCTGAACCACAATCAGGCGTTCTAACCAACTGAACTACAACCACCATTTTGAGCTCACAAAGGTAAGAAGGAAATATGAATTCAGAAAAGCAAATGATGAAAATTATTTTGACTCAAATGATGAAAATATGCTAAGCAAAAAGCTAAAACTCGTTTTTACTCTCCTCTCTATTCAGTCAATTTATTAACCTCGGCCCATACTAAATCTGCCTCAAAGCCTTTCTGCAATAGATATCGCACCGCCTTTTGCTTTTTTACATATAAATTAGGGTCTTTAATGGTTCTCCATTTTTTTTCTAAAAGATTTACAATGGTGTTCTGATAATCTTCTTCATCTATTTCTTTCATTCCTTTTTTAATACAGTAATCAGAAATTTTCTTTTGCTCTAAACCTTGCTTAATCTTAATTCTCCCCCATTTCTTTAGATTAAAATGGCCCCGTACATAGCTTTGTGCAAAACGCTCTTCATTAATAAAATCTTCTGAAATCAACCAGGCAATTACTTCCTCAACTTCATCTCCATATAAACCCCATTCGTATAGTTTATCCCTTACTTGTTGTTGGCTTCTTTCTTGCAAAGAACAATACTTAGCCCCTCTGGCTTTTCCTTCCTTAACGGTATAGATGAGTTGTTTTGCCATAAATTTAACTTTCGCTTAATAATTGATAAGCTTTTACAAATTTTGAAATTATAGGATGAATTATTTTAAGACCTTAGATCAATTCCTTTAAAACTGAATTCGACTATAAATCCTCATATCTTCAAAGCGTCATTTCGAAAATTATCAGAAATCTAAATATGCATTTTGAAGAAGTTACTTCTATTAATAAAACTCAGTTTTTAAAATGTAAAACTAAAAATGCTCAGCCAGAATCTCCAATAAGGCATTGATGTTTTGAGAATCATTGTAAACATGAGGGGAGATTCTAATCACATTTCCTCTAGCAGATAAATGGATATCATGTGCCTTCAAGTCATCCATAAGATTAGATAAATTCACATTTTCCGGAACGAATAAACCGTATAAATGAGCACTTACGAATTCATCATCATCTTTTTCAATATTTTTTTCTTCCAAATAGCTTCTTAAAGGCCTAAGTAAATCAAAACAATATGTTTGAATATTATGGGGACCCCATTTAAGAATTTGTTCTAGTGCTGATTTAATCATAGGCAAAGCAATAAAATTACTAAATTCACCTACATTATAGCGCATTGCACCTCCAGCAAAATCTTCAGGATAGGCGGTGAGTTTGCTAAAATCATGTCCATCCTTTCTGGTCATCCAAGAATATTCAATGGGTTCACCCTCATTAAATTTCTCACTGTAATAAGCTAATCCCGTGGAATATGGACCTAAAAGCCATTTGTAAGAGGCACAAATCAGTGCATCAATCTTGAATTTTTCAACATCCATAGGCAAAGCTCCAACTGATTGCGTCCCATCTACTATAAAATAAGTGTTGGTAGCACGACATTTTTCACCTATTGCTTGTAAATCAAATTTCAATCCTTCCATCCAATGAATGGAGGACATCACTACAACTGCTGTTTCCTCATTAATGCTAGATATAATTTTCTCCGTCCAAGCCTGCGTTCTCCCTTTTATAATTCTGGGTGGCTTTATTACTTTCAAATCAGCATTATGCTCTTTACAAAATTTTCTTAGAGTTAAATGATCACTTGGAAATTCTTCATTTACGGTAATGGCATGCTGACCATTTTTTACGGCCACATTCCGAATAGCATTCATCAAACCGTAAGAGGCAGAAGGGATGAAGGCAATTTGTTGTGCTGAAGCATTAATTAATTCCCCAAACAGGTTTTTAACCTCCTCTGCAGGCTCAAAAAAATCATTTTCCTTGATAGAAGTAGGGTTGGTTTTTCGTTTTACCCCATCAATTCCAGCTTGTTCAACTGCTTTCAAATTAGGAGACATATAAGCCCCATTCAGATAATGAATCTCATCCGGAAGGTCAAAAAGTTGTTTTTGGTTTTGCATATTGAAAGTTACAAAAAAAGAAAAGAGTTAGCATTAGTACGTAGAATTTTGAGATGAATTTTTAATTTGGATAATTAATCAGTCTAACTTTATTAAATAATTACGCAATTATGTATTCTGAAAAACAAATAGCCCTATCATTTTTAAAAATGGTTGCATCTGGACAAGCTGAGGAAGCATTTAAAAATTATGTATCAGAAGATTTCAAACATCATAATCCCTACTTCAAAGGAGATGCGAAATCTTTGAAGAATGCCATGTTAGAAGATTCAGAAAACAATCCTAAAAAAGAACTTAAAATTTTACGCTCTTTAGCCGATGACGAATTTATAGCTGTGCATTCTCACGTAAAACAAAATCCCATAGATGCAGGCTTCGTTTTGGTTCACTTTTTCAAATTTAAAAATCAAGAAATTATTGAACTATGGGATTTAGGTCAGGAAATTCCAGATGAAATCATAAATGAAAACGGGATGCTATAATATCTAGACCTTTAATACCTCATCTTCTTTTTTCAAACACCTCTTAGCTAAGATTAATAATACAATAGCCAATACAAATAATAATCCGGCAATTATGGAAATACTGTAAATCCCCTTTTCGAAATTCTGAAAGGCCAATACAAATAATGAGCTAAGCGTCACTACAAACATGAAAAACATCGGGATTAATAAAAAGCCAGCTTTCTTGCCTGATTTTATCATCCAAACCGCGACAGCTAATAATGCTAAAGCTGCCAGCAATTGATTGGCAGATCCGAAAATTGGCCAAAGAGTTGTGAATTCTCCGGATAGTAAGAAAAGTGAAGATAAAATCACCACAACAGTGGTTGATAAAAATCTATTTTGAGTTATGCTCCGAACTTTTTGATTTTCAGTTTCCTCAAAAAATTCTTGAAAAGTAAATCTCGCTAAACGAGTGCAAGTATCCAAAGTAGTTAAGGCAAATGCAGAAATAGTAAGTGCCACAAAATTTATGGCCAGGCCTTCTTCTATTCCTAAAGAAGAAATTACAAAACCCATTCCATCGGCAAACATATTGACAGGACCATCCACGGATAAACTATTTGCGTAATCCGCCCTGCTAATGACCATAACAGCACAAACAGAAATAATGGCCAAAAATGATTCAATCAACATTCCGCCATAGCCCACTACTTTTGCATCGGTTTCTTTATTAATTTGCTTGGAAGTAGTGCCCGATGCCACTAAAGAATGAAAACCACTAATGGCTCCACAGGCTACCGTAATAAATAACACAGGAAATAAATAACCGATATCCTCACTCTTGAAAATAATATTGTTATCCATTTTCACCTCTGGGTTAGCCACAAAAACACCAACTAAAGCCAGAAGAATTAAGCCATAAAGCAAAAAACTACTTAAATAATCTCTGGGTTGAAGCAAAACAGACATGGGCGTAACCGAGGCCACAAAAGCATAAGCCAATAATAATCCTACCCAGAAAACATAATTTAATTCAAATGGGATACTATTTCCTAGAATCACAAAATAATACATCAAAAATACCCCTATAATGGAAATCCAAAGGAAAGCAGACTTTTTGTGGGCTAATTTTTTATTGAAAAAACCAAAAACAACTGCTAGCAAAATAAACAAAGCAGAGGTTGAAGCTACTCCAGGATTTTTCACAAAAGTTTTGGCAATGATATCTGCAAAAACAGCTATGATAAGGATTAAGGTTGAAAAACTAAAAATTAAAAAAAGTCTTTTGCCACTTCTACCAATATATTGATTAATGATAACGCCTATGGATTTACCTTTATGGCGCAAAGAAGCAACCATGCTACCCACATCATGCACAGCACCAATAAAAATTCCGCCCACTAAAATCCAAATCACCGCAGGAATCCATCCAAAGGTAACGGCTATAATGGGACCAACTATGGGCCCGGCACCAGCTATGGATGCAAAATGATGACCCAAAACTACTAGCTTATTCGATGGCACATAATCCACACCATCTGCATGAGCATGAGCAGGAGTGGGTTTATCATTTTTAATATCAAATTTTTTAGTGATAAACCGACCATAAGTGAAATATGCACTTATTAAAACAATAGCAGATAAAAGCAGTAGCAGTGGTAAACTCATATAGATATTATTTATTGACTCTTAACAAAATAATATTAGTAACAAATTTTAAATAATGAAAGTATGTTCGTACTTTTGCCCTGCAAATAATCACAGCTAATTATTTGCATTATGAGCTTAGACACATCCAAATTCGTTTACGAGGCTTTAACATACGATGACGTATTATTGCTTCCTGGATATTCAGAAGTATTACCGCGAGAAACTGACACTTCCACAAAATTAACTAGAAATATAACGCTTAACATTCCTTTGGTTTCCTCTGCTATGGATACCGTAACGGAACATCATTTAGCTATTGCCATTGCATTAGAAGGTGGTCTTGGATTTATTCATAAAAACATGACCATTGAGCAACAAGCCATGGAAGTTAGAAAAGTGAAGCGTTCCCAAAGTGGGATGATTTTAGATCCTATTACTTTACATATAGAAAGCACAGTAGGAGATGCCCTTAAAATCATGAGGGAAAATAAAATCGGTGGAATTCCGGTTGTAGATTCCAACAAGAAATTATTAGGTATAGTAACCAATCGTGATTTAAGATTCCAGAAAGACAGCAAAGTATCAGTAGAAAAAGTAATGACCAGCGGAAAGCTGATTACTGCTGAAGAAGGAATTAATTTAGAAGGCGCTGAAGAAGTATTGCAAGAACATAAAATCGAAAAACTGCCGATCATTAATAAGTCGGGGATTTTGATGGGATTGATTACTTATAAAGATATTCTAAAGAAAAGAGATAAACCCAATGCCTGCAAAGATGAATTCGGAAGACTAAGAGTAGGCGCTGCCGTTGGAGTGACAGGAGACATTGAAGAGAGAATAGATGCCTTAGTGAAGGCCGGAGTGGACGTGGTAACAATTGATACTGCCCACGGACATAGCAAAGGAGTGATTGATACCGCAGCCCGAATCAAAAAGGCTTATCCTGATTTGGAATTGATAGTAGGAAATATTGCCACGCCAGAAGCGGCCAAAGCTTTGGTGGAAGCAGGAGCTGATGCGGTAAAAGTGGGTGTTGGCCCAGGAAGTATTTGTACCACCAGAGTGGTAGCCGGAGTAGGTGCACCACAATTATCAGCCGTTTATGAAACTTATAAAGCCATAAAAGATACTGGAGTTCCGATTATTGCCGATGGCGGTATTCGTTTTTCAGGAGATATCGTGAAAGCTTTAGCTGGTGGAGCTGATAGCGTAATGATTGGTTCGCTTTTAGCAGGAACTGAAGAAGCACCAGGCGAAATGATTTTATTCGAAGGAAGAAAATTCAAATCTTACCGAGGCATGGGTTCTGTAGAAGCCATGAATATGGGAAGTAAAGACCGTTACTTCCAGGATGCCGAAGATGATATCAAAAAATTGGTTCCTGAAGGCATTACAGGTAGAGTTCCTTTTAAAGGATTGGTTTCGGAAGTATTGCACCAAATGATAGGCGGACTAAAAGCTGGTATGGGATATTGCGGAGCAGGAAACCTTGAGCAATTGAAAGAAGCGAAATTCGTAAAAATCACTGCTGCCGGTGTTGCTGAAAGTCATCCACATGATGTGCATGTAACGAGAGAAGCTCCGAATTATAGTAGAAAATAGAGATTAGATTTTAGAACTTAGAGTTTAGACTTAAGAATAGATAAAATAGCGTTGGGAAACTGACGCTATTTTTTTATGCTAATACCAACTATTTTATAAAGAAGTGTGTCACTTAATATATGAAAAGAGCACTGTTTTTCGTGTTATTAGCATCTTCTATAATTGCTTGCGAAAATGAAGATTTATTAGAATCAAACCCCATTGATTCCAACATACAAATTACACCAACTGAATTTTTTAACGAAAACTCGCTTCGATTAGGGCTTTCATGCAAAACAGAAAAAATTTATCCATGTATTAATTATCCAATTTTAACGGAAGTTACTGTAGTTGAGAATTTAGTAAGTGTAAATTTTATAAGAGTACCAGAAATAGATCTTTGTTTGACTGCTCTTGGTCCAGCAACCACAACAATTGATCTAAGCGATATTTCAAATGGAGACTATGAGCTGGAGCTAAATAATGGTAGGTTGAAAAATACAGGGAGTTTAAGAATCACAAATTCTGAAATAGCATTAGAGGTTGACTCGGAAAAAGGAATTGAAATAATAAGGGAAACTACTAAAAGATTACCAAATAATACTTATTGGGGAACAGTCGGTTATCATACTGAAAACACTATTGATCAAGTCAATGAATTCTTGAATATATTGAAAGCTAAAAATGGAGTTGCCAATTTTAATAATCAAATCCCAGGAGAATATTCATTTTTTGAGATAAATGAAGAAGGAGAAATCATTCCAACTGAAAACTCTGGCTATCACTTTGTTAAATATTTCATTTTTCAATATGATGGAGAGAATAAAGAAACTTTCAAAGATGAAATAGATTTATTATCAACATCTTACTCTGAAGATATGATAATTAAATTTGAAAATTATGAAGGGGATAGAATTTATAACTGGGATTAATTTATAGTCAATAGGATATAATGATAGCGTTGGGAAACTGACGCTACTTTTTTTGGATTATTTTATATAACTAATTTTTTGGTTAGATTGTGCATTATTTTTCTATAGAGTTGTAGCGAATTTTTGACAATATTATGAAACAAACAATCACTTTTTTAACAAGCATTATTTTACTTGTTTCTTGTTCAGAAAGAGAAATCCAACAAATTGATTTTTCCACAGATTATAAATTTACTTCTGAAATAGAGGAGCAAATATTAAATGATACCAGTCCATCGAGATATCAAAGATCAGCCTCAGACTTTGCTAAAAAAGGCGATTATAAAAATGCCTTAATTCATTGGGATATGGGGATGCCTACCCAAGACAGGAATTACACAAAAACAGAAATTGATTCTATCAATTCAAAATATTCTATTGTAAATGCAGCGGATTATATTATTCAAGAAGCACAAAAAAATCAGGTGGTAATGATAAATGAAGCGCATCATAATTCTATGCACAGAGCTTTTACAAAATCATTACTTCAAAGACTATTCGATAATGGATATAAAAATTTGGGTTTAGAAGCTTTAAACAATAGAGTGGATTTAGATTCAGTACTTACTAGTCGTGGATATCCTATTCAAAAAACAGGTTACTATATACAAGATCCGCAATTTGGAAACTTGGTAAGAGATGCATTAGAAATTGGATATAATTTGTTCGCTTATGAGAATATGGAAAAAGGAGGAGGAAAACCGAGAGAAATTGAGCAAGCCAAGTACATTCAGAAAGAAATAGAATCAAAACCAAACGAAAAATTTCTAATTCATTGTGGCTTTGCCCATCTGATGGAGGGGAATTATAGCGGATGGGAAAAAGCGATGGCAGGAAGATTGACTGAATATACCGGGATCAATCCATTAACCATCAATCAAGTTGAGTATAGTGAAAGAAGTAAAGCAAAATTTAACCACCCTCTTTTGAAGGCATTTAATATAAAAGAATCATCCGTTTTGATCGATGATGATAATCATCCATTAAAGTATGAACGCAGAGATGCGTGGGCTGACATTGCTGTTTTGCATCCGAATACTAAATATGTTAACAACAGACCTAATTGGTTATTTGAAAATGGAAATCAGAATGCTTCATTAGAATTGAGGGATATTCCGATTGAGTTTCCAGTTTTGGTTTTGGCTTACAAAAAAGGAGAAGATATAAATGAGGCCGTGCCCATCGATATTGTGGAAGTAGAAAATAATACAGACAAATGCCATCTTGCTTTAAAAAAAGGAGAATATGAAATTGTGGTGACTAGTAAAGTAAAGTCCTACATATTTGAGAAAACTGTTAAGTAATCAGTGTTGCTTTGAGATTCTGAATAAATATAATCTACCTTAGTCTCTTTTTCCTACCTTTATACCAGTCAAATGATTTTCAATTTTGTAAGGTATTAAGGTAAATGTGATGAATGGAATTTTAAATATTAACAGAAATCTAATTGTTTTTGGAAGCCTAATAATTCTTTTTGGAATTTTAATTTTTATAATGAATTCTCCCATTATTCAAGGTAATCAAGCCTTGAGTATGGGAATTTCTGTAGACTTAGTATTGACTGTTCCGCTTATTTATTTTCTACTTATCCGCAAAACAAAAATTCCTAATACCACAGTAATCCCAGTTATTGTTATTGGGCTTATATTGGGATTTTACTTCTTGCCAAAAGAAAGCCAAACATATCTAGTATTATTCAAAACTTGGGCTTTACCCGTAATCGAAGTTTCAGCACTGTTTTTTGTAATTATTAAAATTCTTAGTGCTGTTAAGACTTACAAAGAATTAAAAGGTGTTTCCCCCGATTTTTTTACTACTTTGAAAAACACCTGTTACCAAATTCTTCCTAAAAGACTTGCAATTCCCTTTACAACCGAGATAGCAGTAATCTATTATGGATTCATTAATTGGAGAAGCCGACCACTTCAGGAAAATGAATTTACTTACCATAAGAACAGTGGAACCCCGGCTTTATTTGGTGCAACTATTTTGATTATTGCAGTAGAAACATTTGCGATTCACTTTTTACTCGCTCAATGGAATAATGTTTTTGCTTGGGTTTTGACAGCATTAAGCATTTATATGGCTATTCAAGTTTTAGGGTTTGCCAAATCACTTTCTAAAAGACCAATTTCTATCAATCAAAATAGTCTAAGTTTAAAATATGGGATCTTGAACGAAGTTGAGATTTCATTTTCAGATATAGCAAAAATAGAGCGATCAAGTAAACCATTGGATAAGAATGAATTTACGAAAATGCTTTGTCCCTTAGGGGAACTTGAAAGTCATAATATGATAATTCATTTGAAAAATGAGAACGAATTGATTGGTCTTTATGGAATGAAAAAGAAATTTAAAGTGATTGGCTTATTCGTAGATCAACCTCAAGATTTTAAGGAAGCAATTGAAAAAGCATTAGAAAAATGAGCAGAATTTAAAAGGATAATCTTGGGAATTTAGAAAGGGTAAATAATAAAACCCTAAACTTATTAGCATCTATTTATGACCCATTAAAAAGGTTATTATGAAAACTACAATCCTGGAAAAATTTTAGCATTACTTTTCACCAATAGATTTCAATAACATTTCTATTTTGAATGAAATCTATTCAGATGATATAGTTTTCAAAGACCCTGTTCACGAAATATATGGAATTGAAAACCTCAAAAAATACTTTAATAAACTGAATGAGAATCTGATAGACGGCTCATTTAATTTTACTAATGAATCCATAGTGGATAACAGATTCTTTTTGTCTTGGGAAATGAATCTAAAATTAAAAAGACCGAAAAAGAATGTGAAAGCATCGGGCATATCGGTGCTGATAATAGAGGAAAAAATTGTTAGCCAAAGAGACTACTTTGATGCTGGGGAGCTCTTCTATGAAAACATTCCTGTTTTGGGAGGAATAATCCGAAGCATAAAAAAGAAATTAGCGTAGAGATAAATTTTAACCTTTATAAGGTAAGTCAGATGAGGTACTCCCCCCTTCGCCCCCCTCAAGGGGGGAGTCGCACGGAACTTCTTTCGTTTTTTAATTTGATAATAACTTTTAATCTTTGGTAACATTTGATTGCAATAACATGAGTGTTACTACAATATTAAAATAGAACTAACCCGACCAATTCCGAGGAACTCGGAAAAGCGGGTGGGAGGAAAGTTTAGCGGGCCAGCGAGGCCTTGAGGGTGGAAGCATTAAACTTTCTTGATTTTTTCTATCTTTTTTATCAAGAAAAAAGATTAAAAAGAAAACTCAAGGTATAAATGGTAATCATAAAGCACAAATGAATATAAGAGATTAATAAAAGGCTTTTTCATTTTATTAATCTTCTCACCCCCCAATTCCGTAATAAACAACTTAAGTTTGCAAACAATATTTAAAAATCAAATTTTCCATGGATAACCCATTACTAAAAGACTTTAACACCCCATTTCAAACACCGCCATTTGATAAAATAAAATCCGAGCATTTTATGCCGGCCATAGAAGCAGCCATTAAACAAGCCAAGCAAGAAATTGACGATATCACTTCTCAAAGTACAGCGCCTACTTTCGAAAACACCTTGGAAGCAATGGAATTTGCAGGAGAAAAATTAAGCTCGGTTTCTTCGATTTTATTCAACCTGAACAGTGCTGAAACCAATAAAAAAATTCAAGAAGTAGCCAGAGAGGCTTCTCCAATATTATCTGAATTTGGCAATGACATTTGGCAAAATGCAGATTTATTTGAGCGTGTAAAAGCAGTTTATAATCAAAAAGATCAGCTAGAACTTGACAATGAGCAAGAAATGCTGTTGACCAAAACCTACAAATCCTTTATTCGAAATGGAGCAGATTTGAATGAAAAAGACAAAGCCCGCTTTAAGGAAATTACCAAAAAGCTTTCCCAACTCAGCCTTACTTTTGGTGAAAATGTTTTGGCCGAGACCAATGATTACGAATTGGTAATTTCAGATGAAAAAGACTTGAGCGGATTGCCTGATTCTGCCATTCGACAAGCTGCGAATACAGCCAAGGCAAAAGGCAAAGAAGGAAAATGGGTTTTCATCTTGCAAGCACCAAGCTTTGTTCCATTTATGGAAAATGCAGATAATCGTTCATTGAGGGAAGAGCTTTATAGAGCCTTTATGTCCAAAGCCAATAAAAATGATGAGCGAGATAATAAAGCCATTATTCAGGAAATCGTCAATCTTCGAAGTGAGAAAGTCAGTCTTTTAGGCTATGATACTTATGCAGATTATGTGTTGGAAGAAAGAATGGCAGAAAGTAAGGATAAAGTGCAAGCTTTTTTGGATGATCTGTTACAACAAGCCTTACCAAAAGCAAAGGAAGAGGTAGCCGAAATAAAAGCATTTGTAAAAGAACTAGGCGATGATATTGACTTGCAGCGTTGGGATTGGGGCTATTACTCTGAAAAATTGAAAAAGAAAAAATATGCCATTGACTATGAATTGCTAAGACCTTATTTCAAATTGGAAAATGTGTTGGATGGGGTATTCCAATCGGCTGAAAAGTTATATGATATTCATTTTAAAGAAGTCAACAATATTCAAGTTTACCATGAAGATGTAACCACTTATGAAGTTAGCACCACTTCAGGTGAACATGTTGCCATTTTCTATGCCGATTTCCATCCGAGAGAAGGAAAAAGAGGAGGCGCCTGGATGACGACTTATCGGGATCAATATCGAAAAAATGGAGAAGAATTCAGACCCTTGGTTTCCAATGTCTGCAATTTCACCCCATCTTCACCGGGCAATCCGAGCCTGTTGACATTCAATGAAGTCACCACTTTGTTTCATGAATTTGGGCATGCGCTGCACGCCATGTTAGGAAACAGCCGCTACGGCAGCTTGTCTGGAGCCAATGTGTATTGGGATTTCGTGGAATTGCCTTCCCAGATATTTGAAAACTGGTGTTATGAAAAAGAATGCCTCGATTTATTTGCTAAGCATTATGATACAGGCGAAAAAATTCCGCAGGAATATGTGGAAAAAATAAAAGCCAGCAGTACTTATCATGAAGCCTATGCCACCGTAAGGCAAGTTAGTTTAGCACTTTTGGACATGGCATATTTCAGTTTAAACAGAGATGAAGCTGAAAATATTGAAGATGTAGCCGACTTTGAAGAAAAAGCCATGGCACCAACTAAATTATTCCCGAAAGTGGAAGGCACATTAATGAGCACTCAATTCGGTCATATATTTTCTGGTGGTTATGCCTCAGGTTATTACAGCTACAAATGGGCAGAAGTTTTGGATGCAGACGCCTTCTCCTTATTCAAAGAAAAAGGCATTTTCAATAAGGAAGTCGCACAATCTTTTAAAGACAACATCCTTTCCAAAGGAGGAAGCGAACACCCAATGGAACTATACAAAAGATTCAGAGGAAGAGAACCAAAAATTGAGGCTTTGCTGGAAAGGGCAGGGTTGAAATAAAATCTTTTGGTCAAGTTGATTTAACTTAAACGTTTCAGGAATTTTCTGGGGCGCTTTTTTTATGTGGAATTTTAAGGCTTATCGAAAAGGTTCGGGTTTACTAAGGTTTTAATTTTGAAGTTTTTATATTTGATAATAAAATGTATCAGTAATGTTGATGGCCAAAGGTCGTATGCTATGCTGAAAAGCCAACCGCACAATAGCACATTTGGTTTTTGCCGACACGCCAGCAGAACTAAAAAACCAAAAGAGCTATTTTTTTGCCAAGGTTAACTGACTATATTAGATTTAATGTGAATGATATAACAAAACTAAATGGAATTAAGATTTATCGGACAAGGTTTAGACCCTACAATTGACTCCACCGCAGGAAATTTAATTATTGATTCATTGATTGATGAACAATTTAATTCTTTCAATGCGTTTGTTGCATTCGTTAGCATTGGTGGCATTAACAATATTATTGATCAGCTAACCGCTTTCAAAGCAAGAGGTGGAGCAATTCGTTTATATTTAGGAGTTGACTTAAACGGAACTTCTAAAGAAGCTTTGGAGAAACTAATTGAACTTGAAGTTGAGACATACATTGTTTTCTCTCCGAACAATATTATTTATCATCCAAAAATATACGCTTTTGAAGGAGATACTTTTTCCAGAGCAGTTGTAGGTTCTTCCAATTTGACAGAAAGAGGACTTTTCCAAAGTATTGAATCTTCAGTTTACGTCAATTTTAATAATGAAGATGATGAAATGGGAATTGAATTTTTGGCTAATATTTATGAGCACTACAACAAGATAATAAATAACGATCACCCAAGTTGCCAAAGACTTACTTCTGAAGTTTTGGAAATTCTTGTCAACAGCAAAATCGTTTTGCCTGAAACAGTTAATAGAGCCAAGTTCAATAAAATTAATCGAGAGTTTGGCGAAAAAGATTCTGCTGCTTATGATGCGTTGTTAAAAAGTTTTAGAAAACTAAAACCAAAAAGACCACCAAGAGGATATAAAAAAGTTGCTTCCAAAGAGGAAATAATTGTTGAGGAAAACAAAGAACTAAATGTTGTAAACGAAACTACTGAATTACCCGAAGGCTCAATGTGGATTGAAACAGGGAAAATGACAGGTGGTTCAAAAAATCAACTCGATATGTCTAAGAAGGGAAAGCGTAAAGGAGGGCTTCTTCAAGGAAGTGTAGTCTATTTCGGCTTAGACCCTGACGATGTTAGTGCTTCAAAGAATATTGATATTCATTTAGGAGGTAAGGTCTATAAAGAAAATCCTGTTTTTTATACCCCAGGAAACAGCAATTGGAGAATACAATTGAAAGGAGTAACAGATGACGATGAAAAACTAACCACCATTTCAAGAATGCAATTAGGACAAGATGGAGGTTTTGTAAACAAAATACTTTTGTTTACTAGGATTGATGACACAAACTACAAAATTGAAATACTTGATGCAGACGACAGAGATATGCTAATTGAAAACTCTTCAATTTGGGGAAAGATGGGAAATGTGACTACTGGCAGGGCCTATGGGTTCATTTAGTTGTATCGCCTCTAATTCAATTTTAAACCAATTCAAATCTTCTTTTGAATATTGCTTACTGAATTCAGTAAGCACCAGTTCAACTTCTGAATCAGTTAATTTGTATAGAGCCATAAAAAGCAAATCAATTTTTCTAACAGTTTCAAATTTGCTTTCGGTTCTGATTTCAATTTGCAATTCCAAATTCTCAAAGAGAGTATTTAAACGAACATCATTTTTTAAAAGGGAAAACACAAGCAACGAAATATGATGTTTAATGGTGGCCTCGACACCTTTAAATTCTATTTTGCTTTCGGCTTGCTCTATGTTCGGAACAGGCATTTGGTTTATTACTGACTGAGTTAAATCAATCCCACTCAATTTTTTCTTCAAGATAAAATCAAACACCACCGAATTAAAAAGCCCTGACAAATACAGTAAGTCATTTTGGTTTGTAGTTAAAAACTGAACCGATTGTGATGCAGGGATAAAAGGTAAAACGGTAGCAATGCAAGTTCTTGTGTTAGTTGCAGAAGTTAAACTTCTCCAAACTAACATAAATTTCTCGTTGTGATTTTTGGAAAGCTGTTGCCACTTTTCAGCATTGATAAAAAATCTTGATTCAGGAAAATAATCTGTAATCATTTTTTTTGATTCATCAATATTCACCGAAGATGATTTATTACCGTATCTCAATTCATCCTCTACTCCGTTGAATCCTGAAAACTTCCCATCAAATTGGTTGAAGAATTTCCCCTCATAAATCGGGACATTATCTTTTGCCTTTTTCTTTGTGATAAACTCTGCATGACTTGTTAAGTGAACAATTCTTCCAAATCTCACATTCTCATAAACATTTTTGAAAAATGGAAAGTCATAAGAAACTCTTAAAAGAAAATCCGCTTCTCTTTTGTTTGAGAAGTTTGGAAGCATTCCAGTAAATGGATTTAGTACCTTCAATCTTTCGTATGACAATTCAATTTCTGGTTTGGCTTTTTCAATTTCTGAAACTTCTCTGAGGTTCATTGAAACATGAAATCTTTTACTGTTAGAATTGCCTAACAGTAAAAAGCAAAACCGTTCTCTGCTATCAATATTGAAAATCTTTTTACGATTAATAAAATCATAAATAGCAACAACATAATTTTCCTTTGTCAAATACTTAAAAAGATTTTGATTCACTTGACTTGATACGATGGCACTTTTTAAAACCAAACCGACAACACCTCTTTTCGTTTTCAACTTCACAGCAGCATTTGTAAACAAAGCATAAGTGTTCAATTCGCCATTGTTTGACAAAGTAAAAAAGGGGTTTTTCTTTAAATCCGATTTAGCTTTTTCGATTTCTAGTTTGAACTTTTTTGAATATTCAGCTAATTGAATATTGTTCAATTCTGTTTCTGCAATTTCATTTGTTCGGCTTGACTTGAAATGATTTTTAGCAACTGTATTTGAATAGAGAGCATAAAACTTTTTTTCTTCAAACCTTATTTTCTCCCAAGGTGGATTTCCTAGGATAACATCATAATTTTTCAGTTTGTTTTTGCTTAAACTGAGTTGCTCATGGTAAATAAATCCGCTTGAAAAAACTTCAACCTTTTTAGATTCATCTCTTGTAAAATCGGACTGCAATAAAAAGTTTGCATGAATGAATTTTTCATTCAATGATTTGTAGAGTGACGGATTCTTAATCTTCAAAAGTAAATTCAGCTTTGCGACTTCCAAAGCCAAGTAATCCACATCAAAGGCAGAAATATTTAAAGCAATTGCCTTCAGCAATTCCAATTTACTTTCTTCCTCAATTTTCCACCTCTCAAACAAGTTTTGAAAGTAGTCAATGACTGCAATAATGAAATTGCCACCACCACAAGAGAAGTCAGCAAAACTTATTGAAGTGATTTCATTCAGAAATTCTTTGTCAACATTTCCGAAATTCGATTCAAAAAAAGTATCAATAGTTTTTTCAGTAACTGACTTTGCAAAGTTTGCAGGTGTGTAATAACTGCCTAACTTGTTTCTATAATTTTTTGCAGTTGAAATTTCCGTTCCTTTATTTTCATTTCCAGTTTCAATTCCCAACAGCGTTTCATAAAGCGTAGACACATCAATTGATTCAACACCTATCAAATTGCAAAGGTTTTCATCAATCAATTTCGTTAATCTTTCATCTGCATTATCAATTATTGATGAAAGTAAATTTTCATCAGCAAATAAATTTTTAAGCCAGTGATTTGTTGAAGAAACAATTTTGCAATGTTCTCTATTGGAATTATTCTTCAAGAAAATTATTGAAGCGGTAAAAACCGCTTTTACTTTAAATCTTTCCCTATTGAGTTCAATAGGGTCTATGTTTTGCTGATTTGCAAAACACTTTGAAAGATGTTCTTTCAAAATATAGCCGTATATATCTAATGCCTTATCCATTATGAAATTGTCCGACAGTTAAAGATTCACTGGAATAAGTAACCAATGGTCTGTTAAAGAAGCTACTTTTATGATGTTTTTGAAGAATTGAAATAATTCGTTCAGTCAAATCAATTTGTCTATTCAGGAACATATATTTTTCCCTTATTGATTCAATCAATTTTAATAAATCAAAAACTTCAAATTTGTAAACTGAAATTTGCTTTATCCCCAACTCATTCAAAATAATCTTGTGAAGTAAGTCATTAAAATACTTTGCTTTTGTGCTTTTAAATTGCGAAACATTCTTTTTGATATAATCAAAAATCGGTTTAGGGTTCACATCAAGTTTGTAGGATAAATCTTCAAAAATACTTTCGCTACCAACCGAATAACCATTAATTGCTCTGCTTGTTGACGAGCAATTCAAATCAATACTTCCAGAGAGAAGCAAATCCAATTGCTCTGAATTTACGCTCAAAGATTTTTTCTTGTTAAAGAAAGGAGATTCACCAACAACACTTTTCACTTCCTGCAATTCTTTTGAATTGAAGTTGTAATGCTTTCTGATTTCAAGTTCAATTTTTGATTCCAAGAAAAGCCGTTGATAATCGCTTTCAATATCTTCAATGATTAACTTTTCAAGAAACGAATCAATATTTTTTATTTTAAAATAATTAAAGTGTTGAAACTCAAAGTTTGGTAATTTTTTTTGTAGATATTTTTCTTTTAAGTCCAAACATTTTTTGCTTTTCTCGGCAATAAATTTTGAATCTAAAATATTTGGTACGACAGGAATTTTGGAAATGTAACCCGCGCTGATTGTGAATTTTGGATTAATTAGTTTCAATAGGAAGGTTGCAATCTTTGAATTCAAGAATGCAAGGTGAGCATACTTATCCCCTTTTAAAACCTGAATACCTGGGCCTGATGCAATGAAAACTTGATTCTCTTTCAGCATTCTAACATTCAATCCCAAAGTTCCAGTATCACTGTAAACAAGTTGAGTTGAATGAATCTTATCAATGTTTCTTAATGCACTTCCCTTATTTGCTTTTATAATTTCCGCTTTTTCTCCCCAATGAACTTTGTAATAATTCAAGCCAGCCCATTTGCTGAAACCCCCGCCTTTACTAACCAATTTCCAGTTAGGACTTCCATTAACTTCCCAAGCAAATTTGACAAACTCCTTGTTGTTTCCAGTTGAAGTTCCCTGCATTGGATTTGCAAACTCTGAATAGAGTTGAAGCCCTTGAATGTTTTCAAACCGATGTTCTAATTGATAGTTGAATTCAAGATGACTGTTTTTTAAAAACTGATTTTGGTTTAGCTCAAAAGTCAGTTCAGCAGAAATATTTTTTTGTGTTACTAAACTTTTTTTCTCTGCAATATTTTTGAACTTCAAATTGTAAAACCTTGTAGATTTTATTTCAGAGTATCCGATAACACACAACGCAACATTTGTTTTCTCACCATTAATATCTTCAAAAGCATTGCTTCCTAAATCAATACACTCTTTCAAAGTTTGATTTGCTAAAAATATTTTTCTGAAATCTTTGAGTGAGGACAAATACATCCAGTTGTTTTGTGACACAACTCCGAAAACATCTTTGTCATTCATCAACTGAATGGTTCTTTGGATAAAAGACACACACAAATCTCCTTTGCTTTCAGGATAGTTTGCAAGCAAATAATTTTTAAGTGAAGTATCCATATCCCGTTTGCCCATGAATGGAGGGTTAGTAACGAAAACTTTAATCTTTTTCTCTTTATTGAGTTTCTTCAATTGAGTTTTGAAAGTTGTTCTGCCAATTACGTTTGAAGTAACCTGAGGATTCAAGAAACCTAATTTGTCATTTGCAACTCCTCCGAAAATTTTAATCTGAGTTGATTTTTTTGGAACTGCATAACCGCAAGCTTTTACAAACAAAGACAATGAAGCAATTTTAGATAGGTTTGAATCCAAATCATAACCGACAATTGAACTATTCAAAATCGTATCAATAATCTTTTGGTTTGACCAATTCGGTTTGGATATTTTGTAAAGTTCATAAAGGCGTTCAAAAGAATAATTCAAGAAATTACCGCCACCAGAAGCGGAATCAATCACAACTACTTTTTGAATATTGCTTTTATCAAAGCCTGACAATGATTCATTCACTAAATATTTCACCATGTATTTATCAGTAAAAAACTGGGTGGTAAAAAGTAAATCCGAATCTTCAATTTTGGAGTTATTTTTCCCAATTCTCTTTAAAGCAAGTTTTTCCAAATCCTTTTTCAAAAATTGATACGACCAAGAAATTATATCATCAACATCATCATCAGTTTTTTCAAAAACAATTTTCAGTTTTTCAAACACAGAAAAAAGCAACGCTTTATTAAGTTGAGATTCTGTTGAAAGAAATATTTTAATCAATTCAGGAAATCTTTGTTTGACAAGTTGAATCTCTGTTTCGAACTCAGAATGAAAATTTGTAAAAGAGATTTTAACTTTGTCAGTTTGACTTTGCTTCTTTCTCAATGTAAAAGTTGCAATCAGGACAGAAAAAAAGATGCTCAAGTTCTGCACAGGAATTTTCTTCTCCATAGGACTTAAACTTCCAATGAAATATGCAATTAAACTTTTGATTTTCTGCTTCACAATTATTTCTATTTATTATTTTTAGCGTAATTAGTTAATTGTTCATTAACAAGTTGTATCGCATCATAAGTAGTTTCGTTTGCACCATACTCTTTTAAAATTTTTTCAGCAGTATGTTTGACTCTTAACTCTTCCTCTGGCACACCGTAGTATACGGAAAGTTTTTTTAATTGCTCTGATGTGGGCAATCGCTCCCCTCGTTCTATTTTACTTAATAAAGGAGAGTCAATATCGGTTCCGACAGCAACTTGATGTAGAGTTTCTTTACGCTCATTTCTTAATTCTCTAAAAAACTTTCCAATTGAAATTTCTGCATTCATATTAGGTTATACAAAATAAGACTTGTCAAACTTTGTCAAAAGTACTAAATAATTTCTCGCATTTCCAAAAGATATTTTACATGCATCAGAATCATACTCATAGGCAAGTCGCTCTAACTAGCCATAGCAGCCAAATCTTGACATGGAATATAAGGAGTATGACTGTCAATGCACGGCCAAAAAAAAGCATGGTACATAAAATTTATGAGTAATAGGGTAAAGTGGTAATATCAAGGATTTTACCTTTACAAACACTAATACTGCTAATCCAAAAACTTACAAAAGACAACTAAAGTCAATCCTCGAAAATACATTTATCACTACAACACATTAATAAAGAAAACCCCATACTATTCCTTCCCTTCAAACCCATCATAAAGTTTTAGTTCACCCACTTCGGTGGATTCGCCCAATCCATTAATCGAATGATTGATGCCTCCATTGAGTCCTGCGAATATTGAGATATGTGTAATTACTATGCCTGAATTATCAGGGACTTCCATGGCATTTTCTAACCTGACATTATTGGAGACCGTTGGCTCGCCCCTAAAAAAACTATAAATACCCAAGCCATAGGCATTGTGATTTTCAACACTATCCGCAACTTTATAAGAAGCATAGCCGGCCTTTCCATTATCATTCCAAACCTCTAAGCTGGGTGGCGAATAGGGAATTTCAGATTGGTAAAAATAAGTGCGTCCGTATTCTCCTTTCCAGAGCGTTTGATAGCCTTGGAAGTGCTCATTAAACAATCCGTAGATTGTTACGTGATCCCCATTTACAACAAGCCCGTGCTTATTTTGTCCGTCCATCCATTCAGTTCCCGTACCGTGATCGGCTCTCCATAACCAAAAATGATCGCCAATTACATAATTGCTATTAATAGTTAAAGTAGTTTCGGCTTGACCCACTACCGCACCGCCAACTCGGCAATAGATATCGTGAAGAGAAATGGGATTATCAGAATAATCCTCATTAGAATCCTCTGTTCCAATTTGAATCAGGCTTGGAGATAGCTCGGGTCCTGCATCCACCATAAAACCAGCTAATTTTACTCCGGGAATATCATGAGTAGCCACCGCAATTTCTCCATTTTGAGGAATGAGTGTGGGTAATCCAAGCCCAAGGATTACAGTATTAGGCTTTGTGATGGTTAAGGTTTCATCTAGTTCGTAGATTCCTGGTGTAAACAGAATATGCTTGCCATCAGCTAAGGCTTGATTAATAGAAGTGGAATTGTCTTTATCGGGAAAAGCGATATGAAATTCAGCTATGGGTATTAACTCACCTTTCTCATCACGATTTAGCCAAGAAGGACCAGAAGTTTCTCGAAGGATTTCAGGAACAAATACAGCATAATCGCCCGATTCAGTATAAGTCAAAAACGGTTTTTCACGAATTACTGGTGTTTTGTCAATTACGGTTGTGGGCTGAGTAGGCCATGTATCATTCGGAGCGCCTTCCACCCCAACAAACACCCTGTTCCAGTTTCCACCTTCCCAAGAACCAATGCTTGAATTTCTTGTCATCCACTGCTGTCCGGTTGTTAAACCAGCCCTGCCTTCTACAACTGAATTAGCAAGGACACCACCACTTGCCCAACTTCCTTTGTCAAAATTAATATCACCCGCAACATGCATTCTTCGGTAAGGAGCGGCTTGTGAAACCGCCCAATAAATCATTTCGCCATCTTTCGGGACTACTTTGAAATTCTCTGCTCCACGCCAAAACATAGTGGTCACCTTATTGTCATTTATAGATGAGGTGGATTGTACCGCTCCATTTATGGTAACATCCTCAGGATATCTTCCTAAACCTAGCGCCTGAACATAATAATCGACTGTCACCTCTAAATCATAGGTTCCTGGTTTGAATAATAGGGCATATCGCTCAGAGCCAAACTCGTTATATTTCTGCTGTTCGTGTAATGCCTCAAGTGTTATCTTAATACTATCCAAATCCATAGAATCGTCAAAAAGGAGAACATTTTCACCAAATATGGAGGTATATGGAGAGGTATTTAAATCATTAGAATCTTGGGTTGAATCGAAACATCCAGTAGCTATACTTAATAACAGTATAGAGAAAAGGGTGTAGAGGAAATAGCGGATAGAAAGCATGCTTTAGTAATTTAAATTGGGTTAATTGCAGGTAAATATACAACTAAAGTACCATTAAATTGACTTGTTTGCAAAGTGCTAAACCTTGTTCTAAGACATGAAGAAATAGTTGCAAGTATTTTGGGTGACGAAAATTCCAGATTGTTTACCGTTTTAATTTTGAAGCAAAAATCCCCATAATTGAATTAAACTTTACAGGAAAACGTTAAATTTGAAAAAAGGCAGATAAAATGAGTACTCAAACAATTTCCATAGATTTCCCCAATGATATTTTTTTGGCTTTAAATGAGTCAGAAACTGATTTGAAAAATAGAATTAAATTAACCTTGGCTGTAGAATTATATAAATCACAAAAGTTGACTATTGGAAAAGCAGCTCAGCTTTCCGGAATGACACGCCTAAATTTTGAAATGGAGCTTTCTAAAAATAAAATATCAATTTCAAATTTGACTGAAGAAGATGTTTTAGGCGATATTGAAAAATTAAAATAATGAATAACGGACTTGTCATTGCCGATGCTGGACCTATTTTTTCATTAGCAATTGTTGATAAATTGGAACTTTTGAATTAACTCTTTAATGAAATAAAAATATCAAAAGCGGTCTGGGATGAAATAACTCTTGACAAAAGCACTGAGTTTTATAATAAAGTATCACTCTTTTTTAAAGATAAAGTCAGCCATATTAAAGGTTTTAATGAACTGACATTTGTTATGGATTATGGGGAATCCGAATCTGTAATTCTATATAAAGAACTTAATGCTGATTTCTTGCTAATAGATGATAAAAAGGCTAGAAATATTGCTGAAAACTTTGATATAAATTGTATTGGGACTTTAGGGGTTTTGTCAGTTGCAAAAGATAAAGGCTTAATAAAAGAATTAAGACCATTATTTTTAAGCTTTCTTGATAATAACAGATATTATTCAGTCAAACTATTGAATAAAATTCTACAAAGACATAATGAAGACAAAATAAAACTAAAAGCATAAATTCATATACTAGTGGTAACATCTTTACAGAACCGAAAGTATTTTTATACAGGTAAGTTTTAAAAGTAAAGATTTGTAATTTTCAACTTATACCAAATATACCTGCAATTAAACTTCAAAACCTCCATAAAACCCTAAGCTTCCTAATAGCTACAGTCTGGCTAATAAATGGACTTGTTTGCAAAGTACTTAACCTTGTTCCAAGGCATGAACAAATAGTTGCAAGAATTTTGGGAGATGAAAATTCAAGATTGTTTACCGTTTTAATAGGGTTTTCTGAAATAATAATGGCAATTTGGGTTTTAACAAAATTCAAATCGAAATTGAACGCCATTGCTCAAATGACCATCGTAGCAAGCATGAATATCTTGGAATTTATACTAGTTCCCGAGCTTCTACTTTGGGGTAGGTTTAATATAATTTTCGCTTTTCTATTTATTGGGCTTGTTTATTATAACGAATTCGTGCTGAATAAGAAACTAAATCCCCAGACGACATCATGAACTTTCTAAAAAACCATCCTTTTGCAGTTGAAACCTATTTCGAAAACTCTATTGTGTTGTCTTATGCTATTGCCAAAGAAGAATTGCAAGGCTTGATTCCTGAATGCTTAGAGCTGGATACTTTTGATGACAAATGGGCTTTTGTTGCGGTGGCAATGGTAAACACCAAGAGCTTAAGAACTAAAGGGCTTCCTAAATTTTTGGGCAATGATTTTTTTCTAATTGGCTTTCGAGTATTCGTGCGCTATACCGATAAAAGAGGAAAGCGATTAAGGGGATTATATATTTTGAAGTCTGAAACCAATAAAAGGAAGATGGCTTTCTTTGGTAATATTTTTACACATTACAATTATACCACTACCGATATCAGCTATAAAAAGGAAAAGAATCTTCTAACTATTCAATCTGAAAAATCCGCTTTAGATGTTGCGGTTAATTCCGCCAATGATGATATTAAATTACCTGCAAACTCACCTTTTAAAGATTGGAAAGAGGCTAGACGATTTGCGGGACCATTGCCCTTTACTTTTACTTATAATGCTGAGAAAAAAGAAGTATTAATTATTGAAGGTGTCAGACAAAATTGGAAACCCGAACCGCTTGAAATTCAAAAAGCAGAAGTAGGTTTTATTAAGGAAAAAAGCTTTAAAAATATACATCTTGCCAATGCTTTTGTAGTGAGCAATATTCCCTATTACTGGAAAAAAGGAAAAGTAGAGAAATGGAAATAAAAAGACGAAAATTTCAGGGTGTTCTCAATATTTTAAGCTTTAACAGACATTTTTATGTAATAGGATTAATGGTTTTAGTTTTTACTATTACGGCTCTGCTGCTTTTTAAAGTCCCGGATTTTTGGATTTGGATAGTGGTGGCTGCTTTTCTTTATGGACTTATTATGCCATTGGTTGTTTCTGCATATGTTTATGATTTTTCAGGTTATTACGATTTTAATTGGTTAAAGAAACTTCATTTACCTGACCAAAAACCAAAGCAAATAGTCAACATCAATGCAGGTTTTGATGAAACGAGCTTTATACTCAAAAACAATTTCCCAGGAGCCTCTTTAAAAGTTTTTGATTTCTATAATGCAAAACAACATACCGAACCAGCAATAGTAAGAGCCAGAAAAGTCAGCATGGTATATCCTGATACACTTCAAATAAAGTCAAACGAAATTCCTTTAGATGATCAATCTGCAGATCTGATTTTTTTACTGTCTGCGGCTCATGAAATTCGCACCCATCAAGTAAAAGTAATCTTTTTGAAGGAATGCCACAGAATATGCAAGCCAAACGGAAAAGTAATTACTGTGGAGCATTTAAGAGATTTCCCTAACTTTTTTGCCTTTACCATTGGATTCACCCATTTCTTTTCAAGGATAGCCTGGAAAAAAGCATTTCAAGAAGCAGGCTTTTCTTCCTTGGAAGAAAAGAAATTCACCCCATTCATGTCTATCTTTACTTGTCATCCTTAAAGCTATGCGATGGAAATTCATTTTCAGATAATCGGGATTTTATTAATAGGTTTGGCTTTTGTCCACCTAATCTTTCCAAAATACTTCAAATGGAAAGAAGATTTAAAACCATTGACTTTAATAAACAGACAAATGATGACGGTTCATACCTTTTTCATTGCACTTATTGTTTTCTTAATGGGCTTGCTTTGTCTGACTTCATCTTCAGATCTAGTAGAAACTAAACTAGGTAAAACTATTTCGCTAGGGCTTGCCATATTTTGGAGCTTAAGGCTCTTAACTCAGTTTTTCGGCTATTCTGCCAAATTATGGAAAGGAAAAACTTTTGAAACTGTAGTTCATATCTTCTTTAGCGGATTATGGATTTATATGAGTTTAATTTTCTGGATAAATTATTTGAATTAATTTTTATCTAACAAGTTTTTAGTAGTTTCAAAGAATAATAAGATTTTTAATATTAAGCATAGTTAATAAAGTGAAATTAGCATTAATACCCTTTTTATTTTTTTTAAATTTTTATTCCTTCTGCAAAAACAACGAACGATTGCGGGAACATGGCAAATTGACTTGGGAAGACTTTCAATCAGAATCTGTAGATTTCAATCAGAATGATTCGGAATTAAGTTATCATATCAGTTATTCCACCACTAGGGAAAAAACTGGAGACACTATTTTACTGAAATTCCAAACCAAAAACTTTATAATACCAAAGAATTCTTGGGTTAAAGAAAACAAAAAGAATGACCAATTATTGAAATATAATCAAGTCCTATTTGACATTATAGAAATCTATAGAAGAGAATTACAATATGATCTAAATAGAATAGGCAATATTTATCTAGCAGATAAAATCTTTAGCCAATTTAATGAAAAGTTGAATGCTGAAATAAGATTATTTCAAAGGCAAACAAAATTAGGAAGTGAGTATTCAAAATTAGATGAATGGAGTTTGAAAATTGATGAGGAATTAAAAGACTTAGAATTAGAAGCTATACCTGAGATTACGGATAAAAATTTCGGTATTGGTTTAAATATAGGATTTGGAACGGGATTATTTTCAGGAATTATTCGAAACCATATCACACCAAACTTTAACATTGGTTACGGATTTGATTTTGCCTATAAAAAATTCAGCCTTTTATTAAATGCTTCTTTAGCAAGCAATAAGATTAAAGATGAATTTAGTGAATATGATCTTATTTGGGAATCTAATTTGAAAACCAATACAGCCATTTTGGATGCTAGTTTAGGATATTCCTTTATTGATAATTCAAAACATAAAGTAACATCATTTGCCGGCATTGGAGTATTTGAAGTGGCCGTTTCCGAAAATGAAGGGGATAATTATTCAAATCATAGAATCGCTAGTACCAGTTTGGTTTATGGGATAAATTACGATTTTAAATTTCTTAAAGCAATTAGACTAACGCCTGCCCCGTTTTTCAATGGTTATAGAGAAAGGGCAGAGCATAGTTTAAGAGTAAGGCTCTATTTTGTACATCCAACTTTTGAAAATTTGAGAGGAACTTCCTTCAATTTGACAGTGGGCTACTCCCTTTTTTCAAGAATCATTAAATTAGATTGATTAGATAAACATGATTATGAAAAACTTTATTTTTTTAGGTCTTAGCATAATTCTATTTTCTTGTGCCACACAAAAAAAGATGGTGAAAACAGAGCTCAAGGATAACCAAACTTTCTTATTGAAAGAAATCTCCGAAGACCCATCCTATGGATATACAAAAAGAAACCCAATTGAAGTCGGTGGAGTAGATAAAAAAGAAGGCCCTGTGAATGAAAGAAGGTTTTTAAATGCTCTGGCGGAGCCAAATGGTGAAAAAATTACTTATTTTAGAGCGGGAAGTTGTTGTTCATTTAAAAGTAAAAACGGATTTATGGGTATGGGTCTGCTTGATAATTACAGAGTTAGTTGGATAGGTTCGAAAGATACGGTTTCAATTTACATAAATATGTATGATTATGGAGAATTAAAAGCGCCAAGTGGATTCACAATCATAGATTGATTTAATAAAACCTTCTTCAAAAAACCTCCCCATGCGTCTGTTTTATTAGATTTTTAGCCAAAGAAGGAAAAATTTTAACAAGACCTACTGACAAGCCAGACCGAAATTGATGGCCGAAAAGGTTTTGGGTTTTTCGACCGACCCATAATCTCTTTGAAAAATGTTTAAGCCAGATTTCCGAATATTGGACTTCCACTTCTGATCTGTTTTTTAATTTTCCTTTATAAAAATCAATAATGGCCTCACTTGCTAAAAAACCACTATGAATTGCCATGGCCATTCCATTGCCACAAAGCGGGGTAATCAATCCGGCCGTGTCACCCGCCATTAACATATGGTTTTCTACTGAGGCTTTTTGCTCAAATGAAATTTCATTGATGACCTCGGGTCTTTCAAAAAGCATGTCCGAATTTTCAAAAATATCTTTTAGAATAGGATTTTGAAATAATATCGCCTTTTCCATTTCAGCTATATAACCATACTGTTTTAAGTTTTCCCTTCTACTCAAATAGCATATGTTGACTGTATCATCCTCCACATGGCTCACTCCGCAATAGCCCCCTTGGAAGTTGTAAAGCCCAATAACATCTTTTGGGAAATCAACTTTTACATGATATTTCACTCCCAAGAATGGGGATTTCTTTTTGATAAAATCCCGGTCAAATGCTTTATCAAGTTTCGACCTTTTCCCATAGGCATTGATGACAAATTCAGAATTAAGCTGTTCACCATTTTTCAGGCTAACATTAAATTCATCTTCAAAAAATGAAATATCACTTACCTCAGATTTGGTTTTGACCTCCACCCCTGCTTCCAAAGCTTTTTGATACAAAAAGTCATCTAATTGAAAACGGCTAATCCCAAATCCGCCCAAAGGCAAATCAACTTCTGCGATATTCCCTTTGATGTCCGATAAAATAAATCTATTGAGTTCAGACGGCTTCAAATGTTGTGGAAATAGATTCATTTTTTCCAGAAAAGGCTTTACCTCATTGGAAATATATTCTCCACATACTCGATGAAAAGGGTATTCCTTTTTCTCAACCAACAAAGTATTGACTCCCGACCTTTGCAAACAAATAGAGGAGATCAAACCTGCCAAGCCTCCCCCCACCACTATTACCTGAAACTTATTTTTATCCAAAATCACAATTTTATATAACCCTTAAACACTCTCTTCGTCAAGGAGTTTTATAATCTAAATTAAAAATTCATAAAAATACTACATTTAAGCTGAAAAGCATGGTTTTTAAAGTGCCTCGACTGGAAAAATCATTACCTTTGTGGCTTGTTTAAAAATATGTGGACACAACTAGCGCATAACGTAATAAAATATCGACTGCCTTTGATTATCATTTTGGCATTGGTTACCATCTTCATGGGATACCGTGCCCGAAATGTTGAGCTGGATTATGACCTGGCAAAATTGGTTCCTGAAGCCGATGAAGACTATAAAGCATTAAAAGAATTTGAAAGAAAATTTGGGGTGGATGACAATATCCTTGCATTGGGAATAAAAGACAGTGCACTTTATACCCCAGAAAACTTTGCCCGGCTTCAGTATCTCTCAAAAGCTTTAAAAGATATTAAAGGTGTAAACAACATCCTATCCATTGCGAATTTTCAAAAACTCCAAAAAAATACGGAGGAGCGGAAATTTGAAATGCAACCGATGGTGAATAAGTTGCCGAAAGATCAGGCCACTTTAGATAGTCTTTTGCAGGAGATTAAAGACCAAAAATTCTTTTCATCGCAACTACTCAATACCGAAAATGGCGCTACAGCTATAATCCTCACGCTGGACGAGAAAATATTCAACTCTCCTGAACGGCAAACTTTGATGGGAGACATCATTCAATTGGGGGACGCATTTGAGGAAAAGACAGGCATTGAATTGCATTATGCAGGTTTGCCATTTGTGCGCTCCACCATGATGAGCAAAGTCCGCCAAGAAATAATTCAATTATTGGTATTGTCAGTAATTGTGACAGCCTTGATTCTGTTAGCTTTTTTCCGCTCTTGGGATGCAGTGCTTTTTCCTTTATTGGTGATTTTTTCCGTGGTGATTTGGTCTGTCGGAACATTAGATTTATTGGGGTACAAAATTACAATCCTGACCAGTTTAATCCCGACTATAATAGTCGTCATTGGGATACCCAACAGCATTTATCTGCTCAACAAATATCATCAGGAATTTGAGGAGCATGGCAATAAAATCAAGGCCATTAGTACGATTACCCGAAAAATCGGGATAGTGACTTTAATCACCAATTTCACTACTGCCGTTGGATTTTTGGTATTGACATTTACGGAAATAAAACTACTGGAAGAATTCGGGATAGTCGCAGGCATAAATATATTCGCCACATTCATAGTAAGCATCATTTTGATACCTGCGGTTTTTTCCTATTTGCCAGAGCCGGGTAAAAAGCAATTGAAGCACATGAACTTCAAAATGACAGATTTTGCATTGAATTGGCTCAATAAATCTGTACACTATCATAGAACCATTATTTATTTTGTGACCGTGGTAGTGGTGGTTTTTGCTTTTATTGGAGGTTTTCAGCTAAACTCCATCAGTTACATGGTAGATGATCTTCCTAAGGATGGTAAAACCATTAAGGATTTACGCTTTTTTGAAGAGAATTTCAGCGGCATTATGCCCATGGAAATTATCATTGACACCAAGAAAAAACGTGGAGTAGTACAAAGAAATACCTTAAGAAAAGTCAATCAATTCGAGGAATTTCTAGACAGTATCCCAGCTATTAGCCAACCTATTTCTATTGTGGATATGGTAAAAGCAACAAGGCAGGCTTACTATAATGGCAACCCTACTTTCTATGATTTACCTACTTCTCGAGATTATAATTTTATCATGCGATATCTTCAGCAAGATGAAGACAATATTTCCGTCATGAGTAATTTCACCAATGAAGAATTGTCGGAAATGAGGATTTCACTCAAGATTGCAGATATAGGTTCCGATAAAATGAATACGCTTGTGGAAGAATCCATAAAACCTAGGATGAATGAAATCTTTGAAGGAGAAGATTTTGATATTCACATCACAGGAACGACCCCAATTTTCATAAAGGGAAATCAATATTTGGTAGAAAATTTAAGAACCAGCCTTTTCATAGCATTTGGTATTATCGCTATTGTAATGGGCATCTTATTTCAAAATTTAAGAATGATCATCATATCCCTAATCCCTAATGTAATTCCTTTATTGATTACAGGTGGTTTAATGGGCTATTTGGGCGTTCCTTTAAAACCAAGTACTGTATTAGTATTTAGTATTGCTTTTGGAATATCCGTAGATGATACCATCCACTTCTTAGCAAAATATAGGCAGGAATTGTTTACCAATAATTTCTTTGTGCCCTTGGCGGTAACAAAAACCTTAAAGGAAACGGGTAAAAGTATGATTTATACATCTGTTGTACTTTTTGCCGGCTTTATTATTTTTGTGACTTCAAGTTTCGGGGGTACCGTGGCTTTAGGAGCATTGACTTCCACCACCTTGCTGGTGGCCATGCTCACCAATTTACTGGTTTTACCTTCTCTTTTGCTTACTTTCGATGATGGTAAAAGAAGAAAAGGAAGTCATCCTCTAATTGAGCAGTATGATGATGAATTCTATTTAGAGGCCGATGATGAAGAAATCAATTTAAAAAGAATTAAAAAAGCAGAACCTAAAGTTCCTTATAAGCCTGAGGAACAGAAAAATTCATAAAAATGGGTCAATACAAAGAATACAAAAATTTAAATTATGCCGAACTGGCAGATGAAGTCTTAGAATTTTGGAATAAAAACGACATTTTTCAAAAATCGATGACATCCCGTGAAGGGAAACCCACTTTTACTTTTTATGAAGGACCACCATCCGCAAATGGTACTCCTGGCATTCACCATGTGATGGCCCGTGCCGTCAAGGATATTTTTTGTCGATATAAAACCTTAAAAGGATTTCAGGTAAAAAGAAAAGGCGGATGGGATACTCATGGATTGCCTGTTGAATTGCAGGTTGAAAAGGAACTGGGCATCACAAAAGAAGATATCGGCAAAAAGATCTCCGTAGCTGAATATAATGACAGATGCCGAAAAGCCGTCATGAAATTTAAAGGAGAGTGGGATGATTTAACCCGAAAAATGGGCTATTGGGTAGATTTGGATGATCCATATATCACTTTCGATCGCAAATATATGGAAACGCTATGGCATTTGCTGAAGAAATTTTACGATAAAGATTTATTGTATAAAGGCTATACGGTACAGCCTTATTCCCCTGCAGCAGGAACTGGCTTAAGTTCACACGAATTGAATCAACCAGGATGCTATAGAGATGTTAAAGACACATCCGTTACGGCTCAATTTAAAGTCAAAAAAGACGAAAAATCCGCTTTCCTTTTTGAAAATGAAGAGGAAGATGTTCGCTTTATCGCCTGGACTACCACTCCTTGGACATTGCCTTCCAACTGTGCATTAGCTGTTGGGGAAAAAATCGACTATGTGAAAGTAAAAACTTTCAATCAATATACTTTTGAGCCAGTTTCCGTAGTAATGGCAAAAGATTTGGTCAACAGTCATTTTAAAGCTAAAGCCAAAGACCTCAAGCTGGAGGATTATAAAGAAGGCGACAAATTAGTTCCTTTTGAGGTGGCCCAAACATTCAAAGGAAAGGACATAGTGGAAACTCGCTATGAACAATTGATGCCTTATGTCACTTCTGAGGAATTGGAACAAAATGCATTCCGAGTAATTCCTGGGGATTTCGTTACAACAGAAGACGGTACTGGAATTGTACATACGGCCTCTGTTTTTGGTGCCGATGACTTTAAAGTAGCCCAGCAAAATAATGTTCCGGCTGTTTTGGTAAAAGATGATCAGGGCAAAGAAATGCCTTTGGTGGATAAGCAGGGTAAATTTGTAAAGGAAGTAACAGATTTTGCCGGAAAATACGTGAAGGAAGAATACTATGATGATGCTATTCGTAACGATCCTGACTTCAAGCCTACAGATGTTCTGATTGCCATCAAATTAAAAGAAGATAATAAAGCTTTTAAAGTAGAAAAATACGAGCACTCCTACCCTCATTGTTGGAGAACAGATAAGCCTATTTTATACTACCCATTGGATTCTTGGTTTATTAAAACCACTGCCATGAAAGACCGATTGGTGGAATTGAATAAAACCATCAACTGGAAACCAGCCTCAACGGGTGAAGGCCGTTTTGGTAACTGGTTGGAGAACTTGGTGGATTGGAATTTAAGCCGATCAAGATACTGGGGAACTCCATTGCCAATTTGGGTAACAGAAGATAGAAAAGAGCAAATATGCATAGGCTCTATGGATGAATTGAGAGCCGAAGTGAAAAAATCTGTCCAATCAGGTTTTATGCAAGAAGAGCTGGCTGAAGATTTTGATTTGCACCGTCCTTATGTAGATGATGTTATTTTAACAAGCCCATCTGGTCAGAAAATGTTCCGTGAGCCTGATTTGATTGATGTTTGGTTTGATTCAGGGGCAATGCCTTATGCACAATGGCATTATCCATTTGAAAATAATGAGACTTTCGATAAAAACTACCCTGCTGATTTTATAGCTGAGGGAGTGGATCAAACCCGTGGTTGGTTCTTTACATTGCATGCTATTTCTGGTATGTTGTTCGATTCGGTGGCTTACAAGAATGTAATCGCCAATGGATTAGTATTGGATAAAGATGGAAACAAAATGTCAAAGCGATTAGGCAATGCCATCAATCCTTTTGAAACCATAAAGAAATACGGACCTGATGCCACACGTTGGTATATGATCGCCAATGCAAATCCTTGGGACAATTTAAAATTCAATTTACAGGGTGTGGAAGAAGTGCAAAGAAAGTTCTTCGGAACGCTTCAAAACACTTATAATTTCTTTGCGCTTTATGCAAATTTGGATGGGTTTACTTTTGAGGGTGAAAGCATCCCACTAGAAAAACGAACAGAAAGTGACCGTTGGATTTTATCCAAATTAAATTCATTGAAGAAAGCTGTAGATGATGCTTATGATGATTATGAGCCTACTCGTGCTGCTCGCTTAATCCAGGATTTTGTTCAGGATGATGTGAGTAACTGGTATGTGCGTTTAAACCGTAAGCGTTTCTGGAAAGGCGAATATAATGAAGACAAAAAAGCTGCTTATCAATCACTTTACGAGTGCTTGGAAAGTGTTGCTATTTTAAGCGCCCCTATTGCCCCATTTTATATGGATAATTTATTCCAAAGCTTGAATAAAGTGAGCGGTAGAATGTCGCAGGAATCTGTTCATTTGGTGGATTTCCCTCAAGCAAATGAAAATGTCATCAATAAGGATTTGGAGGAGCGAATGTATTTAGCACAGCATATCAGTTCATTAACTCATTCTATTCGTAAAGCACAAAAAATAAAAGTAAGGCAACCACTTCATAAAATTTTAGTGCCTGTTTTAAACGATAAAACACGTAAGCAAATTGAAGCAGTAGAAGATTTGATTATCTCCGAGGTGAATGTAAAATCAATTGAGTATATAGATGACGCTTCAGGTGTTTTAGTGAAGAATGTAAAGCCTAACTTCCGAAAACTAGGACAGCATTTTGGCCCAAAAATGAAGGCGGTTACCCAAATCATCAATCAGTGGGGACAGGAAGAAATTGCTCAAATAGAGCAGGAAAATGCTTTTGAAATTGAGGTGGATGGAGAAAAACATACATTGACTTTGGAAGATGTAGATATTACTTCTCAAGATATCCCGGGCTGGTCGGTAGCTTCCGAAGCTGGCATAACTGTTGCTTTGGATATCAGCATGGATGATGATTTGAGAAGAGAAGGATTTGCCAGAGACTTGGTGAACCGTATTCAAAACTTAAGAAAAGATAAAGGCTTGGAAGTACAGGATAAGATTGCTGTTGCTGTAAAACAAGGAAATGAATTAGTGGACACTGCCATTTTGCAAAACAAAGATTACATTTGTTCCGAAACTCAGGCAGTTTCATTAGATTTGGCTGAAAATTTAACCGAAACCACGGAATTAGAGATAGACGATTTGAAAATTGAATTGTCCTTAGTGGTGAAAAACCAATAATAGTGAAATACACAAAATATTTTTTACTGACATTCTTTTTAATAGCCCTAGACCAAGTAGTTAAACTTTGGGTACATTTTAATATGGAAATGGGCATAGCCGGACAAATTGAAGTCTTTGGCGAATGGTTTAAATTGTATTATACGCTTAATCCAGGCATGGCCTTTGGTATGCAATTTGGCTCTGAATACGGTAAATTAGGGTTAACATTATTCCGATTGGTGGCCATGTTTTTCATAGCTTACTATCTTTATAAATTGGCAAAAGATAAAACGCACCCTGGTGTATTATGGAGTATGGCTGCGGTTTTAGCAGGAGCCATAGGAAATTTAATCGACAGTATGTTTTATGGCGTTTGGTTGGATAACGCCCCTTATAATGCCATTTCTCCGTGGTTTCACGGACAGGTAGTGGATATGTTTTATATCGACATCTGGGAAGGCAGAGTCGCAGACTGGGTACCACTTTGGGGCGGAGATTATATTTCTTTGTGGCCAATTTTCAATGTGGCCGATGCAGCGATTTTCTGTGGTGTGGCCGTAATTCTAATATTCCAGAAAAAGTTTTTTAAGGCGGTTAAGAAAGAATTAGCTGATTAATCGCTACAATTCCCATAAACAAAACAAAAATAGCAGCTTCTAGAAACTGCTATTTTTACTTTCAATAAATCTTGTTGACCCCTACTCAGTAAACTTCTCCAATTGTTTGATGCATTTCTTCTGAGCTTTGATAATGTCCTTGTAAATGTTTTTATCCTGTTCAGAAGGATCAGTTTCTTCATAAGCGTTTACGGCCTTCAAATAAAACATTTTAGCATTAAGGGCTTGCTCCATCATCATATTTACTTCCGCAAGAATATATAAATCTTGGTAGCTTGGCTTGTCCATTTGCTCAACTAGGCCTACTATTTTCAATAAAGAAGTTTCAGCTTTTACCCTATGCTTATCTGCAAATTTAATCGGCAAATCAAAGTCCTTAAAAAGAAGCATATGAGTCGTGGCCTTGCTTTTCAAACAAAGTAGGTTTTCAGGATCTATTTCAAGTGCCTTATTAAAATTTCTCACTGCTTCTTGCTCTTTTCCTTTTACAAATTGAAGCGCTACCCCTTTATAATAATATCCGTCTGATTTTTCAGGAGATAACTTAATTAAGGCATCCGCATAATTAGATAATCGATCAAAGTCTTTGGTTCTTTCCAATACTTGACATGCTAATAGATTAAGCTCTAAGTTTTTAGGGTCTTCTTCTAGTGCTGGAATGATTTTATTGAGTGAGGGCTTCACTTTGCCCGAATAATATAATGCTTTAAGTGTCTCGTATGTACTGTTATTTCCCTCTTGCTTGTTCTCCGCTGTAGCCATTATGATATTTACTTAATATTAATCAACCTTTGAATTAAGGCGATATTCGATTTCTGAAATACAAAGTTACGAAACCTTAGGCTTATCAAAAGAAAATAAGGAACTCTATTCTGAATTCATCTGGGAATAAAATGTTATTGTTGGATTAATTCAAAATCAATCATCAATTTTTACTTTACTCTCTAAAAAGAAATAGATTCAAAAGTTTAAATCTACTTATTTTCTAAATATAGGTTCTTTAATGATTTGAACATTGCTAATTGTATCATGACGTTTTACCTCCACCAAAATAGTATCTATACCAGAAATAGTGTGCAACATGTCACAATACTCATCTTCATTGAACACACTTAAGCCATTTACTGCTAAAATTTCATCTCCTAGTGATAAATTTAATTTAGATGCAGGTGTGCCTTCTGTTAATGAACTGATCTGTATCCTTTTATCCTGCTTAACAAAACGTGTTCCCATTCCAGCAGTTTTACCAATGAAATTCTGAACAGAATCATAAGGCTCAAGTAAAAGTAAATCATCTTTCCAGCTAATGGTAGTTTTGTAGTTTTTGAGAAACCCTAGACCTAATAAATTTAAACTATTATATTCTGCGCTAATTGGGAAATTATTGATACTATGACCCGAACCCACAAAACTGAGTGTATCAATCAAGTAAAGCCTTCCTTCAAATTTTTCATCTACAGCATCGCCTAAACCAGAAGCACCACTACCATAAAACCTCTTTGAATCAAATGATAATGAATCTGCAAGAATATAATCTTCATCGATACTTAAGTTTGAGTTACTGCCTAAATCAACCAACGTGCTTATTTTTTGGCCTCGGTCAGATAATTTCAAAGGCAATCTCAATTGGTGTCCAAAAGAGTTTTCTGAAAGTTTAAATTTCAAAACATCTTGATTTTTGAAATCCCTTTTAATTTCATCTGAAACTATGATGATTTTATTCTCAAAATCAATTTTCCAAACTAAATGGCGCATTATCCCCGTACCTATTAAACCATAAGCCTCAAAACAATCCGCATTGTAATCAACCGATTTTAAATGGATATTTTCAAAGCTTAAATTTCCCAATTGAAGCTTGTTGAGCTTTTTTATTCCTGACCAGAAAAAGTTTCCACTAGCTCCTATTCCAAATGAAAAACCATTATTCTCTAGTTCAATATCTGAATCTTCCTTATTAAAGATTATGTTACTTGCCCCGCTATCTAGAATAAAAGGATATGTTGCCGTATCGTCTTCTAGGCTTACATCTATTAAAATATGCCCTGAATTTGAATAGTAAAAAGGAATTGTATCATTATGATTTTCATTCACTATATCAGCATATCCTAACTTTTCAAAATTAGAATACATCAAGTAGATAAATGAAATAAATAGAAGTAGCAAGACTGCGAATGAAATCGCAAAAATTTTAAGGCCTTTTTTTATCATTTTTTACTAAAATCTTGTAATTATGGTTCGTTTTGAAAGGATGTTTAAAGTGAAAACAGTTTAATCAAACTTTGATTAAAACTATTCATACAGATGAAATAAACAAAGTATTAAGTAATGAATTCTCGTAAATAATAATAGCTGAGCCTATCGCTTTAAAAACTATAACCAACACTTACCCCAGCCAGGAAATGGAAGTCTGAACTAATTCTCCTTCCAAAAGTGGGTTTTGGAACTATCTCCCTAAATAGATAAGTTTCCAAAACGGGTGTCAAAGCTACTCTAAATAAAAAGCGACTATTCGGTTTTTGGTATCGGTATCCTAATCTAGCCGAGATAAATGCATCCCAAAACCATTTTACTGCCTCATTATCTTCATTCCTTAGAGCTTCCCTAATTAAAACCATACCTAATCCAGCCTCAAAGTGATGAGATGAATTGAAATTATAAATTTGATTTATACCAACAGGCATCCAAAAATCTCTAAAGCCAACGGAAGCTGGATAGTAAGCTACCCCTATTTGTCCTGCTGTTTTATGTTTTCCTTTATCAACTAAGATACGTTCATAATTAAATGAATAAATAAGCCCATGTCCTCCTAATTCTAATTGAAGGCTGTTTTTATGTAAAAAATTAGATGATTCTTGCGCCACAGAATTAAAGAAGGGTGCAATTACGAATAATATTAATATTAATGTCCTTTTCACAGATTAGTCGGTTAATACTAATTCTTAACGCTTAAGCTATTGGATATAGTATTCAGAATGGTTCTAGACCAAACCCTATAATCAATTTTAACCTAGCTTTACTATTCATTCTGTTTGATTATTTAACTTTTCATTAGCAATTTCAGCGGGTCTTGCTTCAATAATTTAGTAGTCTTTTCATACAAAACCGGACTATAAGCTTTTAAGGCTTTTGGTCTTTCAAAAAAGTTCTCAAGCAGAACTGCAAAAAACTCATGATGATCAATAGCAGCCGCAGATCTAAAAATCGAAGTGTCTCCTTCTTTTATTTTAAACATTTCAAATTCAGCTAAATCATAATATTTCTTCCAAAGTTTAGAATCTATAAAACCATATTCGTGATTGGAAATCCTGTTTTCAAGATGGATGGCATGGGCTAATTCATGTATGCCTAAATTTACGCCATCCGACTCATTTGCTATGCCCTCTACCAGGTTCTTCCATGACAGGACTATAATCCCAAAACGAGGATTTACCTCACCCTTATGATATTGATTGTTTATAGTTGAATAATAATTATCAGGGTAAATTAGAATTTTTTTAAAATGTGATAAATAAACGCGAGGAAGCCCAAAAGTTATTTGAACAGACAAAGCAGCCACTACAACTTTCATTTCATCGGTGACTTCCTCCATCCCTCTAGAAACGAACTTTTTAGCACTTATGAACTGACTCACACGCCAAATAAACTTTTTCTGATGCTTCAATTTGAGTTGTCTAAAATATGGGGAATATTTTTTCAGCTTCCTTACTTGCTCCTGATTCAATCGACCAAGCCCGAAAATACCGAAATAGTTTAATGTTACTTTAATTACATCCCTAACCGCCTTCAACATAAGAAGAACGATCAATAATGGGAATAATAAGGCAATTACTAAAAAAATATTATCAACCAAAACTTAAGGCAAAAAATCAGGTTTATCCAACTTATTATTGATTCTGTAGGCGGCATTTACCAAACCAACATGGCTATAGGCTTGAGGGAAATTTCCCCACATAGAACCGTCTGAAGATTTCACATCCTCACTTAGTAAGCCCACATGATTTGAATAGCCCACTAGTTCCTCAAATGCTTCCATGGCTTCTTCTGTTCTGCCCACGCAAGCAAGTGCTTCCACATACCAAAAAGCACAAATCAAAAAAGTAGTCTCCGGCTCTCCGAAATCATCCGCATGTTTATATCGATAGAATAATCCCTTCCCAACTTTCAAATCTTCTTCCAAAGCTTTTAAATGATCTTTGGCTTTTTGACTATCATGGGGCATATAGTTCATCATAATGAGCTGCAAGGTGCTTGCATCCATTCTATCTACGCCTTCTGCTTGTGCATAAGCCTTTCTGTTGGGTGCATAACATTTTTCTAAATGGGCTGCCGCCTGTTTTAATAAGTTTTCAGCTTTTCTTCCCAACTCTATCTCCCCAATTTCTTTGGCTATTTTCATGGCAGCGTGACTCCCTGCCCATTGAAAAAGATGGGTGTAAGCATGCTTTTGCTTTAAATTTCTGAATTCCCATAAACCAGCATCTGCTTCATCCATAGTGAATTCAATCTTTTCCAAAATCGTTTTTAATAGGTAGGCAGACTGAGATTTTTCCATATTCGCAAATCGCTTATCCGTGTACAGTGGAAGAATTGCCAATAATATCTGTCCATAAACATCATTTTGAATATGTGTATAGGCATCATTACCTACTCTTACTGGTTGATTTCCCATATATCCAGGCAAATCCAATTCTTTTTCAATTATGGTACTTTCACCTACTAGATTATAAAGTGGTTGGACTCTTTCTTTTCCTCTCATTGGGATATTGGTGAGATATAAGAAATAATTCTCCATCTCTTCAAAGTGCCCAATATTATTGAAAGCCGTTAATGTGTAGTATGTATCCCGCATCCAGCAGTATCGATAATCCCAGTTTCGGGTGCTACCTGGTGACTCGGGCAATGACATGGTAGGGGAAGCAATAATTCCACCTGTGTCCTCATATTGATGGATTTTTAAAGCCAATGAAGAACGAATTACTTCTTCTTGATAATGTTGACCAATACTGGTGGATTTCACCCAATTTTGCCAATAAAAAATAGTTTTATTTATGAAATTTTCTGCTGTCTCTTGCAATTCTGCCTCTAAAGGCGCGCCATAGGTCATGACCATATAGCGTGTCTTGGTCAGCACAAACGGACTGCTGTCCATCACCATATTGATGGGGATATTGGTAGTTAACCTTAAAGTTTCAGGTAAGCCAAAATATCGAATATGACTGCTTCCCCTTTCTCTGGTCAGTTTTTTCTGTCCGTAATTTCCAACTGGATTACAAACTACCCTCAATTGTGGCAAGCCTCTTAAAGGCTCGATTTTTCTGATCAACATTTGAGGTCGATAATAGCGGTCAAACTGCCGAAACCGTGGAGCACAATCAACTATTTTATATGCATATTCATCTGTTTCCACTATTGTTTCCAATACATTTGTATTGGGGATATATGCTTGGGTTACTTTATAATTTTCTGAAGTGGGCTTAATGGAAAATTCTCCTCCTTTTTCCCCTCCAATCAAACTGCCAAAAATAAATGAACTGTCAAATCGGGGCATGCACATCCATTTAATGTCTGTATCTTTTCCGATAAGTGCCAAATAAGCACAATTGCCAATCATTCCAAGGTTGTAGGTATGTCTCTCTTGCATATTCTTGATTTCTTAAAGTCCGTAATTTTTAAAATTATTATGAAGGAAAAAAGTATAATGCCTCAAAACATTATTTACCATAAACAATCTCGCCCAAATTAGCATCGAAAATCTCAATTGCCTCTTTAATCAGACGAATGGCTTCTAAATAAAAATTGGGGTTGATTTTATCCGCAGTATCCGTTATTTTATGGTAATCTGGATGATCATCAACTCCAAAATAAATAAAGGGTATTTCCGCTTGATGGAAAGGGGCATGATCAGAGGCATTTACCCAATAAGGTTTCTTTTTCGGATTATCCCTGCCGAACAAAAGTTCAATGCTTTTATCCTTTGATGCTTCATTAAGCAAAGGTTTTAAATAGGGGGTAAAATAGGTACCTACGGCATATAATTCATTCTTATCGCCACGGCTTACCATATCCAAATTAACATTCATCTTAATTTTACTGGTATCTACCACTACCGATTGCATAAAATGTTTTGCTCCTTGCAACCCCATTTCTTCTGCATCAAAAAAGGCAAAAAGTAAATTATTTTCGGGCTGATTTTCTCTGAAATATTCTGCTAAGGCTAGAAGAGAGGCAACACCACTAGCATTATCATCAGCGCCATTAAATATTTTCGTACTGTCCTCCATACCTACATGGTCATAATGTGCGGAAATCACAATAAAGTTTTTGCCAGTAAACCCTTCAATGAAGCCTAAAATATTGACTGCAGGAATACTATCTTTTCCAAATGTAAATGGCTGTAGATAATCTTGGACATAAGCGGAGACCCCAACTTTTTGGAGTCTTTTTATGATATATTCTCTGGCTATTTCGTTACCTAAGGTATTTGTTTTTCTACCTTGTAATGAATCTGATGACAGAAAAAACAAATCATTCATCACCTTTGTAGAATCAGGAAAAACAGCAATTGAATCCTTTTGTGCAAAGCCTTGCTGAGCAAATATAAGGAATAGAAAAAAAAGGTAATATTTCAATGACTTCATTAGGATCGGGGGTTCGTTATATTCTTGAATTTACAGAGATAAAGAATAAATTTATAGATAATGACGTTAAGATTCAGCCAATTATTCAAAAATCTTTAATTTTCCAGCGAATTAAAATTTATGCGACACTATATATTCTCTATTTTATTGATTTTTGTTAGCCTTGACGGCTTTTCTCAGGAAGCTTTTCCCTTTTTAAACAAGAGCACTCAATTGCCAGAAGACTTACTTAGCAGAAGAGCCGCAGTTTTTATGAATGTAAATTCCTTAAATTGGGAGCAAGAAGCGCAAAAAATTCATAATAGTTTTATTGAAATTGGAGTAGATGCAGTAGCCTATTATGCTTTGTCTGATATCATGTCCGGAGAAGATGCTACTACCGCATTCTATTCAGATATAACGCAAAGGAGTATTGAAAATATGCTGATAGTGCACCAGTCGGATAATGGTTTTGAGCTTTACGCTACTAAAATACCTGAAGAAGGAGGTTTCTTTCAAGAAGGTATGAACGCTTTTTATATAGAAGCGCCTTCTTTGAAAGAATTAGGTTCCAAATTACAGACTTTAGTGAACAGATCAGATTTGGAAAGAGAGAATTTCCTCATTATTGATGTTCCTGAAACTTTCAAAAGAACCAATGTTATCAAATCGAGAAGGGTAGCAAATTTCAATCCTGATATAAGAATAGATAAACTGGCGGTGCCAAAATTTGAATCAAATATTATGCTGGACGTAGATATTGATAAAGCCAATGCCGAATTGGATTCAATTATGAGTGAGCATTACCCATTTAAATATGGCTTGGTAGAGCCCAACATGACCCCAGAAGAAATGATCAGTGAAGGATATTTAATGGTACTGAAGAAATTGCAAAATAATGGTGAAAGTCTTAGGAGAATGTTGGGCTATAATCTTTCAGAAGAGGAAACCCTTTTGATATCGGAAAGAAAAGGGGAAAATGCAAAAGTGATGAAGTATGGAATTGAAGAGCATGTCCATAAATATTATGTTCAACAACTTTATACCAAAGATATTTATTTGGGCAATTCCTGGGATGCCGGCAAAACATGGCAAGAAGCACTCATCAATCATGTGGAGAACCTAAAAGCTAAATTGAAGAGGTAATTCTCTAATTGAATTAGGGAATGAAAAAAAATTATAAAAGGGCATGGGTTTTGATCATACTGTTTTACATAAAAATTTAATGTTATTGGATATGAAAAAGTTTAATGTATTTATTTTAGTCTTTTTTTTGATTGCTATTTCAACAAAATCACAAGCCCAAGAAAAATCATCTGATAAAAGTCAAAGAACTATCTCTGTTAGTGGAGTAGCAGAAAAAGAAATCCTTCCTGATATTATTTATTTCAGTATTTCATTAAAAGAGTATCAATTAAAAACCGGCAGCAAATTCGATATGAATGAATTGGAAAACCAACTGGTGAATGCTGTTACAAAATCAGGTATTGATAAGGAAAATCTTACTGTTGAGAATGTCTATGGTTATAATTACAGCTGGAACAAAAAGAATGAAAACAAGGATTTCATGGCAAGAAAACAGTTTCAGCTTAAACTAGCTGATGCAAAAAAATTAAATGTAATTCTTTCCAAAATTGATCCCAAAGCAATTGAATATGTTAGGGTAAGCCAATATACCCATTCAAGACTGCAAGAACTCAATCAGGAATTGCAAGTTGAGGCAGTAAAAAATGCCAAGGTAAAAGCAGAGGCATTATTAAAACCGCTTGATGAGAAAGTTGGAAGGGTATTGGAACTGAATGAAAATCAACAGAATTTTCAACCAATCTACTACAAATCATATCAAAATAACAGAATAATGTCAGCATCAGCAGATGAAAGTGCTACTATGGAGTCAGATTTAGATTTTAAGAACATCAAATTGAAAGCAGAAGTACATATTGTGTTTTCTATTGAATAATTTATAAATAAGCTTATATATTGCATGCTATTAATTAAAGATTCATAAAATATTATGCAACCAATTGAAATCAGCAGTTTCGAGGAATTTAAAGCTTATGAAGGAAAAGAATTAGGCGTATCAGATTGGCATACAATTGACCAAAAACAAGTTAATCAATTTGCGGATGCCACACTTGACCATCAATGGATTCATTTAGATGAGGAAAGAGCAGCCAAAAGCCCTTTTGGTGGCACTATAGCCCATGGCTATTTAACCTTGTCATTAGCACCATATTTATGGGAACAAATTGCCAATGTAACAAACCTCAAGATGATGATTAACTATGGAATTGAGAAAATGAAATTTAATCAAGCTGTGAAAGTTGGTTCAGCAGTAAGATTAAAAGCCAGATTAAATTCTATAGTAGATTTAAGAGGGGTGAGCAAAGCTCAAATTGACATCGTAATGGAAATAAAGGATGAGAAAAAACCAGCTTATAACGCATCCTTGATATTCTTATATCATTTCAACTAATTGAATTAGACAGTTGCTTCTATAGTACTGTCTTTTTCTACTTCCTCATAAGAATAAGTAGGACATGTTCTTTGTGCACAAGCAGAAGCAAATAGTATTAATCCTGATATTGCCGCAAATAATTTTATAGACTTTTTCATAATGGTTCTTCTTTAAAAATAAATGATATCACAAATTTAGGTTGATATTAATTGATAAAAAATACTGATTAGCTCATTTGTTACTTCCTTCTAATTATAAAGCCTACAAGAGTCTTTAATCGATAAACTATAGTTTTTTAACAATAAAGAGCAATATACTTCAGACCAATAATTTCATTGTTCTTTTTTTAGCTGTAAGTTTAATATTTTAACTGTAGCAACATGAATAAAGTTTACATTTGTGTACAAAATAATACATCAAACAGGATGTTATTTAATTGTTAATTGAGCTATATATTTATTTTTTAATGAAAATTTTAAACTCATTACTTTCATAATCTGTATTTTTGCAAAAATTCTTTATATGAAAAACATAATTTCATCCATATTTATTGTCTTCTTATTAATTTCTTGCGATTCTTCTAAAGAAAAAAAGGAAAATATTGTAAATGATACCGAAAAGAAAGATTTACAAGTCCCTAATTTTAGCGGTGGAAATGCCTATCAATTTGTGCAGACACAAGTGGATTTTGGCCCCAGAGTGCCTAACACGGAATCTCATGCTGAAACAGAAAAATATCTTATTAGTCAACTGGAAACTTTAGGTGCAAAAGTTAAAACTCAGAAATTTAAGGCGGATACATATGATGGTGAAGTGTGGAATTTAACCAATATCATTGGTTCCATTCAACCAGATCAAAAGAAACGTATTCTATTGGCAGCGCACTGGGATACCCGAAAAATAGCGGATAAAGATAATGAAAGGAAAGATGAACCAATTGATGGAGCAAATGATGGAGCAAGTGGTGTTGGGGTTATATTAGAAATTTTAAACGCTATACAAAAAGCAGAAAATAAGCCTAATGTAGGAATAGATGTGATATTTTTTGATGGAGAGGATAATGGAGAGCCACAAGGATTAGCTAGAAGAGACGCCTCCAAAACATGGTGGTGTTTAGGCTCACAATATTGGAGTAAAAACAAGCATATACCAGGCTATTCCGCATACTATGGCATTTTATTGGATATGGTGGGCGGAATCGATGCGCAGTTTCATAAAGAAGGTCATTCCATGAAATATGCACCTAGTATAGTAGATAAAGTATGGAATACAGCTGATCAAATTGGATATGGACGGTATTTCATTAATAATCAAGTAGCATCCATAACTGATGATCATTATTTTGTAAACGAAATTGGCAAAATCCCTATGATTGATATCATTGCACATGATCCTACTTCAATGGATTTCTTTCCTGATTTCCATCACACTCATAAAGACAATATGGACATTATCTCTCAGGAAACTTTAAAAGCTGTGGGTCAAACTTTATTGCAGGTCATTTATGAAGAGCAATGAAAATTATAAAATCTAGTTGTAGGAGATATAATGATGTTTAAGTTTAATGTTTATGATACCCTAGACATAGGAACGGCTTCGGGTTTTCAACTCATAGCTTTCTAAAAAAACAACATACTTAGTATCCCGCTCAGCATAATCACTTTGCAAAAATTACTTAAGAAATGATAATGTTTTATGGTATCGGCTAGGCGCAGTCTGTGGATAAAGTATATGACAAAAAGAGTTAGTCCAGAGAAATAGAAATACAAAATATCATTCTCTAAAAATTGGGTCATATAAAATATCAAAAAGTAAAATAGGGAAATTAAAACGTACAAAAGAAATTTTGTTTTGCGAATTCCCCAAATAATGGGCAATGTTTTACAGCCGAAATTAGCATCTCCTTGCCAATCCTCCATATCTTTTACTATTTCCCGGATAAGGCTTATAGCAAAAGCAAAAAGGGCATAAGTATGCACCAAAACAGGTTTTTGCCCAAAATATAAAGTGATAATTGAAATGGATAAACCAGTGAGTAAGGCTACAATAAAATTTCCTATAAAAGGAAGTCTTTTCAATTGATTGGAATACAGCCATAACATAAAAGCAGAGGCAAAATGAATAGCTCCTATTTTCCAATCCAAAAAAGCACCTATAATGATAGCGGTAAAATTCAAAAATGTATGCCAAAATAAAACGACTCTCCTTTTAATAACTTTACCAACAATTACTTTTTCCGGTTTATTGATATAATCAATTTTCACGTCATAATAATCATTGATAATATATCCCGCGGCCGCCAATAAAACCGTACTTAAACTCAGAAGGAAAAGCTCTAAGTTTAAAATATGAATTCCTTCTAATAAATAAAGTGCTGTAAGATATTGGGTAAAGACTATAATCAGCAAATTCTGGACACGAATCAGCTTTACAAAACCTGGAAATGAAAAGTTTTTAGGCAACTGTTGTGTCATTTTATATTTTAACTGATTTACAGTTTAAATTTCACCAATCAATTGCTATTGTCCTAATAGGGAAAGTTTTATTTTTTGAAAATTATTATGTGTTGAAAAAGTTTAGGTGAAAACAACTAAACGGGGGAGTGATGAGAAATACAGATGTTTTTTAATATTACCATCTTTTAGGTGTTTTCACCTACAAGAAGCTAAATCACACAGTTTCAGAATTAATTCTTTTTGTTGATTAAGCGATCAATGATTATCCAAAATATTCTGGCTAATCAATCTATATATTTCCTGCACATTCCCATCACTTTGCAACATCTCCATATGCTTATCCAAAGTTTCCAAATCTCCTCTTTTAGCGGGGCCAGTTTGAACAGATTGAGGAGAATGTTTAAGAGCCTTATCTATGGTTTCCAACACCAATGGATGCAGCAATGAAAAATTCAACTGAGCATTGTTCATGATTTTTTCAGATATACTCATCATGTGGTTAGTGAAATTGCAAGCAAATACTGCCGCCAAATGCATTTGTTTCCGTTGGGCTGTAGAAACTATCTGGATGTTTTTACTCAAGGATTTTGCGAGGTTATTCAATATTTTTAATGCCTCTTTATTTTCACTTTCTAATAAAAAAGGAACTCGCTCAAAATCAAGTTTTTTACTCTTTGAAAATGTCTGAAGTGGATAAAAAACTCCTGTTGCGGCCGCAGAAGAATATTCTAGAACATCCAGACCCTTGCTTCCAGAAGTATGCACCATTAAGCTCTGTTCAGGCAAAATAATTTCTTCTGCAATACTTTTGATGGCATCATCAGGTACTGCTAAAATGAAAATTTGCGATGGGCTGTCAGAGAAATCTAGATCAGACTTTACAACTGCATCATATAAATTACCTACCAGTTTTTTAGCTGATTTTCCGTTTGGAGTGTAAACTTCTTTTACAAAATGACCAACATTCTCAAGAGCAGGAGCCAAATGCCAAGCTACATTGCCTGCCCCTATGAAACTGATATGGTATGCTACATTTTTCACTCTAAGCCTTTACGCTTCATTTTATAAAACTCGGAATATCTCCTAAAAATGGCCATTCCAAATCCTATAGTCAACACAAAAGTACCTATCCATAGCAAATTAATGAATGGCATTTCAAGTGCTTTTAAAATGATATAATCTTTTTGAGTGGTTCTGACCGAAAGGGTAAAGGTATTGGATTCAGGCTTTATATTCTCGATATTAAGTTTTATTCCAATTTCCCTGTTCTCATCAGGGATTCTTCCTGCCATATTATCTCGAATCAAATAATAAGGATTTAAAATATAATCCTCACCATCTCCATAAACTTTGATGGTAGCCCTAACCGCTAAATCATTTCCTTTTAGTTTCTCACCTTCGATTTCATCAACTCTTTTTACATCTTCTAACACTGTTACAAAATCATTCAAGAAGAATTTTTCTCCAAAAGTGACATCCATTTCCTTGGCTTCAGACCATTCAATTTCTTGAGTTGGATCGGGAACTGAGGAAACATGAGTATATAAATCTTTGGTGAATTTCCTTCTGATATCAGGGGAAGAAATCAATCCGCCCATATCAGCATTAATTTGTGCCCTCGGAAAAAGAGAAAATTTTTCACCATCAGCATGAAGATAATCGACCTTATAATAGTGATTAGCTCCATAAACTTTTAAAGTATCACCTTTTTTCAAGCTTTCGTCCTCTCTTTTAATTTCCCTTTTGACGATTTTATCATTTTCATTTGGAGCATCTTCCAAATAGGAGGCCTTCACATATCCACCATCATAAGATTCATAAAATCGGCCTTTATAGGTTAGGGTATATTCACCCATCGTCTGCGGGTCATTAATGAACAGCGGAATGTTTTCCTGATTAAAATTATCTTCTACTTCTTCTGAATTGGTTAATAATAATCCAGTTTCATTCAATGATATAGTACTGGAGAAACCAGTTGAAAACAGTATGCCTAACAGCATCAGTCCTATGCCCATGTGGGCAATAGCACCACCTGAAAGTTTATAATTACTTTTTGCAATCTTAAAGAAGATTTTAGCATTAGCTGTAATGGTGTAAACAGATGCAATTACTAATAAAATATAAGGAATATTAGTCATTCCCGCTAACACAATAATTAAAGCTGAAATTGCCAATGTGATCAGAATTGGCATCAAAAGAGAATCCTTCACTTCCGATTTTTTCATTTTTTGCCACCAGAAGAACTGACCTGTTCCAGATAAAATAGCTAAACCTACAGCAAACCACAACTGCCATTTGGTATAAAATTCAACTTGGTCAGCCGGAGGAGCTAAATTCGAAATACCTCCAAATGACTGTATGATGGAATTATAAACTGGTATGGAAGTAGGCAATAGTATTTGAAAGCCCATTAAACAAAGCAAAGTAGCTCCCATAAAAATCCAGAATTCCCTCGAATAGGTAGAAACTTCTTTTTCAGTAGATGGAATATGTTTCCAGCGAACTACCGCTAAAACAATTGAGACAATTAAGAAACTTAATAAGTATAAAAGCAACTGACCTGAAAGTCCTAAATCAGTAAAAGAATGAACGGATGACTCTCCTAAAACCCCACTTCTTACCATAAAGGTGGCATATAATACCATCAAGAAAACAGAAAGCACCAAAATTATAGAAGCTTTGAGCGCAGTTTCACTTTTTTTATAGGTAATCATGGTGTGAATACTAGCCACTAAAACAAGCCAAGGCACCAAAGAAGCATTTTCCACCGGATCCCAATTCCAGAAACCTTCGAAGTTTAAGGTTTCGTAAGCCCAATAGCCTCCCATTAAAATTCCAACGCCTAAAATGGCAGCTGAAAACAAGGCCCAAGGTAAAGCTGGACGAACCCAGCCTTTAAAATCTTTTTTCCATAATCCGCCTATTGCATAAGCAAAAGGAATTAAGGTTGTAGCATAACCCAAGAATAATACTGGCGGGTGAATCACCATCCAATAGTTCTGCAATAATGGATTTAAGCCTGTTCCATCTTCAGGAACATAATTAGGATTGATATTGAAGATAGGCGCATCCATTGCGTCTCTCAATAAGATGAAAGGAGAACTCCCAATTTTCAAATCGCCTATAACCACTCCCAAAATCATAGAGGCAAGGAAAGCCTGCACCACTGAAAAACTCACCATTACAGATGGCGCCCATTTTTTATTGGTCAACAATATGATAAAACCTAAAAGGACATTCCAGAATGACCAAAGCAAGAAACTACCTTCCTGACCTTCCCAGAATGAGGAAATGATATATTCTACCGGAAGCACTTTAGAAGAGTGGCTCCAAGCATAGAAGTATTCATAGTAGTGATTAGAAATGATGGTAAAAAGCGTAATGACAATACCAAAAACCGCTAAGCCATGAATGATATAAGTAATTTGTCCGTTTTTCATCCAGCCTTTTTGCATTTCAGGCAAAGGGCTTTTTTCTGCTTTGTAAAAGTTAAATATGGAAATAAGGGCGGCTACAAAGCTTATAATAACAAAAAGGTGACCAATGTCACCTATTGTAGTATGTATCATATTTTATGAAATCAAATTAAATAACAGTTTCTTCTTGATATTTTGACGGGCACTTCATTAAAATTTTATCTGCAATGAAAGTCCCTTTTTGGAATGATCCAATCACCACCACTTGCTCTGAACGCTTAAAATCGGCAGGCATAGGTTCATTGTAAAATACTTGTTGCTCCATCCCATTTTCATCTACCATCATGAAAGTAAAAGAAAGTTTATCTTCCGAAGGATTTAAACCAACAATTTCTCCTTCAGCACTTTTCTTTAATTCACCCACCACGTGGATTTTTGTATTATTTCCATCCAATGCCATGTCGTGGGCATCTTTGAAAGTAACATAGGAACTGGCATCACCTGCAGTGGAAACAATCATCATAATAGCGGCTGCGATTACAATTATGCCAAAAATATAAGACTTCTTCATAACTAAAATTTATTCTCCGATAGGAACAAAGGTACTACCCAAAAAATTCTTTATTCCCTCTCTTTTAATGATTTTTCTAATTTTTTTACTTTTCGTTCGGTCATGATAGCATAAATCATAAATCCCGCAAAAAGTGTAACGATAATGGCGACCAAAACATATATTTTCCCATCTGCCCTCATGCTATCTGCCATTTCAATTTGAGTATTGGAATAGTCCTCTTCTGCTATCTCAGTCTTTTGCGCAGATAAGCCCAAACTCACCATAAGCACAGCAAAAACCAATACATACTTAATCTTCTTCATCAATTTTTGATTTTATAAATGATAATCTAATTCTTAATTCCGTTAGCCAAACGCCCAATAATGTCCAACCGATAACGGCAGGATAAAAAACCATTCTTAATCTTCCATCCAATTCATAGGCGTTGAAGCCTGGATTCCCTCCATTTCCTGGATGTAAAGAATCAGTCAGTCTTGGTAAAATGAATAATAATGGAATTAAGGTGGCGTAGGCAAAAATATTATAAACCGCTCCGATTTTAGCTTTTTGCTGTGGGTCGGTAATGGAATTTCGTAAAAGGATATAGGCAAAGTAAATCAGCATTCCAATGGCGGAAGCATTTTGCTTTGGGTCTCCGCTCCATGGTGCCCCCCAAGTATAATTGGCCCAAATCATGCCAGTAACTAAACCTAAAATCCCAAAAAGAATAGAGGTATTGACTAGCTCAATGGCATAGGTATCATATTTTAGATTTCCTGTCCTTAAATATCTAATGGAGAATATTACCGATGCAGTCAACATGATGACCATTCCAAACCACATCGGCACGTGAAAGTGCATGGCTCGAATGGTTTCATTTAAAATAGCCAATCTAGGAGCTTCTATCAATAATCCAGCAATCAGTGTGTAAAACACCAGCGCAACCCCTATAATTTTCCACCAAGTCTTTCTCATTTCATGTGTATATTATTTGTTTTTTATGGCCACATGGAATAGTCAAAGTTCAAAACCCCAGCTAGCCACCCTTAACAAATCTGCAATATTCATTTCGGTTGGCACACCTGGTTTATGACTATTTCATATATAGAATAATAATAAATTTCACAAACACTTACTTATTTGGTACTCATTTTCAAACAGAGATAAGTTCATCTCTTGTATTTGCCTAATAGGCTCTATTTAATTTCTCCAGATAAAAGGAAATAATATATATGCCGTAGTAATGACAATTGCATCTACGGATATTAAAGTAAACAGTTTGTCATTCATTAAGCTTATGTTAATCCCGTCTATAGCATTTTTAGAAAGCCTGACCGACATCAGTAAAATGGGCAATAAAATTGGAAAACTCAGCACCGCCATAAGCGCAGTACTATTATTGGCTTTGGAAACTATACCAGACACCAAAGTCAAAACCCCAGAAAAGCCAATAGATGCAAAAAGTATCGTTAAAAGGAAATAGACATAATTCACAACAGGATTACCTAAAATAATAGCATATACAGCAAAGCCAATTAGCGCTATTAAAACTGAAAGCAAGACATTGAAAATTAGCTTCCCGCTAAGTATGACCTGAGGTTTACAAATCGTATAATAATACAACATCCTTCCTTCCCCTTCTTGTAAAAAACTTTTTGCCACGGCATTGATATTGGCAAAAACAATAATGATCCAAAATAATGCGTTCCAAGTAGTGATTTCCATCTGTCCAGTTTTCAAATTAAAACTGAGATAGCAAATGAAAATGGTACTAACCAAATAAAGCAATATACCATTGAATGCCGTTTTATTACGCCATTCCAACTTCACCTCTTTTTGAAAAATGGATATTACTTGTTTAATCACTTTGCAAATTTAATAGATAAAGCTCAATAAGGCATGGTAAAAATGGAATGTTGTGCTTAATTTGCACAAAAACTTAAACATGAATATTACACCTACCGATTTTGATGATTTATATATAATCAAGCCTACTGTTTTTGAAGATTCCAGAGGCTATTTTTTTGAAAGTTTTCACCAAAAGAAATTTGAGGATGCCACAGGTATTCAATGTGAATTCGTGCAAGACAATCAATCCCGTTCTGTTTATGGTGTAATTAGGGGATTACATTTACAAGCGCCTCCAATGGCGCAAGCAAAATTAGTGAGAGTTTTAAAAGGGGAAGTTTTAGATGTGGTGGTAGATTTAAGAAAAGACAAGCCTACTTTTGGAAAATCATTTTCTATACACCTTTCTGCTGAAAATAAGCAACAACTGTTCATTCCAAGAGGTTTTGCCCATGGTATTGCAGTTTTAAGTAAGGATGCAGAATTCTTCTATAAATGCGATAATTATTACAGCCCTGAAAATGAAAGAGGCATCATGTACAATGACGCCTCCTTAAATATTGACTGGAAAATTCCTGCTGAAAAAAGAATTATCTCAGGTAAAGATCAAAAAAATCTAGCTTTTTCTGGCTTCGACCTTCTTTTTTAGGCCTTCTTTAGCTTCTCTGGTTTTGCGTTCGATTTTATCTAGGTATTGAAGGAATAAGCTAATGGCTATAATCAAGGCGGCTATGCCTAACCCAGTTAATCCACCGTAAAAACCTAATGCCAAAAGCCCTAAACTAGCAGGCTGAGAGTAAACCGTAAATCCATCTATTAATTCAAATTGAGGTTGTAGAAATAATTGTTTCTGAATTTCAAGCTTCTTTTCATAGGCTTTTCTTGATTCATTGAATACAGAAATTGGGTTTGTAGTCTGTTCGTCTGCCAAAATCACATTGTTAGAGCCATCCCTATCTCTCTCTCCCAACATTCTAAAATTTTTGAAAAGAATTTCTTTTAAGCTATCTAACTCAGATAATTCTTCTTCAATATTTTGAGCTTCAAGCTTTAGGTTATCATCTTGGATTTGAAGTCTTTTGCGCACATAAGGATTGTTCCTAAAATAATTCAATAAAGGTTCTTCTAGGTCATTGATCAGACTTCTATCTAAAACTTCAACATAAATCCTATAAGTGGATTTATTATCCATACTCAACCTTTCAACAAATCGGTTGATTACCTCCTCATCTTCTATTTCGCCTCTTAATTGTTCCTTGAAAATTTCTAACTCTATTACTTCATCCTCCGATACAAAAGGTTCATAAGAAAATCCAATAATATTATTGGCTGTAGTAGTATCAATTTTCAACACCTTAGCCAATTGAGTGCGGTTTTCCTCTTCCGTTAAAAGATCCAATTTGTCAATAGAGCTTTCCATTAAACGCCCACTTAAATAAGTCGATCTTAGTAAAATAGAACTCTTATAGACGTCTGGGGTAACAAAATGAACTATTATACCGCCAATTCCACCTAAAAATCCTAAAATGACAATCAGCTTGATGTTTCCAATAATCGCATTTTTAATCGCTACAATAAAAAGAATAATATTGAAGAAAATACTTTTGAAAAAATTTCCAATTGCGGAAAATAGTTCTCTCAAATCAATTTCATCTGAACTATTAGTATTTTGTGGTTTTTGATCTACTTCTGACATATTTAATAAAAATTTTTACAAATAAACGGAAGTTTTGGATACTATTGAAATAAATTTTGTAATGAATCCTTTATTCTGTTAGACAATCTTTATTTTTGGATTTAAATAAAAACCTTAAAACATTGAAAACTATCTTAATTACCGGAGGAGCCGGATTCATTGGCTCTCATGTAGTCCGATTATTTGTCAACCAATATCCTGATTATAAAATTATCAATCTGGATGCTTTAACCTATGCTGGAAATCTGGAAAACCTCAAAGATGTTGAGGACAAGCCGAATTATATCTTTGAAAAAGGAGACATAACGGATGAAGCTTTCATTTTTAAGCTATTTAAGAAATATGATTTCGATGGGGTAATCCATTTGGCGGCAGAATCTCATGTAGATCGCTCTATCAGCAACCCGCTTGAATTTTTGAAAACCAATATATTCGGTACCGTAACTTTATTAAATGCGGCCAAGGACAGCTGGAAGGATGATTTTGAAGGAAAGCGCTTTTATCATGTTTCCACGGACGAGGTTTATGGTTCAGTTGATGATGGCGGTTTTTTCACTGAAGAAACCTCATACGATCCACAATCTCCCTACTCTGCCTCCAAAGCGGGTTCTGATCACTTTGTAAGAGCCTACGCCAATACTTATGGATTGCCCATAGTAATAAGTAATTGCTCTAATAATTATGGGCCAAACCAGTTTCCTGAAAAGTTAATCCCACTTTTTATCAATAATATCCAAAATAACAAAGCATTGCCAGTCTATGGAAAAGGTGAGAACATCAGGGATTGGCTTTATGTGATCGACCATGCAAAAGCTATTGATTTAGTCTATCATAAAGGGAAAAACAAAGAGACTTACAATATCGGTGGTTTTAACGAATGGAAAAACTTAGATTTGATTAAGGTCATTTGCAAGACCATGGATGAAAAGCTTGGCCGGGATGCTGGAACTTCCGAAAAGCTGATTACTTATGTGAAAGACAGAGCCGGGCATGATTTGAGATACGCAATTGATGCCCATAAAATAATGGATGAGTTGGGCTGGAAACCAAGCCTCCAATTTGAGGAAGGGATTTCCAAAACCATCGATTGGTATTTGGACAATGAGGACTGGCTGAAAAATGTCACTTCGGGCGCCTATCAAAAGTATTATGATGAAATGTATAAAGAAAGAACCTAGATATTAGAATCTAGACAATTAAACAAGAATCAAAGCTCTAAAAAACCAGGCTAGACTCTAGGTTCTTAAATCTAAAAATCTAATAAAATGAAAGGAATAATATTAGCAGGAGGATCGGGAACAAGATTACACCCATTGACCATCGCATTGAGCAAACAACTCATGCCGGTTTATGACAAACCCATGATCTACTATCCACTTTCCACTTTGATGCTAGCAGGCATAAAGGATATTTTAATTATTTCCACCCCTGAACACACAGGTCTTTTCAAACAATTATTGGGGGACGGTTCACAATTGGGTTGCCATTTTGAATATGCCGTACAGGAAAAACCTGAAGGCTTGGCTCAAGCTTTTATAATAGGAGAAGAATTTGTGGGTAATGATGATGTGGCCCTCATTTTGGGCGATAATATCTTTTATGGCTCTGGTATGTCCACTTTATTGCAATCTAATAATAAGCCAGATGGTGGGATTGTTTACGCATATCACGTTCATGACCCTGAGCGATATGGAGTAGTGGAATTTAATAAAGAAGGCAAGGCTATTTCCATAGAAGAGAAGCCTGAAAACCCAAAATCATCTTTTGCAGTGCCGGGCATTTATTTTTATGACAATAGGGTGATTGATATTGCTAAAAATATTAAACCAAGTCCAAGAGGTGAGTTGGAAATTACCGATGTGAATAAAAAATATTTGGAAGAAGGTAAATTAAAAGTAAGTGTTCTCAACAGGGGTACCGCTTGGTTGGATACGGGTACTTTTTCTTCTTTAATGCAAGCCTCAGAATTTGTAAGGGTAATTGAGGAAAGACAAGGTCTAAAAATCGGCTGCATAGAAGAAGTCGCTTTCCGTATGGGTTTTATAGGTAAATCCCAACTGCAAAAACTAGCAGAGCCTTTAGTGAAAAGTGGATATGGAGAATATTTGATGCGGTTGATTAAGCAATCAAATTAATTTTTTTACTTTTCTTAAACTGTCAGGTTTTTCAAAATATAGTAGTGCTATAAATGGATTTTCATCTTTAAAACTAAGTATAAACCTGACAGGTTTCATAAATCAATATTCTTGAACACCATGGAAGTTTTAATAAGATAACTTTTGAAGCCCATCTCCGTAACCATAAGCTTTCCTTTTAACTTATGGCACAGCAAGATCAATCCTACAAAACCACTTTAGGTAAGGCATTTAAGACCATTATTTGGCCAAGAAGAAAATATATCCTAGTTGGCTTAATTCTTATTATAATCAGTAGAGCTGCCTCATTGGTTTTGCCAGGATCAAGTAAGATTTTAGTGGATGAAATTGTCCCCAATGGAGATTTAGAAATGCTAAAATATCTGATTTTTGCTGTGGTGGGGGCAATAGTCGTACAAGCAGTCACTTCCTTTGCGCTAACTCAAATATTAAGTGTTGAAGCGCAAAATCTTATAGCGCAACTGCGTTCCAAGGTACAATCCCATATTCTTAAACTTCCTATCCGATATTTTGATAATGCCAAAACTGGAGAGCTGGTTTCCAGAATCATGACGGATGTGGAAGGTGTCAGAAATCTGGTCGGCACAGGCTTAGCCCAAATGGTGGGAGGAATTTTAACATCAGTGGTATGTTTGGTCATACTTATTACCATTAGTCCCATGATGACCTTATACGTATTGGTTCCCGTAGCCATTTTTGGTTTCATTTCATTAAAAGCATTTGGAAGGATCAGACCTATTTTCAGAGAAAGAGGAAAAATAAATGCTGACGTTACGGGTAGATTGACAGAGACTCTCGGAGGAATTAGGGTGATAAAAGGATTTAACGCAGAGCTTCAGGAAATCAGGGTTTTTGCTGAAGGCGTAGATCGCTTATTTAAAAACATAAAATCCAGTTTGACCGCCACAAGTTTGATTACCAGTTCGGCCACCTTACTTTTAGGACTGGCTTCAGCTGGGATTATGGGAATTGGAGGATGGATGATCATGAACGATCAACTCACATTTGGGGATTTCCTTGCTTTTACCCTTTATTTGGGCTTTATGATTGCTCCAATAGTACAAATGAGCAATATAGGGAGTCAATTAACTGAAGCTTTTGCCGGCTTGGACAGAACTGAGGAAATTATGAATACGCCTGTAGAAACCGACAATCCTTATCGAACAATAGAATTAGATGACGTAAAAGGACATATCCAATTTAATAAGGTTTCTTTTGCCTATGAAGAGGATAAGAATGTAGTAAGAAATATCAGGTTTGAAGCATTACCCGGATCGGTTACTGCTTTTGTGGGTACTTCAGGTTCAGGGAAAAGCACTATTTCAGGCTTGGTTTCTTCATTCCTAAATCCTGATGATGGTAAAATTTTAGTAGATGGACATGATCTACAAAAAATAACATTGGATAGTTACAGAAGCAAGTTGGGAGTGGTTTTACAGGAAGATTTTCTTTTTGAAGGCACTATTAGAGAAAATATCTTATTTCCAAGACCTAATGCAACTGAAGCACAATTGATGAATGCTGTAAATGCTGCCTACGTAAATCAATTTACCGAGAAGTTTGAAGATGGGCTGGATACCCAAATTGGAGAAAGAGGCGTGAAGCTATCTGGCGGACAGCAACAAAGGATCGCCATAGCAAGGGCTATTTTGGCTGACCCCAAAATATTAATATTGGATGAGGCCACTTCAAATTTGGATACGGAGAGTGAGCACTTTATTCAGTCAAGCTTAAAAGAATTAATGAAAGGGAAAACCACTTTTGTGATTGCCCACCGCTTAAGCACCATCAGACAAGCTGACCAAATTTTGGTAATTGAAGATGGGGAAATAGCTGAAAGGGGTCAGCATGATGAACTTATTGCTAAAGAAGGCAGGTATTTTGACCTATATACCTACCAAGCAAGAATTTGATTTAAGTAATAGCACCATAAGTTCACTCATGTAGTAAAATTCTTCTCATAATTTACATTTCACGACAAAAACATGCATCTAAGGCAATTAAAAGTGGGTTGTATTATTTTTATATTCAAAATCGATAAAAAAGCGCTGTAGTATTTAGAAATAATATTTAACATTTTTTTCACATAAATTGAAATCCAAACAAATCTTACGCTATCAAAAAATACTACTTTAGTTTCTTTATATACAGCAAGTTATATTTGTTACATGATTTTCAATGTATTCAGAACAATAAAAAATTCACGCCTTAATGATAATATTATTAAGGGCGCTATATTCATCTTGCTATTCATAGGAATGCTAATCAAGTATTTATTGAATAGCTAAATACAACTTACCTTTAATCCTTATTCTGGAAAGGCTATATAAGCTTTGGCATATTTTTTGGTTACTTTTGCCTAATCAACAAAAAATATAGCCATGAAAAATCTTTTTAATTTTACCCTCGCAATAAGTTTATTATTTTTAGGAAGCTGCACATTCAACGGTCAAGACGGAGCCCCCGGCCCTCAAGGACCTAGAGGATCACAAGGACCGGCCGGTCAGGATGGAAAAGACGGTGAAGAGGCCTATGTATTTGAATATGTTGATTTAACATTTTCAGCTTCCAATGAATACAGTCTGTTATTAGAATTCCCTAGTGATTTTCAGATGTTGGAATCTGATAAGGTGTTGGTTTATTTTCTATATGATTATATAGAGGAGGATGATCTTGACATTTGGAGAGCTCTTCCGCAAACAGAATTCACAGATTTTGGCACTCTTATCTATAATTATGATTTTACAATTTTTGATGTGAACTTATTTTTAGATTCAAATTTTGACCTTAACTTATTAGGCGCAAGCTATACTGATAACTGGATTGCTAGAGTTGTTGTGGTTCCCGGGCAATTCACTAATGGAAGAGAGACAGATCCAGTGGATTATGAAGATTACAATGCTGTAATGAAATACTATAATTTATCAGATGAGGATATTGTAACTGTAAAATAGTTTAATCTTCTTTTAATTCTGCAAGGCAAGCTCAATATTGAGCTTGCCTTTCGTCTTTCAAAAACTTAACCTTATCTTCTAACCATTACAATTAATCTAAAAACACTATTTATTAAGGTCTTTTTTAATAATTAACCTTACATCTTCAACTATAATTAAAAGCCCTCATAATGTTGCTTTAAAATAGATTTCGATATATTCAAGATTATTTTCTTTATAAAATTTAATTAAAAGTTACAAATAAATTATCTTTCGGATTCAATTGGGGAATTATTAGTATATGGACGGCATTTTAGGTTTTTTTGATAACACAGAGCATATACTTTACAGTATTTTCGGGGCTGTTATCGTAATATTCCTCATTTTTGATTTGGGCTTTTTCAATAAGGACGCCAAAAAGGTTTCTTTGAAATCTGCCACCTACCAATCAATTTTTTGGATCGTAATATCTGTTGGCTTCGGTTATCTGATATATGAATACTATGGCGGTACTGTCGTAATGCTTGAATATTTTTCAGCATATGTAGCTGAGTATGCGCTTTCTGTGGATAATATTTTCGTTATTTTATTAATCCTTCGCTATTTCAAGGTTGAAGAAACTTATTATCATAAAATCCTTTTTTGGGGCGTATTAGGAGCTATTGTATTCAGGGCAATCTTCATATTCTTGGGAGCCTTTTTAGTAGCACAATTTCATTGGATATTATATATTTTTGGAGCTTTCTTGGTCTATAGTGGTGTTAAAATATTCATTCAAAAAGAAGAGGACGATTTAGATCCAGAAAAAAATGTGATTATAAAATTTGCCAGAAAGTACCTGAAAATAACTAAAGGCAATTTCAGTGGACAGTTTATTATAAGAAGGGGAAAGATGATTTTGTTTACCCCTCTATTTTTAGTGATTTTATTAGTGGAATCAACTGATTTGATTTTTGCTGTAGATTCTATCCCTGCAGTTTTTGCTATCTCGCAAAATGAATTCATCCTTTATACCTCCAATATATTTGCAATTTTAGGATTACGAGCTAAATTTTTCTTGCTTGCGGGCATAATTGATAAATTCTATTTATTACAAAAAGGTCTTTCATTTATTCTAATATTTATTGGGGCAAAAATGTTGTTGGAAATTGTTCATATTCATATCAACACACTCGTTTCATTTGGAGTAATTTTTTCTACTTTATTACTATCTATTCTACTTTCATTATTAATTCCACAACGGAAGAAAAAAAGCGATTTAGTTTAATCCTGAAAGCCTGAAGGGAAAGCACTTTTTGGAAGGACTTTCAGCAATAAGGGTAATGTTAAAAATGATCCGGGCAATGCAATTATCACAAAAGCAGGAATAGACTTAAGGATGTCAATCAATTGTATCCTCATCTTTTCTTTTTCTTCTTGCGTTAATTCATCTGTTTTAGATTTTTCAAATAAATACCAAAGTTCTTTACTTTCTTTAATCTCTTCCGCAATGCTTTCTTTATGCTTTTGAAGGACAAAAGATATCCGTTGGATAATAGTCTCACTTATTACTTGAAATGAATGTTTACTTTGTAGAAAATATACTTCTTTCCAATTTTCTATTACAAATGATTCAATGGCTATCAAACTGATATCTAATTCCTCATCTGATATCCCTAAACGCTTGGCAAGTTCACTTAAAAAAGCCCTTTCTTCCACACTTACCACTTTATCGGCCCATATCATTAAAATGGCAAGCTCTAGTACATATTTCTTTAATAACCATGTGTCGGCTTGCCTCAAATCAATTTGATCTAATGTAATTCCGTCCCTGAAAGCTTCTTTTGCTAATTTATTTTGAGATTTCGTCATGTTTGAAGACCCTAAAAAAGTAAAGAACATATTTTTCTCTTCTCTTTCAATTATTTGATTGGCATGTGCGGCAGCTGCTATGACTTTTAACAGTAACATTTTCATAGCATCTTTATGCCATTTCATATTGTGAAATTTCTCGGCCCTCCATTCTCCAAAATAATAAGTATCCAAAAAAAGTAAACTATTTTGAAAAAGACTTGCCCAAAAATGATCCCAACGAGATTTAAGAAAAAGCCTTTTATGCAGAATTTGTTCTGCAAATCTAAACTCATCTTTTTTTGGTTTACCAAAAATGAAAAATGTCTTTTTATTTATTTGCGGATCTAAAACAGTATAAAACTCCCCAATAGACTGACTCGTTTCCAAGTAAAAATCCTGCCAGTCATTTTTGGTTTCCGGTAATTGTTGCTGTTTTAAACTGGCACTATGCAGAAAACTCTCCAACAAGACTATTTTCATTTTCCCCAAACTGTTCCATCTTTGCTCTTTTGGATGACGAATACCCGGGGCATGAATCGGATGTCCATAAATCAAACCAGTGGGCTGTACTATTTTATAAAGTAAGCTATCCTGATCTTGAATTTGATATTGGTTTAAATCAATTGGATGTGGCCCTCTAAATTTTATGTACTCTTTTAACCAACCTTTTTCAGCAGGATTCATAAGCAAATATTTAGCTTTTTTCTAATTACATATAAATTAGCTAAATAAATCTACAATAGAAATTATGAAATTGTATTTATCAACTATCCACCAACTTTATACAACAAAATCATCCTGCAGGCTTGTATTTTGAGAGGCTGAAAATCTTTTGTGCATCCTTATTTTCCATCAGTTCTTGAAGTGTAACTTCCGGATTATTCTCCATATAGGATTTTACAATCTGCCAGCCTACCCAAATCCCTATTCTTCCGGGACATTCTTGGCTAATTTCAAAAGTTTTAGGTCTTTCCCCTATAAACTTGTTTTTCATGAAATGGCTGGTTTCATATAGCAAATCATTCTCTAAAAAGTTTGCCCAAATAATGTGTTCGTTCTTATTAATATCTTTCATTTCTTTAGCCGTGTAGCCAATCAATAATGAATCTGGTGTGCATGGGATGGTCATTTTGGTCATATAATAAGATTTGCCATAAAAAACCATGTCTGCTAGCAGTGTTTGATCCCTTTGATCTGTTTCATTTTGCTTTTGGGTAAGCAACAGCATGGTCATTGGAACGATATATTCCTTTTCGTAGCGCATTAATATATATTCGGGAACACCATTCGGAACATAGGCTGCGTCTGGGCCTAAGAAATAATCAGCCGCTATACTTATTAAACTATCAGAAACGAACAAATCCTTTTGCAGGCCTGCTAAAACTATTTCTAATTCTGGAACCGCCACCTCAGGGTAATAATGTTGGTAGTATTTAAAAGCCTGTTCAAATTCTGATTGTAATTCCGTAAAATCCCCAAATGTGTTTTTAACTTGCTGATAAAGTGTGTCCTTATATGCTGGGTTTGAAAAAATATTGACCATACTATTTGCTACAATTGAATCTGCACCGTATCTCCTCCTTTCGAAAAAGTAATCTGCCACAAATGGGTTTTCTTGAATAAATTCCATGGCATCATTTTGATTATCCAGCTCTACCATATCATCAGCAAGATTATTAAGAGGAATATTTAATTCCAAATTGGAAATATTTGGAGCTTCTTCGCAAAACTTATCTTTTTCTGAACAAGCGGAGAAAACAATCAAACAGATTAAAGAAGTTAGTATGTAATATTTATTACTTTGCATAAGTCATTAATTATATTTGTCTTGAATATCAAAACCCAAAATAAATGAAAAAATTGCTCTTTTCTGCCTTATTCCTTTTTTCAGTTTGCGTTGCGGAGGCTCAAGTGAGATTTGGATTTAAAGCCGCACCCAATATTTCTTTTAATAGAGTGGAATCGGAAGCGGACAATACTGATTTTAATACAGATGGTGTAGGTTTACGGTTCCAGCTAGGTCCAGTTTTCGATTTTGAATTTAAGGAAAACCACTACTTCAGTACGGGCATCATATTTACGTCAAAGCGGTCAACTTTTGTAGCTGATTCAATGAATACAAGCTATACTGAAAATTATAATCCACAATATCTGCAAGTTCCCATTACATTAAAATTATTCACAGAGGAAATAGGATTGGATAAAAAAATCTATTTCCAATTTGGTGGTACAGTTGATTTCATGACTAATAGTGAAGGTGAGGAAGAAAATATTGTACAAAGCTTTAAGTTTTTTGACTTGAATTCCTTATTGGCTATTGGTTTGGAATATGGAATTGGGATAAACACCAAAATATTTGGAGGATTAGTTTATCAAAGAGGCCTTTTGAATGTCATTAATGACAATCTTTATGGCGATAATTTTAAATTAAGAAATGATTTTGTTGGCCTGGAATTAGGGATTATATTTTAATCCCTTAGAGGCAGACTAACTACGTAATATTCATTTCTGCCAATCCTGATGTCATCATCTTGAATCCATGGATTATAAATTCTAAGCGTTTTATAGGAAGTATTTTGAGCTTTAGCATAATCTACCCAATCAGTGGAATTGCGGACTGTATCTGTTCGATACACATAAGGTTCGTATAAATGTTCTTTACTAATATCCAATCCGTAATCCTCAGGACTTTCAAAAATTTGTTTGATTGCCAAGATTCGGAATACGTAGCGTGAGGTTTCATCATTAAGCATTAAATCATAATAATTATCTACTTTTTGATTGTCTAAGGCATTCTGCATACCTCGCATTCCCCTATTGTAAGAAGCTGCCACTAAAGTCCAATTACCAAACTTTTGATAAGCCCTTTTTAAATATTTGCAAGCTGCTTCTGTTGATTTCACTGGATGATAACGTTCATCCACATCTCTATTGATTTCCAATCCGTATTCCTTTCCAGTACTTTTCAGGATTTGCCAAAACCCAACAGCACCAGCATAACTGGTAACATTTTCAAGTCCGCTTTCAATCAAAGCCAAATATTTAAAATCATCCGGAACCCCATTTTTTTTAAGTATGGGTTCAATAACCGGAAACCATCTGTTGGCCCTTTTAAATAAAAATATGGTGTTATTATGCCAATATGAATTGATATGTAATTCTTTATCTAAACGCTCTTTAACATCATCTATATGCAAAGGTACAGCTTCACCAGCAAGATCAATTTTTTCGGGCAATGGAATGGTTTTAGCGTTTTTAAAGGCAATTGGCTTAGTGGGTTCCATTACCGGTTTATGGATTTCATTCTCTCTTTGATTATAATTACCATAAAAAGCCACGATTAAAAAGGTGACCAGTGATGCAATTGATATATAAAGCGCAAATTTGCTATCTGACATAAAGTATTGATTCTATTTAAGAATTTAAAAGTTTGGAGAAAGCATAAATTGAGAGTAAAAGTTATCAATTACTTTTACTGCTTCGGTTGGTGTATCCACAACCGTGAATAATTCCATATCTTCTGAACTCACATTATTTTCAGCCTCAATTAAGGTCTCTTTTATCCAATCTATTAAACCAGACCAGAATTTTTTTCCTACCAATACAATGGGGAATCGACCAATTTTATGCGTTTGAATTAATGTTAAGGCTTCAAAAAGTTCATCCATTGTGCCAAATCCACCCGGCATCACCACAAATCCTTGTGCGTATTTTACAAACATTACTTTTCGAACGAAGAAATAGTCAAATGTTATCAATTTATCAGGATCAATGTAAATATTATTGAACTGTTCAAAAGGCAACACAATATTGAGCCCTACTGATTTTCCATTTTCACTTTTCGCCCCTTTGTTTCCGGCTTCCATAATTCCTGGACCACCACCGGTGATTACCCCATAACCATGGCGCACCAATTTAGCCGCCACTTCTTCTGCTATTTTATAATATGGATGATCGGGCTTAGTTCTGGCAGAACCAAAAACTGAGACACAAGGACCAATTTTAGCTAATTTTTCAAATCCATCTACAAATTCTGACATGATTTTGAAAATAGCCCAAGAATCAGAACTTTTAATCTCATTCCAATCCCGGTCCTTAAAAGCCTTTCTGATTTTATTTAATTCTAATTTATCTTCCTTATTTGATTCACTCATTATTTTAATTGTATAAGATTGATATAATATAATATATTTTTCGCTAAAAATTACTGAATAAGATTACTGATTGAATTCTTAATTTTCGGATTTAGCTCTTTTTTCCTCATAGTCAGAAGGTTTGCTTCGCTTCCATCTTTTATGAGTCCAAAGCCATAAATACGGATTAGCATAGATATCCGTCTCTAGTAATTTCATGTGCTTTTCTGTTATGAAGCCATAATCTGTATTTTTCGGTTCTTCAGTTATAATTTCTAGATCCACTTCATACTTAGAGCGTCCAACTTTTTGAACGTGAACGTAAATCGGTACCAAATCCAATTTTTTACAGAACTTTTCTGGGCCAAAAAACACACCTGTTTCCTGACCTAAAAACTGCATCCAATAAGCGTTATAACCATCATAAGGTGCTTGGTCAGCTGCAAAACCTAACATATAATGCTTATCTCTATATTTAGCTACTAATCTAGATACGTCATTTTTGGGGATAAGAATAGCTCCAGGAAAACGAGATCTGTTTTCTTTCATTAATTTATCCATCAATTTATTTTTCAGAGGCTTATATATTCCTAAACCAATTGGCTGGTTATGCTCCGTCATCATACATAAGCTGAGAACACCCCATTCCCAATTACCATAATGAGGCATAAGCATGGCAAGATTGCGTTCCTCATCTAATATGCTTTGAACCTCTGGAGTTATATTAACTTTCCATCTTTTCTTAATCTGTTTTGACGAAATACTAAAAACTTTAATGCTTTCAATCAATAGATCAGTGAAATGATAATAAAACCGATTGGCAATTTTTTCAATCTCCTTCTCGGATTTTTCAGGAAATGACTTCCTTAAATTATCCATAACCACTTTATAACGGTAAAGCTTCAATTTGATAAACAAAAAGCCTATAAAACTAGAAAGCCCATGATAGAACCAAAAAGGGATTATACTCAAAAGCCAAAAGCCAGCTTTTAAAAAATAGTATTTAACTTTCATCATTTAGTCCTGTAATTGAAGTTTTACCAAATTGCTGTAAGTGCCGTTTTCCGATTCCAAAAGTTCTTGATGTGAACCCTGTTCGGAAATCTGTCCCTCCTTCAAAACAAATATTTTATCTACTTTTCTAATGGTAGCCAAACGATGAGCAATAATAATTGTAGTTCTGTTTTGCATTAGCTCATCCAATGCCTGTTGAACCAAGTTTTCAGATTCTGCATCTAATGAAGAGGTTGCCTCATCCAGAATCAATATTTTCGGGTCTTTCAAAATTGCCCTAGCAATGGCTATTCTTTGTCTTTGGCCTCCAGATAACTTAACGCCTCTTTCGCCCACTAAGGTATCCAAACCTTCTGGAAAATCTTTTATGAAAAGCCATGCATTGGCTTTTTTTGCTGCTGTTATAATTTCTTCTTCTGTAGCTTCTGGTTTTCCATAAGCTATGTTTTCACGAATAGACCCCCCAAATAAAATGATTTCTTGAGGTACTATTCCGATATTTTGCCTGTATCCCGTAATGGGTAAATTCTCGATATTTTGTTCATCTACCGCTATTTCTCCTGAAGTTAATGGATAGAAGCGCATTAAAAGCTGAATAATAGTAGATTTCCCTGCTCCACTGTGCCCGACTAGGGCAACTTTTTCACCAGCCCCTACAGTTAAATTCAGACCTTTTAATACTTGAACATCTTTACGGGTTGGATAAGAAAATTGTACATCTTTAAATTCAATGGCTCCTTTTAAATGTATTTTTTCTTTTTCCTCTATTTTAAATTCTTCTTCCTCTTGCAATATTTCCATGACTCTTTCTGAGGCTCCAATGGCTTTTTGTATTTGGCCGTATAAATCACCTAAGCCGGCAATTGACCCTCCGATAAAAGTTGTATATAAAACAAAGCTTAATAAATCTCCCACACTCATGCTTCCATCTTGCACTAAGCTGGCACCGTACCATAACACTGCCACTATTCCACCGAACATTGCAAAGATGATAAAGGAAATAAACGCCCCTCTATAGGTGGCTGATTTTAAGGCCACTTTCACTACTTTGTCAAGTGATTTTCTGTAGCGCATCACCTCAGTTAATTCGCTGGTGAAAGCCTTTACGATATTGATAGATTGCAAAGTTTCTTCCACTATCACATTGGCAGAAGCCAGCTCTGATTGTGTTTTTTTGGACAGTTTTCTAATAAACCTTCCAAAAACCATAGCTGCGATGACTAAAACGGGGAAAGTGGCAATCATAAAAATTGCGAGTTTTGGAGTCGTATAAAAAATAATAATCGCTCCAATAATTAAAGTAGATACCTGCCTAATAAATTCTGCTAATGTAACTGAAAAGGTATCTTGCAAAAGAGAAACATCGGAAGTAATGCGACTCACTAATTCACCCACTCGGCTTTTATCATAAAAAGTCATGGGAAGACTCATCAATTTTTTATAGAGATTGGCTCGCATATCGGCCATGGCCCTTTCACTCACCTGAGCAAATAAAAATACTCGGAAAAAGGAAAAGAAACTTTGTACTGCCAGTATTCCGATAAGGATTAAAGCTACTGTATTGATCTCATTAAAAACACCAGATGATTTTCCTTGGGCCACATCCACTAACTTACCCATCACATAAGGGAAACCCAAAAGGGTGGTGCTGGAAATTAACAGGAAAAATAAGCCCGCTATGAAATAGCCTTTATAGGGCTTTATAAATTGAAAAACGCCTGTGAGCTTTTTAAAATTTTCTTTATTGAGTGGCTTTTTCTCTTCCTCTTTAAGCGATTCGCTCTTTCTTCTTTTTGCCATTCTTAATTATTGTCTCTATTGAAATGTTTATAACCCCGCAAAGGTACAATAGTTCTTTAATTAGGTTTGTTATAAGTAACAAAATTTGATTTAAAATTCTAATACAATTTTCAGGAAAGATGGATTACAGACAATATTAATTATTAAGTTAATGTCATTTGCTTTCATTTTTTTCTTTTTGTTTGATCAAAAAGAAACAAAAAATCAAGAAAGTTTAATGCTTCTGCCCTCAACGCCTACGCTGGCCTGCTAAACTTTCCTCCTTCCCGCTTTTCCGAGTTCCTCGGAAGTGGTCGGGTTAGATTTTTTTATCTTTTGTAGTATAATACATAGGCATTCAATTGGTATAAAACCAAATTTTTTTAAGTAAATAGAAAGCTAAGCCTAATCAAGAAGATAAAACACAAAAGCGGTCGACAAACAAAATAATTAAAATTTGATAATTACTGCCAATTTAAATTAAAACTAAGTTTGGATTGCACACTTTGCTAGAATTAGTCAGCAAATCCAGTATACCTACTATTTATGCGAAATAATAAAATTCATTATGATTAAAAGTACTTGTTTAATAATAATAAGGTAAAAACTACGCTTAATATTCCCACAATAATATGAATTGACCCATTTAGAAAAATGTCAGCATTTTTTTCCTTTTTTCCTCCATTATAGATTTCTTTAAATGCTCTTGGCTTCTTTCCTATTAAGGGACGGAATGCAAGTTGAAATATATAGACCAAAAGTGCTCCCCAAAACTCGAAAATAACTGAACCAATAAAACTATCCATAAAATGTAATTTTACACAATAAGTGAATAATAGTCAATTAAGGCTTGTTTTTAGCTTCGAACTTTTCTTTTCCTTCATCTAAAAAATCTACAAACTTACTAATGCTTCTTTCATAAGCTATAGGCTCAACCAATAATTCGCCATCAGTATCCAATAAAACATAGTAAGGCTGAGCATTATTGTTAAATCGGGTAATTTGAAAATCTGCATTTTGTTTACCAATAGATTTTTTTACTTTTCCATCATATTCACTGGTGTACCATTCGCTTTCAGGCAATTCGGTTTTTTCATCCACATATAAAGCCAGCATCACATAATCATTCTTCAACCGATTCAATACTTTCGGATCAGACCACACCCTAGCTTCCATCTCACGGCAATTAACACATCCATGACCCGTGAAATCAACAAAAATAGGTTTATTCTGCTCCTTTGCACAGGCTAATGCTTGTTCATAATCGAAATATCCTTTTATCCCATGAGGAAAATGAAGCATATCTCCATATTTTGGCTCTTCACATAGTTGATCTTCTGCACTTATTGCTCCTGAACCCCCACTATTTTCTCTGATCAATGTTGGCAAATCAAAATCATGGGAACTCATAGGAGGCAAATAACCGGATAATGCTTTTAAAGGCGCACCAAATAATCCAGGTATCATATACAATACAAAACTGAAAGTCACTAAGCTCAACATCAGTCTTCCAACCGATAATTTTTCAATCGGACTGTCACCCGGCAATCTCAATTTACCCAATAAATAAAGTCCAAGCATTGCAAAAATGACAATCCAAAGCACCAAATAAATATCCCTATCTAAAATTCCCCAGTGATAGACCTGATCGGCTATACTTAAAAACTTCAGCCCTAAAGCCAATTCTAAAAATCCTAAAACCACCTTTACTGAATTTAACCAGCCACCAGACTTAGGTAAACTATTTAACCATTCTGGGAATATGGCAAAAAGTGTAAATGGAATGGCAAAAGCTAAACTAAAAGCAAACATTCCTAATAGAGGTTTAATGACCATACCTCCTGCTGATTCTACTAAAATACTTCCTACTATTGGGCCGGTACAGCTAAATGAAACTAAAACCAAAGTAAAGGCCATAAAGAAAACGCCTCCTAAACCACCTTTATCGGCTTTAGCATCTACTTTATTGACAAAACTCGAGGGTAAATTAATTTCAAAAAGACCCAAAAATGAAAGCGCAAATATGAAGAAGACCAAAAAGAAAAACACATTAGGCACCCAATGTGTGCTAAGCCAATTGGCAAATTCAGGCCCATTAATTACGGCTATAATAGTTCCTGCTACAACATAAATGACGATAATTGAAAGCCCGTAAATAACAGCTTGACGAATGGCTCCTGATCTGGTTTTAGCCTTTCCAGTAAAGAAAGTTACCGTCATAGGAATCATGGGGAATACGCATGGCGTTAATAAAGCTGCTAATCCAGCTAAAAAAGCCACCACCATAAAGCCTAAAAGAGAATAAGGCGAGTTTGAATCTTTTTGCTGAAGATCAATTAGTTTTTTTTTACCTTCTGTTTCGGATTTATCGGTAGAAGTTTTCTCTTTTTCCTCAGCTTTTGTTGAGCCAACAGCAGGTTTTGTTTTTTCCCCGAAAGTAAACTCCTCATCAAAAGTGATGCATTTGCCATTTATTTCAGAACATACCTGATAGTTATTGGAAGCTTTAACTAGAAATGGGATTTCTTTTATGATAATTTTTTGCTGAAATTCTCCTTTTCCTTTAAAATAGGTATAGTCTCCTTCAAAAATTTCATCATAGCCTTTTGAGGGATCAACAGCAACCAAGCTGTCTAGCAAATCATAGGATTTATCCTCTTCAAACTCAAATTCTGTTACGATAGGGCCAAGATCAGGATCAAAATCTGATGAATACAAATACCAATTATCATCTATTTCCGCTCGGAAGGAAAGAGTAGCCGTATCACCTACTTCTAAATTTTCTTCTAAAATGGAGCTTTCCCAGCTAATGGGCTTAATGACTTGAGCAAAGGTGTTTTGCAAAAATAAACCCACCAAAAGTAGGCCGTAAACTAAATATCTCATAAACTTTTAATAACGCCTGTTCGTCTTACAAAACTAAAACACGAAGATAGTTAATTTTTGTTGGACGTAATGTAACTAATGTCATGCAGGCGATAAAACGTAAATGGTTAATTTTCTCAATTCTAGGATTGATATTGATAGGGGCTGGTTTAAGCTTGGCTATAGATGCCGGTTTTTACCGTATGCAAAACCCAGAAGGGTTGAACTGGATCTATTATGGAACCTTCGCTTTGATAGTATTTAATTCTGGGGTTTGCTTTTTTGGACAAGGAGTTATTTATAAAATTAAGTATGATCATATAATGGAAAAATAAATAATATTCAGAACTCCCTATCCACAAAAGCCCCACTTACAATTGATCTAATTCTTGATAATAATTTTTATTGCTGTCTAATACTTCCATTTATTAGCCAAAGCCACTAAAGACAACATAACCGGAACCTCTACCAGAACTCCCACAACCGTTACCAAAGCTGCCGGGCTTTGCAATCCGAATAAGGCGATGGCTACTGCCACTGCTAATTCAAAGAAATTGCTGGCGCCAATCATAGCAGCTGGAGAACAAACCGCATGTGATAATTTTAATTTTCTTCCTGCAAACCAAGCAATGAAAAATATAAAATAAGTTTGAAGAATCAGTGGAACGGCAATCAATAAAATGATAATTGGATTATCCAAAATATTAGGTCCTTGGAAAGCAAATAAAAGAATCAAAGTCAAAAGTAAAGCAATAATGCTAACGGGTTTGAATTTTGGTAAAAATACTTCCTGAAACCACTTTTCTCCTTTTTGGGCTACTATTATTTTATTGGTAATCACGCCAGCCACTAAAGGAATTACAACAAAAATAATAATGCTTGCTGCCAGTGTTCCATAAGGAATGCTAACATTAGTTATACCCAAAAGAAAGCCGACCAAAGGAATAAAAGCCACTAAAATGATGAGGTCATTAACCGAAACCTGCACTAAAGTGTAATTAGGGTCTCCATCTGTTAAGTATGACCAAACAAAAACCATGGCCGTACAAGGTGCAGCGCCCAATAAAATAGCGCCCGCTATATATTCACCAGCCATTTCAGGCTCAATAAAAGCTGAATACAAATGCTCAAAAAATATCCAAGCAAAAAATGCCATCGTAAACGGTTTTATCAACCAGTTAATTATAACAGTCATAATCAATCCTTTTGGAGCTTTTCCAACTCCTTTGATGCTTGAAAAATCGATTTGCAACATCATGGGATAAATCATCATCCAAATCAGAATAGCAATAGGAAGATTTACTTTATAAATTTCCATCTCGCTGAGAAAGGAAATGTCATCTCCAGCTAAATATCCTATTAAGATTCCAACTCCTATGCATAAGGCTACCCAAACGCTCAAATAGCGTTCGAAAAATGCCATTTTCTTTTTTCCTGATTGTTCCATCATGATTTTTTTAGATTAGAAAAAACATACAACATTTCTGTAGCGATCTGCGTGCTCCGCTCTTCATATTTTTGTTCCTTTTTTGGACTGTTGTCAAATACTTTGGGATCCTCATAATTCAAGGCTATTCTTTTTTCCGTCCCCGGAATAAAAGGACAATTTTCATCGGCATCAGAGCAAGTCATAATTGCAGCAAATCCATTTGAAGGATTAAAGGGATGGTCATATGTTTTGGAAAAAGCGATAATTGGATGACTTTCTGAGCTATATTTAACTGCGATTATTGGATTGTTTTCATTAGAAAGATGAATCGATTCAAAACCAGCTTCCTGTAGTACTTTTAAAACCATAGGATAGACCGCTGTTGCAGCAGTTCCTCCAGAATAACATTGTATTTGATTCAATTGAAAATAATCCGCCATTGCCTGTGCCCAGATTTGAGAAAGATGACTTCTGCGAGAGTTGTGAGTACAAATAAAATTCAGTGAAATATTGCTCCCCAAATTGATTTTCTCCTGTAAATATTCAATAAAAGGATTTAAAACTTCTTTTCTTTCAGCTGGGATAGATTCAACATCTATTTTTTCAATGTAGTCTGTAAGTTTCTGGAACATTTTTATAATGAATTAGGCAAAAAATCTATTATATCTTAAACCTGTCAGGTTTACTTGAATTTTTTATCATGATTTTCGGTCGGTGTGCTACCGACCGAGGTAGAATACATGGTTGGTGGCACACCAAGCATTTAAAGCTCGATTCAAAACCTGACAGATTTATTAAGTTTTTAACAACATCCACCACCTGGTTCACATGCATTTGCAGCTGAACCTGAAACATCTGCCAATTGTACTTTCTGTTTTGACTCAGGAATACCACATTTATCTTTTGCTAAACAATCGGTTTGAGTATTGACCAAAACAAAATGTGCTCCATTAAACTCCAAATTATATTTTCCAATGGTGGTTCCTTGATACTCAACCTCCACTTCCATATTCTCATCAATTCCTAATTTATCTTCAGATAATGTGATGATATCGTGAAGTTTTTGGGCACCAAGCCTATGGTCATAATCCCCAGCTTCCCATAATTGGAAATTCACGCTTTCCTCATTTCTCATGGTACCACCACAATCAATAAAATTGCGAGTAATGATCCCTACTTCTGTAACGTGAAAATGCGCTGGAACAAATTCTCCATTTGGTAATTCAAATTTTACTTGATCTAAATTAGTAAGTGCTGATTTGGTTTCTGAAAGTTTCATTTGATATGTTTTTTTAAGTTCTAACTATTTATTGTTATATTGCTATATTACGATTATAAAATACAAAAAAATATTAGCAGCAGTCCTGCTGATTAGGGTTTTGATATAAATCAAATATTCCGCTGAAAAGATTTTTCACCTCTTCCCATCTTTGAGGATTAATACAATAACTTACAGACACACCCTCAATAGTACCTTGAATAATGCCCACTTCTTTCAGTGCTTTTAAATGCTGACTAATGGTAGCTTGCGCCAATCCCAATTCAGATACCAAATGTCCATTTATACAGGCATTAGATTTCAATAAATACTGAATGATAGCCAGTCTTGCCGGGTGAGCAAATGCTTTGGCAACATTGGCCAAGTCATTTTGCTCTTCAGTGAATAAATCAGATTTCGTTACGCCCATTTTAAAAATATTATATTGCAATATTACGATGTATTATTCATAACGCAAAATATTACCTTGAGTTCATCAGTTCTTGAATTTTTTGATTAGTCCTACTTTGTCAAGTTAAATAACGATAAAAGAAAATCACCCCCTTTCATGTGTATATAATTTTTTAAAGTTGCCATCCCGATAAATCGGGACAGGCTATGTAATAGTCAAAGTTCAAATGCCAAGTCCACTAACCTTCAATGACCTGTTATATTCATTTCGGTTAATATGCAGAGGTTATGACTATTTCAGGTGTTTTCACTTGAAAGTTCCTGTGAGATAAAATTTATAAAGAAGTTAGTTGTTTAGGTGAAAACACCTAAACAGGGGAATTATATCAAGATCTGTCAGGTTTTTTCTAGCCTAAATATGACAAAGTAGGATTAGCATTAAATTGTTACGATATATTGAAATCGCAACCACATAATTAGATAAGCGTGTATTATTAAAATGATATATTTTTAACAATTTCTTCTCTGAGTAATTTATATACAGAGTACCGTATTCAAATTACTCAATTTTTTAATGATAAAGAGAATATGATAATATCAGTTTTATCCATCTTTGTTTTAGCCTTTTTGGTGCCATTGCTCCATAAATTTTTAGGCAAAAAATTATCATTTCTCCTTTCTATTGCCCCTCTTTCTATTTTTATAGTGCTTTTATATCATTACTTGACAGGAATATCTTCCCCACTAAGTGAAAGTTGGGAATGGAATTCTTATTTCAAGTTAGAATTAACCTTTTATCTGGATGGATTAAGTTTACTCTTTAGCCTTTTAGTTAGTGGAGTCGGGTTTTTAATTTACATCTATGCTGGTTTTTACATGAAAAATGCAGCCAACAGTGGTCGTTTTTTCATGATCTTAACATTCTTTATGGGTTCCATGCTCGGACTGGTTTTAGCCGATAATTGGCTCAGTATTCTTGTATTTTGGGAATTAACCAGTATTAGTTCATTTCTTCTCATTGGCCATAATCATGAGAAAAAATCTGCTCGATATGCTGCTTGGCAAGGATTTTTGGTCACTGCTTTTGGTGGATTGGCATTATTGGCGGGACTTGTTCTAATCGGTAATATTACTAATGAGTATAGCATTTCAAATTTAAGCCAACATCAGGAATTACTAACTCAGCATTCACTTTATATTCCCATTTTAATTTGTGTAGCGCTAGGAGCATTCACAAAATCAGCACAATTCCCATTTCATTTTTGGCTTCCCAATGCCATGGCGGCACCCACACCAGTCAGTGCCTATTTACATTCTGCCACTATGGTAAAAGCAGGGATTTATTTTTTCGCTAGATTTTCTCCCATTTTAGGAGGCACAACAGAATGGCAAATACTGCTTTCTGTTGTAGGTGGAATCACCATGATTACCGGTGCCGTTTTAGCCTTTAATTCCGATAATATTAAAAAGCTTCTAGCATATTCAACCATTAGTGCATTGGGGATTATGACCATGGCTTTTGGAATTGGTACGAAGACAGCTGTTTTTGCCGGAACAGTTTATATTATTGCTCATGCACTCTACAAATCCACGCTTTTCATGCTGGCGGGTATTTTGGATCAGCAAACTGGCACCAAAAAAATATCGGAATTCCCTAAAATGCTCTATCAAAAGCTCCCCATTGCTTTTGTACTTACTATTCTTGCTTCCTTATCCCTTGCAGGAATAGCTCCTTTTTTAGGCTTTGTTGCCAAAGAGTTGCTGTTGGAGACGACCTTACACAGCCCAATTTTATCAGCTTTTTTTACTGCTACATTGTTAATAACCTCCACATTATTTGTTGCACTAATGTTTGTATTAGTCCATAAGGCATTTTACAAGGGTGTGCAAAATAGAAAAGTCAAAGTCATCCCCAAAGCCATTTATTTAGCTCCGGCTGTCACCGCTTTGGCAGGATTAACTTTCGGGCTTTTTCCTGATACTTTATCGAGTTTAAGTTCTCTAGCTTCCATAAGCATGCAGCCAAATTTCGAAACAAAGCACTTGGCGCTTTGGCATGGGTTTAACACCGCATTTATATTAAGCTTAGTGTCCATTTTGGCCGGTGCAGGCTTATATTTTCTAAGCTTAAAAGTAAATTGGAATTTTAAATTGGGCTTTTTGAAAGCTCTCCAACCCTCAAAAATTTATGACTACCTGTTTAAAGGAGTGATTAGCTTAGGGAAATGGCAAACCACAAAAATCCAGACTGGCTACTTAAGGAACTATGCCATGATCACCATGTTGACTATTTTAGTTTTGACAGGATTTACTTTCTTATCTCAAGATGGAATCAGAATCAATACAGCTTCCATCAACATCTATGCTTTCGAATTAATTTTAGGCTTAATAGTGCTGTTGGCTTTAGGATTTACGCTTTTCACTCGCTCCAACATTTCTGCTCTTTTATCATTATCGGTGGTGGGCATTGCCATTTCCATTATATTTTTGGAAGCTGGTGCCCCTGATTTAGCCATCACATTTTTTCTGATTGACGCATTGACCATTACCATTTTTGTGCTTATTCTGCATAAGTTACCCAAAAAGATGTTTCGCAAAAAAAACTTTGCCAGAACCCGAGATGCCTTTATAGCTTTAGGGACTGGGCTTTTAATAAGTCTGATTCTTTTATCGATTACATTCGAGCCATTGAATTCAAAACTCAAGACATTTTATGCAGAAAACAGCTACTCTGTGGCCAATGGAAAAAATATGGTCAATGTCATTTTGGTTGATTTTAGAGTATTGGATACGCTGGGGGAGATTACCGTTTTAGCCATAGCCGCCTTGGGTGTTTTCGCCATTGTAAATTATACCAAAAACCAAAAACCGCTATGAACTCATTTATATTAAAAAATAGTGCCCGCATCATTGTGCCATTTATGTTGCTATTTTCTGTTTTTTTGCTCTTTAGAGGACATAATTTGCCAGGGGGTGGATTTATTGGTGGCCTGATGGCCGGAGCAGCTTTCATTTTAGATGCTTTTGCTTATGATGTTGTGCACAGCCTTAGAAAGCTAAGAATCCCGCCTACAAAAATTATGGCCTCCGGACTATTATTGGCAGTTTTTAGCGGACTTATAGGATTAATATCGGGAGACGGCTTTTTCAAAGGCTATTGGCTCAATATTGACATAGCTTTTCTACCAAAACTTGGAACTCCTGTGCTTTTTGATATTGGCGTTTATGCCTTAGTACTGGGAATGATCTTAGAATTGGTTTTACCCAACATTAAAAATGATTGATAGATGGAATTTCTTTTATCCATATTGGTAGGGTTATTATTTGCGGCAGGGATTTACCTTTTATTGCACAGAGATTTTGTGAAATTGGTAATCGGCATAGTCATTATGGGAAATGCTACGGCATTGTTCATATTTGTAGCAGGAAGAATAATTCGAGACAATGCTCCATTCATTCAGGAAAACGGAATGCCTCCTGAAAATTTTGCGGATCCGGTACCGCAAGCTCTGATTTTAACGGCCTTGGTCATTGGTTTTGGAATTCAAGCTTTTGCTTTAATCCTATTCAAAAAAGTATATGACCTCCCAAAAGTAGATGAAATCGATGATCTTAAAAGATAATTTAAATGGGAAACGAGAAAACCATCATTTTACTTCCATTAATCATACCATTAGTCACGGCTATCATTAGTCTTTTTTTTAGGAAAAATAAATCCATCAATAGCTTAATCTCAATAATTGGCAGTATTGTCCTAATCTTGGCCACTGCCTTTTTTATATTTCCACTCATTATTGAAAATGGTATCCTGACTACCCAAATTGCTGGCTGGGAGGCACCTTTTGGAATTACAATAGTGGTTGATATGTTTTCCGCCATGATGCTTACAATTGCTTCATTTGTGGGGCTCATGGTAAATATTTATGCTTTCCAAAATATTAATGACAGAAAAAAAGAATTCGGCTTTTTCGTTTTTTTTCATTTTCTGATGATGTCGGTCAATGGTGTGTTTTTAGCTGGTGATATCTTCAATTTATATGTTTGGTTTGAAGTTATGCTGATTTCCTCCTTCGTTTTGTTGGTATTGGGAAATGGAAAGGAGCAGTTAATTGCCACTGTTAAATATACTGTTCTAAGTTTTATAGCATCAGCATTTTTGTTGGTCGGAGTGGGAATGATTTATGGAATTACAGGCAGTTTGAATATGGCCGACATTGCCCTATTTTTTAAGGAAAATCCTGATGAACCCCTTCTAACGGTGACTGCCATTTTATTTATGCTTCCATTTGCCATTAAAGCCGCTATATTTCCATTATATTTTTGGCTTCCAGCCTCCTATCATACTCCTGACGTAAGCGTGACAGCAGTTTTCTCAGGCCTATTAACCAAAGTGGGTATTTATGCATTAATCCGATGCTTTACACTCATTTTTATACATGATGTTGACTATACCCATACGATTTTATTAGTTGTAGCAGGCTTTACTATGATCAGCGGGGTCTTGGGAGCTCTTTCAAAAATGGATATGCGCAGGATCTTATCATTTCATATTGTTAGTCAAGTAGGTTATATGGTTCTTGGTTTGGCACTTTTTACCCCTTTGGCAATAGCAGGTTCAATATTTTATATGATCCAGCATATATTGGCTAAAACTAATTTATTTCTGATTACTGGAGTGGTAGAAAAAATCAAAGGAAGTTCAAATTTAAATAAAGTGACCGGCCTTTATCATCATTTTCCTATTCTATCGATTATATTTTTATTGGTTGCCCTTTCTTTAGCTGGACTACCTCCTTTCTCAGGATTTTGGGCAAAATTCATATTGATTAAAGCGGGTTTTGAGGTGCAAGAGTATTTGGTGATTGTCATAGCATTAATCACAGGATTACTAACATTATTTTCGATGATGAAAATTTGGGTAAATTCATTTTGGGGAAAAGAACAAAAACAGCCGGATAAGTATTTAAATGAAAATGAGAGCAGTCTATTTAAAAATAATTTAGCCTTGCTTTTACCTGTATGCATGATGGCATTACTTACTTTATCCATTGGATTATTCTCTATGCCTTTGATGAAATTTGCAACCATAGCAGCAGAACAGTTGATGAACCCTGATGGATATATTGAAGCGGTATTGGGCTCCATAGATTAACAATCTCTAAATAAAACGTTAATAAAAAGAAATGCAAAAGACTTTATTACTACATATTATAATCAGTATAGGATCTTATTTAGGACTGCTTTTTTTAGCTGGTTTTAGCCTGTCAGGTTTTGAACATCTTATCCTTTTTTTCTCTATATTATTGATTTTATGGGCATTAACCTATTTATTCTATCGCCCATATTTCAATACTTTCAAAGCAGGCATTAATTTGGCTTTTTACTTTCTTAAGGAATTGATTGTTTCCAATTTCAAAATGATCTATTTCATACTTTCTTCTGGGCATAAATTCAAACCGGCTATATTGGAACTTCCCTTGAGTTTAAAGTCTGATTATAGCATTACGCTTTTGGCAAATCTCATAACATTAACTCCAGGCACCATCACTTTAGAAATAAGTAAGGATAAAAAATATTTATATTTCCATATAATCAATGTCCCAAACGAAAATTTAGAGGAAGCCAAACAAAAGATAAAAGATGGGTTTGAGAAAAGAATAATAAATATATCATCATGAGCTATTTTGAAATTTCTTTATGGGGAGCACTTCTGGCATTGGTAGTGGCATTATTTATTGCATTGATCCGCTTTATTTATGGTCCAACTTTTATGGATAGGGTAGTGACGTTTGATTTGATGACCGCCAACTTAATTGGCATTATTGCCATTTATGCCATCGTTTCGGATGACGAACTATTGCTGGATACAGCAATGGTTTTAGCCATGATTGGTTTCTTTTCGATTATTGCTTTTGCCTATTATGTTAAAAAAAGAACTGAAAAATGATTACTGAAATCATCATACTGATATTTATTTTTTCAGGTGTATTCTTGATGTTTATCGCTTCCTTGGGCTTGTTTAAAATGCCAGATTTATACACCCGGATGTCGGCCGTCACAAAAGCGGTTACTTTCAAAGTGGGATTAATTTTATTAAGTACTATGATATACTTTAACAGTTTTCCGGTAGTCCTAAAGGCTATTTTGATCATTTTTTTATTGCTATTGACCACTCCGGTTTCTTCACATTTATTGGGGAAGGAAGCTCACGAAAGAAAAACGCCCCTTTGGAAAAAGACCATAACGGATGAACTAGAAAAAAGAAAAAATAAAAAAGATTAGCCGTATTACTCTTCCTCCACATCATCATCATCATCTCCTTGCTCTAAGGTTTTATTGATCTCACCTATGATCATATTCAACTCCTCAGAGGGAGGTCCTAATTTTTGAAATAGATTTTTTAAATCATCCGGGTCATTAGAAAAATGGGAAATATTGATCAAGCCCATAATTCTAGCCAAAGGACCACGGACTTTATGAGCATTGATATTGGCATAATCTATAATCTGTCGGTTTTTAGAATCAATTAATTTTGACCGCTCTTCCACTAAAGCTTCCAAATTTCTATTGATCGCTTCATACTCCTCATTTTTTGCAATTAACTCCTCTTGGGTTTCTTCTAATTCTTTATTAGTAGATTTTAATTTTTTCTCGTATTTGGAATTACTTCTATTATACCACAACAAAGTTGAAGTGGAAAAAAATGCAACAAATAATGGGGGCAATTTAAAATCAGTGAAGTCGGTGACCAGTTCCCTCATTGCTTCAGGTGGCTCGCCATAATAAAGCAATAATTTATCTACAAAAAGGGTAACCATTAGGTAGTATATAAAGAATAAAACTATATATGGTTTATGCTTTTCAATATCAAACAAAAGAAAAGGCACTGAGCAAAATATTGCTCCTGCATATTGAAACCAGATGAATTGCCCAGGATAAAAATCTCCAATTAATATCGGAATACCCAAAAGTATTAGGCTTGGAAAAAACAGAAAAATGCTCTTTGATAGATTATATAACCGATTATGATTTAAAAAGGGGATCAACAGCATCAATACTAATACTCCCGCCCTTCTGTAAGCTGCCAAATAGTTTTCAGTAATAAAAACATCATTTAGCCCCACCAATAACATGACCGTTGCCAAAAACAGAGACATAGCATTTGTGAGAAACACTTTTCTCTTCTGGTCGTCATCCAATTGAGAATGGATTCCTGCATTGGTCCAGTTTTTTAAATTTTCCAGCAACTTTAAAGTTTAATTAAGATTAGTTGAACTTAATTTAAAAAATAATGTTGGCATTTCCCTAAAATTACGATTAACACAAGCTTTCTTTCTTTGAATTCGGTTTTTTATTCATTGGCTTTCCATTTTTTAGTACCTTTGCCGATTGTAACAAATAAAAAAATAAGTGACCTTAATAAAATCAATTTCCGGCATTAGAGGAACCATCGGAGGAAGAACGGGAGACGGATTAACACCCGTTGATATTGTGAAGTTTAGTAGTGCTTATGCCGCTTGGCTAAGAACCAAAAGCGATAATAATAAAGTGGTGATTGGCAGGGATGCCCGGCCCACGGGTGAAATGGTGTCAAAACTTGTATCGGCAACTTTGCAAGGCATGGGCATGCATGTGGTCGATTTAGGGCTTTCTACCACACCAACTGTGGAAATTGCCGTGGTTTTAGAAAAAGCGGCAGGTGGAATTATTCTTACTGCAAGTCATAATCCTGTTCAATGGAATGCTTTAAAATTATTGAACGATAAAGGAGAGTTTATATCCGGTGAGGATGGACAAGCTATTCTTGATTTAGCTGAAAGCGGTGACTATAATTTCAGTGAAGTAAAGAAAATCGGAAAATACACCACTCAAGATCATTACATCCAAAAGCACATTGATATGGTAATTGATTTGCCACTAGTCGATGTTGCCGCTATCCGTGAAAGAAAATTTAAAGTAGTGGTTGATGCGGTAAACAGCACTGGAGGAATTGCGATACCGAAGCTTTTAAAATCCTTGGGAGTTTCAGAAGTGAGAGAATTATATTGCTACCCTGATGGGAATTTCCCGCATAACCCAGAGCCTTTACCCGAGAATATTACCCATATCAGCAATGAATTGGCAAATGGTCAATACGATTTAGGCTTTGTTTTGGATCCTGATGTGGATAGATTGGCCATAGTAAATGAAGACGGAACTCCTTTTGGAGAAGAATATACTTTGGTGGCAGTGGCTGATTATATTTTAAGTCAGCAAAAAGGAAATACCGTTTCCAATCTATCAAGCACTCGTGCACTAAGAGATGTGACCGAAAAAAGAGGTGGCAATTATGAAGCTTCTGCCGTTGGGGAAGTAAATGTGGTAACCAAAATGAAGGAAACAGAAGCTATTATAGGTGGAGAAGGAAATGGTGGTATTATATATCCTGAATTACACTACGGAAGAGATGCATTGGTAGGTATTGCATTATTCTTAACGCATTTAGCCAAATCAGGAAAATCTTGCTCGCAGCTTAGAGCCACTTTCCCAAGTTATCATATTTCCAAAAACAAAATTGAATTAACACCTGAAATTGATGTTGATGGAATTTTAGAAGCCATTCAAGAGCGTTATAAAAATCAACCCATTAACACTATAGATGGTGTGAAGGTAGAATTCGATAAAGAATGGGTTCACTTGAGAAAATCCAATACAGAACCTATCATAAGGATTTATTCTGAGTCAGATTCCGAATCAAAAGCAGAACATTTGGCGCAAAAGATGATATCTGACATTAAAGAAATTATTTCATATAAAGAACATTAAATATTATGGCAGGCATATATTTAGATAACGCAGCAACTACCGCTTTGGATCCTGAAGTATTCGAAGCAATGAAGCCTTATATGCTGAATCATTATGGCAATCCTTCTTCTATTCATACCCATGGAAGGGAAGTAAGAACGGCCATCGAAAAGTCAAGAAGGACTATTGCCGAGTTACTCAATACTTCTCCTTCTGAAATATTTTTTACCTCTGGTGGCACAGAAGCTGACAATACCGCTTTAAGATGCAGTATTGAGCAAAAAGGAATCAAAAAAGTATTGACTTCCAAAATTGAACATCATGCCGTATTGCATACCTTGCAACATTTAGATCAGGCTGGTCATATTGAGTTGGATTACGTGCCTTTAGATGAAAACGGAAGCGTGGAAATTGAGGCTTTAAAAGAGTGGTTAAGCAAAAATCCTGATAGCCTTGTTTCTTTAATGCATGGCAATAATGAGATTGGCAATATCCTGGATATTGAAGAAGTAAGCTGGTTATGCAAACAATATGGAGCTGTATTCCACTCAGATACCGTGCAAACCATGGCACACTACAACCATGATTTACAGGAAATCAAAGCTCAACATATTGTAGGTGCTGCTCATAAATTTCACGGACCTAAAGGAGTGGGTTTTTTGTACATCAATAATGATCACAAAATCCATCCCTTTATTCATGGAGGGGCACAGGAAAGAAACATGCGTGGCGGAACAGAAAATGTTTATGGAATAGTTGGTTTGGCCAAAGCTATGGAAATTGCCTATAGAGATATGGAAGAACATCAAAACCATATCCAAGGATTGAAAGATAGAATGATTCAAAAACTAAAGGCTAAAGTTGAGGGCGTGGCTTTCAATGGTTTGAGTGCTGATCCGGAAAAAAGCCTTTACACAGTTTTGAATGTTTGTTTGCCCCCATCCGATATGAGCGATATGCTATTGTTCAATTTGGATATAAAAGGCATATCTGCCAGCGGAGGATCTGCTTGTAGCAGTGGAAGTGATGTGGGTTCCCACGTTATAGCTGAATTAGGAAAAGCCGCTGACAGACCAAATGTTAGATTTTCATTCAGCAAATACAATACGCAAGAGGATATTGATAAAGCTGTGAATGCCGTAGCCGAGATATATGAAAAAAAGACAGTTGGGTAGATACAAAATAGAACTTTTCCAAAGTTTGAGACTTTGGAAAAGTTGATTTTGAGTAATTACAATTTTAGTAAAGCTTTCAAAAATCCCATATTTTCGCCTTTTTCTTTTACTATCATCAAAGGTATATCACTATCGTATTTCACTACTTTTTCTGCGACACTTCCCAAAAGAATAGAAGCTAATCCTGTTCTTCCTTTAGAGCCCATTATTATCATATCAGCTTTCATGTCAGAGGCAAAACCAAATATTTTATCAGCCGGTGAATCGTCATTATCCAATACGAACTTACAATCTAAATCTTCCGGAAAATTATTTCTTTTGACAAAATCCCTAAAGTCAGTTTTAGCATGACCTTTCATGATGGTGGCAAATTCATCATAATTTTTACCGGTTTTATGATAGCCTGAGGGCACAGTATATACATTTACCAAAGTCAAACTTATATCTTTTCCCTCTGAGATGGCCACTGCTTCCTCTACTGCAAGTTTAGCATGCTTAGAAAAATCAACTGACACTACTATATTATTCAGCTTGAATTCAAAATCTTCCGGCACCATCATTAAAGAAGTTTGAGCAACCTTAGCAATTTTTTGAGGCACGATTCCACCGCCCTTCAATTTTCTTTTCCTGCCCATCACCATCATGTCAATATCCTTAATATTGACCCATTTCAGGATTTGCTCTGATGGATCACCCTCTTTAATTTCTACTACCTTTTCGCAATCATAATTAGTTTTCCAGGCAGTTTCAATTTTTTTTTGAATAGAATCAGCAATGGATTCATCACTTGGAGCCATCAAATCAGGATAGTTTTTTCTTAACTCTTCCGGTAGTTCTAAATTTTTTGATACATGAACAAAATACACCTTCTCACTTTTCAAAAATTCAGCTAAATGAGATGTATAACTTATCAATATATCATCCATTTCGGTAAGGTCGATTGCTACTAAAAGTCTTTCTATTTTATACATTTTCAATCAAGTTTTTTTCAATATTCAGTTGGTTGGGTAATTTAATAATTTATCTAACGAATTATAGCTGACATAGTGGTAATTTTGCCTTGCTTTTTTATAAATGTTCAGTGCTAACCTTTTGCCGGATTCAGATTTTATAAGTTCACCATAAATTGGCATCAGGAATTTTTTCCTTCCAGTATTTATTAAAAAAATTTCCATGGCACCATAGGCAGGTCTGTATTCCTTTTTTATTGCCAAAAGAATCCACTCCGTTAATATTTCTGCATTTCCATTATTGGTGAAATCAAACTTATTATCTAGCGCACTCACTTCATTATATCCAATGGAATCCGGTAATACATGAAAAAAGTGTAGATATTCGTGCGTGCTCCATTTTTCTGTATTTAAAGTATCAATATTCTCAGTAGTCAACCAGTCTGCTATTGATTCTTCCACTTTTTTAAACCTTTCAGAATTAGGCTTTGGCAAATTATCAGGTAATCCAGGACCATAAACCCAATTAGAAAATAAATTGCTTGGGGTTTCCAGTTCATTTACCCCAAATAAGTTTTGCTCCAGATATAATAGAAATTGTTCAGTATTAATACTGTTGAAGGCATGTTCCTTAAAATATTGCTTCAAAAATGCATCAAAATTTTCTCTTCCTGAGACTTCTTCCAATAACTTTAGAAAGAAATAGCCTTTATCATAAGCAATAGCAGTCATACCCACATCAGGATTTCTGCCATCTAAATCCAATTTCAAATGAGTATCTTTCTCATTTCCATTATTGATCAATTCCTTTGATTCTTCTTTAAGTTCTTTAAAGGAAATGGAAGCTAACATTTCAGCATAATCTTTCCCATAAAGCGCTTCCATGATGCGGTATTCAAAATAAACGGTGAAGCCTTCATTAAGCCAGAAATCATTCCAAGTGGTATTAGTTACCAAATTTCCTGACCAACTATGAGCCAACTCATGAGCGATTAATGAAACCAATGATTTATCTCCAGATAGAATAGTAGGGGTAGCGAAAGTCAACCTAGGGTTTTCCATTCCTCCAAAAGGAAAACTAGGAGGTAGGACCAAGACATCAAATTGCTCCCATCTATATTTTCCATAAAGATTTTCTGCTGTTTCTACAAAAGACTGTAGATCCTCTAAATCTGTTATGGCCTTTTCCATGGTAGTTGGTTCGGCATAGATTCCCGTATTGCTTCCCGTTTTATAATATTCCAAGTTCCCTACTGCCAAAGCCATTAAATAGGCAGGAATAGGCTGTTGCATTTTAAATCTATAATTTCCTATACTGTCAATTTTCTGAGGATTTTCAGCACTCATTAGCGCTAAATTTCCCTCTGGAACTTTCACATTTGCCTCATAAGTAAACCGAATGCCAGGTGAATCCTGAATGGGGATCCAAGAACGACATAAAATAGCTTGGGATTGGGTAAATAAAAATGGAGCATCCCCTGCAGTTTGTTGTGCGTTTAACCATTGTAAAGCTTCGGCATTTGAAGAGGTTTTGTATTGAATATTGATGGTTTTTGAATCTTTAGAAATAGGTATATGTAATGCTTGCCCTAAAATTTCGTCATATTCTTCCAATTCAAAATCCACAGTGTCATTTTCATTTCTCCAAACTTTTTCAATTTGCAGATTTTTGGTGTCCAGAATTATTTCTTTTGCATTGGGGTATTTACGAATATCATATTGTGCTACTGCTTTAATTATTTTGGTTTCAAAATCAATGTTAGCACTCCAAATTAAATGGGTTATTACAGCTTCTTTTGGATTTGCAAATGAATGATGGTCATTTTTTTCAAAATCGGTCGTAGCTATTCTATTGTTCTCCATTTCATTATTTTCATTACAAGAAAACAAGGCTAATATTATACAAAATAATAAAGCTGATTTTTTCATTATATAGTATGGATAAGTATTAAAATATCCTTTAAGTTTATAAAATTGTAAAACAAAGACTAAATTAGTTAAATGAAATTAGCTTATCTTAATAGTAATTCATTAACTTTAGTCAATACTTAATATTTTTATTTAAAGTAAAAAAACTAATAATTATCGAAATTTATAACAAGATTTTGAAGTTAACGTATTTTGTTATCATATTTGGCGGTATATGTTTAGAATGTCAGGCACACATCAGCGACCCACTGTAGTAATAGATATAGAAAAGGGGTTTTTTGAGATTTCAGGTTCTTCCATCCCGGAGAACCCTATGGATGTTTTCACTCCTATTTTCGATCATTTGAATCGATATTTGGAAAATCCTCTTCCCGTAACAGAATTACATTTCCGTTTAGATTATTTTAATACAAGTACCTCCAAACTAATGTTGGATATGATCCACAAAATGGAATCCTTGATTGATAAAGAAGGTAAAGAAGTGAAAATTAAGTGGTTCTATCGTGAAGCTGATGATGATATGATGGAGATTGGAGAGGACTTTGCAAATCTCTGCAGATTACCTATTGAGATTATTCCTTATAGTTAGACAGCCCCCAAATCCCCCAAAGGGGGATGAGCGCACGGAATATAGCCTTTAGTGATAAATAATATGTCAGATATTCTTATGTCAGGGCATTTGGCGGTTAAGGAATATTAAATCCCTAATGATTGATGTCCGATTTTTTCAAAGTCCCACATAAGCACAGAGTTGATTGTAACTTTGTGATCAAAATAGAAAAGCCTTAGGCTTTCATTTGGAGCTTACACTTCACCTAAAAACAGCTCCAACTTTTCAATAGTCACATGATCCATAACTACTATTTTGTACCATTTTGGATTTTGATGATTATCTGGAATTAATCCATATTTTTTACAAACGGCCTTCTTTAAAAATTGTGCTTTGATTGTGACTATGTTGGCATCAGGATATCGATAATATTCAATATTCTTATTTTTCAATGCCTTACATAACCATTCAGTTCTATGGTTTAAAACCAAAGTTTTCTCAAACCACCCATTCGGCCCATAAGTCATTAAAATCATCCAGATGGCTATTGCATTTGCCCCGGATCGGGAACCTATTAAAGTGAAATCCTGACCTTCCACATAACTGGCTTCTTGTGTATTAGCAAAATGCATCCAATTTTTGCGAATTAAGAAAATCCCGGTCCCATAAGGTGCCTGCAACATTTTATGAGCGTCTAATGTGATAGAATTTACATGTGGATTACTGAAATTCAGATTATTGTCTGGTTTTGCAAAAGGATAGAAAAATCCACCGTAAGCTCCGTCAATATGAAGTTTGAACGGTAATTTCTTTTCAGTAAAAGCATCCGTATAAACCTTGACATCATCTACCGAACCAAACATGGTGGTCATCATATTGGCCATAATGATAAAGTATTTTTTTCCATCTGCCTGAGCTTGAGAAATGGTTTTTTCCAGTGATTCTCGACTGATTGAACGGTCATTTTCATCTACAGCAACTTTGTAAAAATCAATCTGCAAAACATTAGAGGCTTTGGCGGAGGAATAATGTGCATCTGAAGAACTCATCAATGCAATCTCATCAATACTAGCTTGATGTTCTTGCATAAAATAATTTCTATAAATCCAAACTGCCTGCATATTGGCTTCGGTACCACCTGAAGCTACATATCCGTCATAATCAGTAGTGCAATGCAAAATATCTTCTGCACAAACTTTAATTACTTCTTTCTCTAGTTCCTGTGTACCTTTGAAAAAACTTTCTGATTCGCCTAAAGTATGGCAACCAATATGGTTAGGGTTATGAATTAAAGTGGATAAATAGGGAGCATCCTCCAAAAAGGGGGCGTTTTGATAGAACACCTTATCATCTAAATGAGAAGCAGGTAATCCAATAATATTTTCAGTATAATAATCTACATTTTCTGAAAGGGCAGAAAATATCCTTTTTCTAATCTCTAGCTGAGACAGTTTTTTCCACTTTTGCATGAATATGAAATTTTAATGTGTTTGAAATTGATCAGATTCCTCGTGCGGAGATCTTGGATAGGTTTTACAAAAATAGATATTTTAAATATAATTCCAATATCATATAATTTTGATTAAGGTTTTTCACAGAAAAACTAAATTTATAAATTAGCGTCAAGAACCAATCAATCTTAAAGAAATGAAATACAAGCTTGTCCCCTATAAAGATTATAAAATTGCGAGAATATCCTTAATTATTCTTAGCTCAATCGTATTACTAAGGACAATAGCATACGGTAGTGGAGCTTTATATGCATTAATCGAAAATTATTTTATAAAATAAGATGAAATACAAGCTTATACCCGAATCAAGATATTATCTATTATTAACCATTTCTATTTTTGTAGGTGCAATAATTTTAGCTTATGGATTGGGTTACCTCGCAGGAATGATATCGAAGCTATTTTAACCCTACTTTGTCAAGTGGGCACTGATGCTACCGATTTGTGTCTTCACAAATCGAACTTGTAGCTGTGTTAGAACTGTGAAGACACATCTCTTGGCGATGATTGAGGAATATGTCAAAGTAGGATTAATTAGTTGGAAAAATTCAAGAAAAGAGCATTTTATCGGTTTTTTGTTGGCTTATTTTCAGTGTTGATAATTGAATTCACCCTAAATCAGGACAAATATATTGATGCTTTTAATAAAGGGTATGAAAAAGCTCATCAATTAAATTTGAACCCAGATTAATACTTTCTTTAATTTTCAAAACCATCAAGCTTTAATCAGTTTAATGGCAGGTTATTTTTGTCCTTCGTAAAATTTCCTCTAATCGATTTTGAATTAAAAATCAGTGCTTGAGAAATCAAGCCCAATATTATCAGTAACCCTAACTCTAAATAGGATAAACTTGCATTACTGGTAACTATAGAGCGTGAATTATTATACAATGCTTCCCCTTCCTTCATTTGAATTTTTGAAAGCTTATTCAACAGAATTATATTTTTATTATATAAACTGTTTAATTGAGCAATTTCGAATTCAGGGTTTTCCTCTATAACTCTCAGTTGATTGTTATTTTTAAGCAATTTTTTAAAAACCTTCTGTTCTCCAACAGTTAAATAAGTGGTTTGATAATCTTTTAGCAAAAAATCAATTTCATTATTGATGGATGCAATTTCATTTTTAATTTCGGAACTTTGTTTTACTGTATATTGGGTAAGCAAATATTTTTTTTCATGTGTAGCTGAAGCTAATTTGAAAATATAATTTTCTACCACAAGCCTGTCCTTATAAACCGAACCAAAAGTTTCCCCTAGTTCATTTATGTTTTTATTTTCCCAACGATTGTTTACTAAAACTAATACTAAAATAATGATAAGAGCGGATGCCAATTTAAGCTTTTGTTGTACGAAATAGGAAAAATGCATAGTGCCTGAATTTTAAATAAAGATAAGATAGGTAATTCTTTAGACACTTAATAGTAAGAAAGCAAAAATAGTTACATACGTTAGAAAACAACCTCATTAAGGCTATAATCAAATTAAAGATGTAATTGTATTACTTTATTTTGATTATTACTTTTTCATATTACCGCAACCCATAAAAACTTAAAGCAATACTATCTCCTTCACTACTTCTTTCCCCAATTCTTCCCTAAATAAATGAATGATTTTTTCTTTGTTCATGTGAAGTTCTTGTTTGAGTGCACTGGATTCTACTGTAACAAAAAGCTTACTATCTTTCATGAAAACGCCTTTGGTTCTGCTAGCGATTGCCTTTCCCATTAATTTTGGCCACAGATTAACTACTTGCGTTTGATCAACTTTTCTGTTCAGGTGATAAGCGTCAAACATTTCATTGATTACCTGTCCAAGCGGGGTAGCTTCCGATTTCCTGATACTGGCGGGATGTGGATTTTTCTTTTTATACATTTTCTTTAGCTGTTAAGTCCAGTTCAAAAAATTTCTTCTCGGTGTTAATATCTTTCAAATACTCCTTACTTCTTTCAGGTCTGGCATCAGTCAGAAATATTTGACCGAATCTGCCATCTGCCATCATTTTCAATAAATAAGCAATTCTTTTATCATCTAATTTATCAAAAATATCATCTAGTAAAAGAAAAGGCTTCTGATTTTTGGAGGATTTCAAAAGTTCAAATTGCGCTAATTTTAGGGCAATAACAAATGATTTCTGCTGTCCCTGCGAACCAAACTTCTTAACAGACTTTCCTTCTGACAAAAACACATAATCATCTTTATGAATTCCCATAGTAGTCCTGCCTTGGCGGAAATCTTTTTGATGTTGCGATTTGAAATCCATCTGAAAGGAATTTGTTATACGGGTATCATAATTGATGCTAACTTCTTCCTGTCCATCGGACAAATCTTGATAGAACTTTTGAAAAATCGGCAAGAAATTTTGCATTAGTTTATTTCGCTCCTCTGAAATCTTCAAAGCCAAAGGAATCATCAATTCATCATAAGGAGCTAGTTGGTCAGTGGAAAATCTATTTTTCTCCAAAAAGGATTTCAATAATGCATTTCTTTGCTTCAAGAGATGATTGTATTTCACTAACAATTTTAAATATTCTTGATCGAGCTGGCAGAGTAAATTATCAAAAAATTTTCTGCGCATTTCACTTGCCTCTCTTACGATGTCTGTATCCTGTGGAATAATCATCACCAAAGGAAGTTTTCCAATATGCTCACTTAATTTTTCATATTCTTTTCCTGCCCATCTCACCATCTTTTTTTCACCCAAGCGGACTGCACAAAGCATTTCTACATTCTTATCTTCTACTTCAAAATTAGCTTTGATTGAGAAGAAACTCTCTTCATGTAAAATATTATCTTTATCTACCGCATTAAATGCACTTTTGGTGAACGCCAAATAATAAATAGCATCCAGCAGATTAGTTTTACCTATGCCATTTCGCCCCAAAAAGCAATTAATCCCATCCACAAATGAGAAATTTGCTTGCGGATAGTTTTTGAATTGGGCTAATCGGATATTTTGGAGCTTCATTTTTCGCACTTGTGGGTTTTTTCGTTATTTTCGCATCCCGTAACAATGGAAACAAAGTTAAGTTATTCTTTTGTGACGAGAGAAATACATCAAAAAAAGAAAAAGCATTATGGCTACAAAGAAATCAAAAACTGCCAATAAAAAGAGTTTCGATAAAGAAACCTATATGGAATGGTTCAGATCCATGTCCTTAATGAGAAGATTTGAGGAGAAGGCTGGTCAATTATATGGCCAACAAAAAATAAGTGGTTTTTGCCACCTTTACATTGGACAGGAGGCTTGCGTAGCCGGTGCTGTTAGTGCGTTGAAAAAAGGTGATAAGTACATTACGGCTTATAGAGATCATGCTCACCCAATTGGTTTGGGAACTGACCCAAAAGCGGTAATGGCAGAATTATTTGGAAAAGAAACAGGAGTGTCCAAAGGAAAGGGAGGCTCCATGCACATGTTCGATAAGGAAAACCATTTCTTTGGTGGTCACGGAATTGTAGGTGGACAAATTCCATTGGGCGCTGGTATTGCTTTTTCTGAGCAATATAAAGGAACCGATAATATCTGTATTACATATATGGGCGATGGCGCGGTTCGCCAAGGTGCTTTCCATGAAGCCTTGAATATGGCTATGAGTATGAAATTACCAGTGATTTTCGCTATTGAAAATAATGGTTATGCCATGGGAACTTCTGTAAAAAGAACATCTAATGTAACTGAATTGCATACTTTAGGTGAGGCTTACGATATGCCTTCCAAAGGAGTGGATGCCATGAATGTGGAGAATGTTCATAATGCAGTGGCAGAAGCTGCTGAAAGAGCAAGAAAAGGAGATGGACCAACTTTATTAGAGTTCAGAACTTATCGATACAAAGGTCACTCTATGTCTGATCCTGCTAAATATAGAACTAAAGAGGAGCTGGAAGAATACAAGGGGAAAGATCCTATAGAGCAGGCTAAAGAAGCTATTTTGAAAAATAAATATGCTACTGAAGAGGAGTTAAAAGAAATCGATAATCAAGCAAAGGAACAAGTGAAAGAATGCGTGAAATTTGCTGAAGAATCTGATTTCCCTCATGTTGATGAAGTTTACAGAGATGTTTACGCTCAAGAGGATTATCCTTTTATAGTGGATTAAATTCCGGTCGGTGAGCCACCGACCGGGGAAACCTATGCTTGCCGGTATTTGTGTCTTCACAAATACATTGCAATGAGGTTAATGAATATTTAACCGACAAGGGATACGATTGTGAAGACACAATCGTGGGCGGAAAAAATGGTCGGTGGTACACCAACCAGCATATAGGATAGGTTTTCTATTTGCATTCCCCGTTTTGGTGTTTTCACCAAAACTTTAGGATATTATTAATTTAAATCCCAAAGCTTTAAACTATTAAAGCAATGAATTGGGTATTAATAAATAAATTTTTATAGCTTTGCGGTCTTAAAATAGTGGCAATGGCAAAAACAAAATCTAAAGAGAAACAAGGTTCCGAGTTTTATGAAAACCCTGAGGTATTAGCTCAGCAACTTTCGAAAACAGAAGAATTCATTGAAAACAATAAAAAAATAGTATTTGGTTTAGGGGGAGTAATCGCTTTAATCATTGTAGCCTTTTTTGGTTACCGTTACTATATGAACAATCTGAACGAGGAAGCTCAGAAAGAAATGTTCCAAGCCGTTTATTGGTTTGAAAATGAGGAATACGATTTAGCCTTAAATGGTGATGGTAATAATTATGGCTTTTTAGCTATTGTTGAGGATTACGGATCGACAAAAGCAGGAAATTTAGCCAGCTACTATTTAGGTAGCATTTATCTTCAGCAAGGTGAGTTTGAAACCGCCATTGATTATTTAGAAGATTTTAGCAGTGATGATTTATTGGTTCAACCTAGAGCTTATGCCTTAATTGGCGATGCTTACATGGAATTAGGTAATTATTCTTTAGCAGCTGATCAGTACGGTAAAGCAGCTAATTACAAAAGCAATAAAGAATTTAGTCCTCTATATTTGATGAAGCAAGGATTAGCTTATGAAAAAGCAAATGATTTAGAGGCTGCTATGGGAAGCTACCGAAAGGTGGTTGAGGATTTCAGTAATTCTAAACAGAAGACTGAGGCAGAAAAATACCTATCCCGATTAGAGGCTCAAAAATAATTTAAATAGAAAAAATTAATTTATAAAAGGGATAGGTTTAGAAAAGCCTGTCCCTTTTTTGTTGGATAGTATTAAATATGATATCCTTGTGATTTTTCCAGCCATTGGCTGATCAGACTATGGCTGAAAATCGAACCTAAGAAACGGGAAAAAATATTTTCTTTGCGAAAACTCTGCGTCTTTGCGACTCTGCGAGACTTTTTAAGCGTCTTTAGACGCCTGCGGACAAGTTTTATTATTAATGAGAAAACAGAAGTACGAACTTGCAGTAAGCTTTTTTCTTTGATTTACTTTTATAAAAACCTAAAAAATATGGCATCAAATCTTAAGAACCTTAGCGAACATTCCGGTAAAAACATGAAAGGATTGCAAGACAAAAAATTTGCAATCGTAGTTTCAGAATGGAATGAAGAAGTAACGGAATCATTATACAATGGCGCTTACGAAACTTTGATAGATAATGGAATACCAAAGGAAAATATTCAAAAACATTATGTACCCGGAAGCTTTGAATTAAGCTTAGCAGCCCAATGGATGGCAGAAAGAAAAGATATTGATGCTGTTATTTGCTTAGGCTGCGTGATTCAAGGAGAAACGAAACATTTTGACTTCATTTGTGATGCTGTAGCTCATGGCATAACCAATGTCAGCCTAAAGTATAACAAACCCGTTATATTTGGTGTTCTGACTCCCAACACACAACAACAAGCTTTGGACAGAGCCGGAGGAAAGCATGGTAACAAAGGAGATGAAGCTGCATTTACCGCATTAAAAATGTTAGGATTAGCAAAAGGATTATGATTATATTAAAATTTGGCGGCACTTCCGTTGGTACGCCTCAAGGCATGAATCAGATTCGTGAAATCATCACGAAAGACCACAATAAAAAATTAGTAGTCCTTTCTGCTCTCAGCGGTGTAACCAACACTTTGGTAGAGATAGGTGAAAGATTGCGCAAAAAAGAGCATGATCAGGCTACGAAAGTCATCAAAAAGCTTCAAAAGCGATATGATGAATTTTTGGAAGAACTTTTTGAAACCAATGTTTTCAAAAACAAAGCCAATAGTATCATTTCAGACAGCATGGATTTTATTAAATCATGTTTAGAAAAGCCTTTTACCAATTCGATTGATAAAGAACTATTAGCTCAAGGAGAATTGATGTCCACCAATATCTTTCACTTGCATTTGCAAGAACATGAATTAAACAGTGCTTTAATCAATGCCTTGGATTTTGTGAGAACGGATGCTTTTTCAGAACCGGATGAAGCTTTTATCAATAAGGAATTATCGGATATTTTGATGAAGCAACCCGCTGAAACCAATCTAATTATCACCCAAGGATATATTTGCCGCAACGCTGAAGGCAATATAGACAACTTAAAAAGAGGAGGAAGTGATTACACAGCTTCTCTGGTTGGAGCCGCATTGAATGCAGATGAAATCCAAATCTGGACGGATATTGATGGTATGCACAATAATGATCCGAGAGTGGTGGATAAAACCTTTAGCATTCCGCAGTTGTCATTTGAAGAAGCGGCAGAGCTGGCCTATTTTGGAGCTAAAATATTGCATCCGTCTTGTATCAGACCGGCTCAGAAAAAAACCATCCCAGTTCGACTTAAAAATACTATGAAACCGGAAGCGCCTGGTACGTTAATCCATACCAAAGAAGGCAGCGGGGAAGGCATTAAAGCCATAGCAGCCAAGGATGGGATAGTGGCCATCAAAGTAAAATCACTTCGTATGTTGATGGCTTATGGCTTCTTAAGAAGAGTGTTTGAAATTTTTGAGAAATATAAAACACCTATTGATGTAATTACTACTTCAGAGGTGGCCATATCGGTTACCATCGATAATATTTATTATTTGGACAGCATTTTAAGTGAATTGCGCCCTTTCGGGGAAGTAGAAGTAGATCAGGAGCAAAGTATCATTTGCTTAGTGGGCAATATGGTAGCCGAAAAACCAGGCTTGGTCAGCAAGATTTTTGCAGCACTTCAGGATGTTCCGGTTCGTATGATTTCTTATGGAGGTAGCCGCCATAATATTTCTGTAGTGGTGGATACTCAGTATAAATCTGAGGCTTTGAAGAAGTTGAATGATGGGGTTTTTTGAAAAAGTATTAATTAGTAGGTTATAGGTTTTAAGTCAAACCTATAACTTACTTTCTCTAATTATTTTCAATCGGTTTTAAATAATGACAGATCATTTCATTATTAGTGATTTCAGCTTTTTCTTTGGTAGCATAGTGATATTTGCCATTTACAAAAGCTCTTGGCCTATGTTCTGTTTTCTCTAAAAATGTAAAGGACTCTTTTTCCAAATCTAATGCGTAAATTTCATGAGCTTGGTCTTTATAAAATTTGACAGCATAAGCTTTTTTAGTTTTGTAATCATAAAAACAGCTCCAACTTTCATCTTTTTTTTCTACTTCAGGAAAATCTATTTCCCTTCTTTCATTTGTCTCTAAGTCAAATAAAATCATCTTATTGGCTCTCTCAACAGGAATTAGTAGTTGATTACCTAAATCCATTACTCTCGATCGTATTCCAGACCCTGAATAAGCTTGCTTGATCTCACTTTTGTGGTTATTAACTAATGTGAATTGCTTGCCATCTTTAAACAAATATAGTGAGTAGCCTATATCTCGTCTTCTATTGCCCTCTGGTCTTTCCAAAAAAATCAAATCATCAATTTTCAAAAATTGACCGTAGATCATACCATCAAGATCAGCATAATCGGGTAGATTATAGTCTCCTTCTATTAATTCATTTTCCTCTATAATCTGCAATTTACCAGCCTTTATTTCAATTGTTTTGTAATATTTTAATACATTGATAAAAAACTCATTGGTGCCAGTTACGATTAAATTTTGGAGGAAATAGTCTTTTGAATTACCTAAATTAAGTGTATCTAGTGGCAGGTTCTCATGATTGAACAACACTAAATAATTGTCATTATCAATTATATGTCCCACTGAATAGAAGGGATTAATAATAAATAATTGTGTAATGTCAGTATTCTCGTTGCAGTAATAAAGGTGATCTAAATTTTGTGTATGAGCTTTAGTAATATTAAGCCCCAAATTAATCGATAGCAAAAACACTAAACTCCAGTAAGTCTTCTTCATTATTTTCATCATTTGGATTTTCTTTCAATATTAGTACTCCCTTTGAATGGGGATACACTTTGTTGAAATTGTATTTTTCTTTTGGAACTTTAAATTCTTTGAGTGTTTTGAAGTTCTCATTTAATACTAATATGGAGAAATCAGAATGGAATGGGTTGTTTAAATTCCCACCCAAGTCTTTTAGCTGTTGGTTATGCCTAACACTCACGATAAATCTATTAATTTCGGGGAGATAAATCGATTTATCATATCTACCTGCCTGTATTTGATAGTTTCTTTGGTGATTAATGTCATTTATATCGCCATTAAAGTCAATTATATTATTCTCTAAAAATTTACTTGTCCTGCAAAAAAGTTTTAGACTATCAGATGCACCTAATTTTCCAAAAGAAAAGAAACTACTAGCCATGTAGGAAATTAAAATATTACCTGATGGTTCAATTTTCACAATATTGTATTCATGGGAGTCAATAATTGGAGAAACCTTTTTACCTTTTATGTCTTCTGGAATTAAACTACCAATTTCTTCATATTCTCGTTTTTTTAAATTGTAAGAAACCAAAGTTGGTGAGCTAAGATAATGGCTATCTGTATTGTAAACGGGAGCGTAACTTGGTATATAAAGGTTTTTTGAGAGATCATCATAATGGATACGAGGAGGACCACTTTCTATTCCTGACAGCAATTCATCTTCTACCCATTTATCAGCTTTTTCAGAATTTAAGTCGTACTCATCTGTTAGGGCACCATTGAAGTTTATAATTTGAATTTTCCCAAAATTGGAAAGCAATATTATACTATCCTTATTATGAAAGTAAAAATCAGCCACATCAATAGATCCCTCTGATCCATCGTTTATAAAACATAAAGATTTATGAAAATTTTGATGAGTTAGGTTAATGATATCTATACAATTTTGCGAATAGTCTAAGCCAAAATACCAATCTGTATTATCAAAATATGCTGTTTGTGAAAATTTATGGCTATACTGCTTACCTTCCACATCAATCTTGATTTCTTTAATAATATTAGGTTTTATCAGTTCGTGGTCTGAATTGCATCGATTTTCAACTGTATTTGAATTACAACTTGAGAAAAGTATAAGAAAAAAGATTATAGAGAGAAAATATTTAAAATGATAATGGTGGTTCATTAAATGAAATAAGGTTGAATATTAATATAAATCAAAACGCCAAATTAATAAATCTAAGTATAAATTTGATCTAATTTTAATGCAACTTTTGTTTCATTTTATTTCAAAGAAACAAATAATTAAATGGAAGATTCTTAGTTAACATACTCATCCTTAAAGGTCTTGATTGATTTCTTGTCTCCAAGCAAAATAATTACATCACCTTCATCACATACCACTTCAGAATTTGGATTAAACACAAAGCCTTTTTCTTTGTCTTTAAAAGCCAAAACGGTAGCACCAGTCTTATTTTTAACATCCATTTCTCCTAAGGAGAGATTTTTAAATTTATCTTTAAGCAGATTGTGATTTATTTCCTCTAAGGTATATTCTGAGTCTTGATCGCCATTGAGAATTTCTAAAAACTGAACTACACTTGGTCTTGTAACCAAGGATGCCATATAAGAGCCTCCTACTCTATCCGGCATTACTACATGATCTGCTCCAGCTCTTCTTAATTTCTTTTCTGTATTTCGTTCTGTTGCCTTGGCTATTATTTGTATTTGTGGATTAAGCTCTTTTGCTGTTAAAGTGATAAATACATTATCGGCATCGCTGGGAAGGGTGGTAATAATAGTACTCGCTCTCTCAACTCCAGCTTCCACTAAGACAGATTCTAAAACTGCATCGCCATGCAATAGCTGATAGCCTTTTTCATTGTCAAAATTATTAATGACATCCGCATCTTTTTCTATAAAAACAATATCCTTCTTTGAAAGACGAAGACCGTTTCCGGCAATCTCTCCATTTTTGCCAAATCCACAGATTATGATATGATTATTTAATTTTTTCAATGCCTTTTTATCTGTATAGGTTTTATAAATTTCCTTAAATCGCCCTTCAAATAAGAAAGAAGAAATTACGGAAGCTGTATAAGCAAATAAACCTAAATTTACGATAATATAAAATACCGTGAATAATTTCCCATCATCGCTCAAAGGTTGAACCTCTTTAAATCCAACTGTTGAAAAAGTAATAACGGACATATAAACACCGTCCCGAAAATCATAGCCTTCAATTAACATAAAGCCTAAACTGCCAAGCATTATACTGGCTATAATCATTAATAAAGCATAGATAAGTTTCCTTAAGGCTGACTGCATGCTTAAATTTAGCTAAAAGAAATAATATTTATTTCATCACCTCCACCCCTTTCCAAAAGGCCACATAATTTTCAAATTTTTTGGCCATTTCCTTGGTGTCCGGATAATACCAAGCGGCATCTTTATTCTCTTTTCCATCTACTTTTAAGCTATAATAAGAAGCAGTTCCTTTCCAAGGACAAACTGTATTGTAATCAGTCTTTTCGAAATATTCTTTTTTGATGGATTCCGGAGGGAAATAATGATTTCCTTCAATAATGATGGTATCATCACTTTCTGCTACAACTTGATTGTTCCAAATGGCTTTCATAATTCTTAACTTTTGATGATTTTTTAAATTTACCCTACTTTTGCACATTTGTTCTATTTTCCAAACCTGTCAGGTTTGTACATGAAATGAATAATAAATACACAATCATTTTACTCCTATAACTCATAGAAACCTGACAGGTTTTATTTCCATAATTAACATGAAAAAATAGGGTTAATACATAAATTGAAAAATATTAAAATATCTTGAACTAACGGATTTAACTAAAATTTGATGTCAATTAAGCATATTTACGACCTGATTATTATAGGAGGTGGCCAAAGTGCACTGGCCTGTGGCTACTATTTGCGCAGAACAGAACTCAATTACATTATTTTGGACAATCAAGAAGAATGTGGAGGGGCTTGGCAAAAGGCTTGGGATTCATTAACGCTCTTCTCTCCGGCTGAACACAGTTCTTTGCCAGGTTGGCTCATGCCTAAATCTAATAATGAATTTCCCACTAAAGAAGAGGTCATCAATTATGTATGTCAATATGAAAAGCGGTACAAGCTTCCTGTTGAAAGACCAATTGAGGTAAAAAATGTTGAAAAGAAATCGGATTATTTTAAAATTAATACCAATCGTGAAAGCTTTTACAGTAAAAGGCTAATATCCGCCACTGGGACTTGGAAAAATCCCTTTATACCAAATGTAGCAGGTAGAGGTATTTTTAAGGGAATACAATTGCATTCCGCTTTCTATCAAAGTCCAAAAGATTTTGCAGGACAAAAGGTATTAATAATGGGGGAAGGAAACTCTGGTGCCCAGATTATAGCAGAAGTCTCCAAAGTGGCTGATACCCAATGGGCAACCCAAAAAAAACCTGAATTTTTGCCTGATGATGTGGATGGCCGTGTATTATTTGATCAAGCATCTGCAAAATATTATGCCGAGAAAAAAGGGGAGAAGTTTGATATGTCCAAATATAATTTAGGCAATATCGTAATGGTTCCTAGTGTGAAAGAAGCCCGAGAAAGAGATGTTTTACACTCTGCAGGAAGGTTCACATCATTTACTGAAAAAGGAGTCATCTGGGAATCTGGAGAAGAGGAGGAGTTTGATGCTGTAATTTGGTGTACTGGTTTTGGATATGCCACAGACCATTTGAAGAATATAGTAACCACTGACGAAAAAGGAAAAATCAAAACTAAAGGAACAAGATCCACTGAAGAAAAAAAACTTTGGTTAGTGGGCTATGGAGGTTGGACAGGTTTTGCTTCTGCTACATTAATTGGGGTAGGCAGAAGTGCTAGGGCAACTATTAAAGAAGTCCAAGAAAGCTTGAAATAAGGTTGTCAATCACAATTTTGCTCATCTTACAAGCCTAACAATCATTCGTTTGTTTTAATTACATGTGTTTTCTTATACAAAGATTATATATAATTTATTTAACAAAATGATAACATATTTGGTTGTTTAAGGAGTTATATCAATATTATTTCTCATATTAACATAAAACCAAAATTTAAAATCTATGAAAAAACAGTATCTAGTAATGATTATTCTATTCTTGATTGGATCGTTTTCATACGCCCAAAATAAAGTAATAGAAGGAACGGTAGTTAGTGCCAGTGATGGATTACCATTAATTGGAGCTACAGTGGTAAAAAAAGGTTCTACTTCAGGTGCTACAACTGATTTAGATGGAAAATTTAAAGTTGAAATTTCCAAACCTGAGATTTTAGTAGTTTCATTTATTGGCTTCGCAGAAAAGGAAGTTGCCGTTAATCCAGATCAAAGCGGAGAGTTAACTATCCGACTGGAAGAAGATATTACCAAATTAAACGAGGTAGTGGTTTCTGGTTTAGCATCAAGTGTTAAAAGATCAAATTTAGGAAATGCAGTGGCCACGGTTTCCTCCGAAGAACTGACAGGCATTACCAACCAACCTACTATGGACAATGCCCTTTACGGCAAAGTAACAGGAGTAAATATCACTTCAAGTTCAGGAGCTCCGGGCGGTGGAATAGCCATGAGACTAAGAGGTGTTACCTCCATTACGGGAAATAACCAACCTTTATTCATTATAGACGGTGTTTATGTAAGTAATGCAGAAATTCCAAGTGGTTTGAGAAATGCATCTGGAGCGAATTCAGGAAATGAAGAAAATGCCTCTAATAGAATAGCCGATTTGGCACCAAGCGATATAGAAAATATTGAAGTATTAAAAGGCCCTTCAGCCGCTGCAATTTATGGTGCACGTGCCAATGCTGGGGTGGTTATTATTACTACAAAAAGAGGTAAAAGAGGAGAAACAAGAGTAAATCTAACTCAAGATATTGGTTTTAGCACCATTCAAAGAAAGGTTGGAATTGGACAAAGGGATTGGACACCTTCTTTAGTCGAAGAAACATTTGGCTCCGATGAAGTGGCCAGATATAATGCTGCTTTAAATGGACGTGGATTAATCGATTATGAAGAAGAAATTTATGGCGAAACAGGATTAATCACAGATACTAAAATTAGTGCAACTGGCGGAAGTGAGAAAACCAAATTCTATGTTGGGGCTTCATTAAGAGATGAAGAAGGGATTATTAAAAACACCGGCTATACTAGAGCAAGTGTCCGTGCAAACATTGACCATCAATTTAATGATAGATTCAAGTTCACTACTTCCAGTAATTTTGTAAATTCTACAACACAAAGGGGATTCACTGGAAATGAAAATGAAGGGGGCTTAAGTATGGGATATAACATGGCCTTTACTAGACCATGGGCAAATTTATTCCCTGATGAGTTTGGTAATTATCCGGATAATCCAAATGCGGCAGGTAATATGTTGTTAGTAAGAGATCAAGCAATAAATGATGAAGTCATTAACCGCTTTATACAAGGCGCCAGTATTGATGTAAGTTTATATGAATCTGATGAATCATTTTTGAAATTTAAATGGAATGGTGGTTTTGATAGTTATAATCTTGAGACCTATGTTTACGTACCAGAATATCATCAAGCCCAGAGAGGTTTGCAAAACGGATTTATTGGGGTTGGTAAAAACAGTATATTTAATACCAATAATCAGGGTTTCTTGGTTTGGGATAATTATCTAGGTGGTGGTTCACTACAATTGACTTCACAAGTTGGTTATACTTACATTACTTTCGATAGAGATTTAGTATATAATCAGGCAACTCAATTAATACCCGGACAGACGACTCTTGGCCAATCAGGTACACAAGAATTGGATCAAACTTTGGAGAATGTTAAGGAGTTTGGATACTTTGCGCAACAAGAAGTTAACTATGAAGATAAAATCATAGCTACTCTAGGAATAAGAGCTGATAAATCCACATTAAATGCGGACCAAAATCAGTTTTACTACTTTCCTAAGGCATCAGTAGCATTAAATTTAGCTAATTTCGATTTTTGGGCCTTAGATTTATTCAATCAGTTTAAATTAAGAGCCGCTTATGGTGAAACAGGTTCAAGTGCAACTTTTGGTTCTCTATATACGAGCTTTCAAGCAGTTAACATTGGTGGATCTCCTGGTGTTTCAGTAGGTGGCTTAAGAGGAAGTGAAGACTTAATTCCTGAGACTGCTTCAGAATTTGAAACTGGCATTGATATGACGCTTATTGATAACAAGCTGTCTCTAACAGCCACTTATTATAATAGAAATATCAACGACCTAATTCTACAAAGAGCATTACAACCGTCAACTGGTTTTGCTTTGGAAGTAACTAATTTGGCTGATTTGCAAAACCAAGGATTGGAATTGGCTTTAAACGCTAGTCCAGTGCAAAATGAAAATTTCGTTTGGACCTCAACTACAAACTTTTGGTTTAACAGATCTAAAATTACAAGATTAGATGTTCCTCCTTTTGCTCCAGCTGGTTCAGGTTTTGGGTTAGGTTTAGGGACTGCTTTTATTGAAGAAGGGCAACCAGTAACTCAATTGAAAGGTACCATCGATGGAGAAGTAGTAACAGTGGGGGATGCAGAACCGGATTTCCAAACTTCATTCTTCAACAACTTTACCATATTCAAGAATTTTGATTTCAGTTTCTTAATTCATGTAAAGCAAGGAGGGAATAACTTAAACCTCACTACTTTCCTTACTGATTTAGCTGGATTAACTGGGGATTTAGATGACCCATCAGGGCAAGAAAGAACTTCTAACCCTAATACGGATAGGTTTATTGAGGATGCCTCTTATATGAGATTAAGAGAAATAGCTTTATATTATAGACTGCCTGAATCAGCTGTTAGCGTATTTAATGGCGCTGTAAATAAAATAAAAATTGGAGCATCAGGAAGAAACTTATGGACAGTAACGCCTTATACAGGTTACGACCCAGAGGTTTCAGCTAAGGGCGGAACAGGGCTTTCTACTGGTTTGGATGTAAACCCTTTCCCATCCACTAAACAAGTTTATTTTCACGTAGCATTAGAATTTTAAACTAAAAAATCATGAAAAATATTAATATAAAATCAATAACATCAGGATTAATGGCAATTTCAATGCTGTTTTTGTTTTCATGTGAATTTGAGGATCAAATTGACCCTAATAATCCCAATTTACAACAGTACAACCAAGATGCAACAGTCAATGAATTGAACAACATTGTGGTCGGAATGGAATCAGGAATGCGTAATGGCCTTCCTCTTTATGTTACTTCAACAGGAACTATTGCCAGAGAATTATATTTGTTCAATGCCGACCCGAGAAATACGGAGGATTTATTGGGTAAAAATGGTGGTCAATTAGATAACAATGTATTCTATTTGAATGGACCATATAACGGTAGTTATACCAATGTGAAGAATGCAAACATTTTATTGAATGCACTAGACAATACAGAATTCGTATCAGATCAGGAAAAAGCAGGCTACCGTGGTTTTGCTAATACTGTAATAGCATTACAAGAATTGCGTGTTTTGAATATGCTGGATGAAAACGGTATCAGGATTGATGTAGCTGACCCCGATAATTTGGGACCATTTGTAACTAAGGATGCAGCACTAGCTCACATTGCAGATTTATTAAATACTGCCAACACTCAATTGGGAAATGCAGGAGCCTCTTTTCCATTTGATTTATCTTCTGGATTCAATGGCTTTAACACACCTGCTACTTTTGCTCAATTTAATAGAGCTTTGGCAGCTAGAGTAGCTATCTATAGAGAAGAATGGGGATCAGTTGCTGGATTATTGGCAGATTCATTTTTTGACCCGAATGGCGATTTAACCATAGGACCAAAACATAGTTTCTCTACAGCTTCTGGTGACCAACTGAATGGTTTATTCAAGATACCGGGCAATAATGGGGATATGATAGTTGTCCATGACAGATTTATTGATAATGCAGAAGAGAGTGATTTAAGAATAGTCAGAAAAATGGCAGTAAGGGAAAATGCCGCCTCTCAAGATGGATTAAATGGTGAGTATGAAACCGCTTTATATCCTTCTCCGACTTCTCCAATTGACATCATCAGAAATGAAGAATTAGTCCTAATTTCTGCAGAAGCTAAACTTCGATCTGGAGATATACCAGGTGCAATTGCAGATTTAGATATTATTAGAGATTACGCGGGATTGGATCCTTACACTGGGGCTGCAACAGAAGCGGCTGTAACAGATGAATTGTTAACACAAAGACAATATTCACTTTGGTGTGAAGGACATGCCATGGTGGATTTAAGGAGATATGGAAGACTAAATGCCAATAATTTACCAATTGATAGATCTGGTGACCAAGTATTTACTGAATTTCCTGTTCCATTAACAGAAAATGATTAATAGAAATCATTAAAATAATATGAAAATCCCCATTTTGATTCATTTCGAAATGGGGATTTTTTTATTTTCTGCCCTTCCCAAAAAACTCGATATATTTCCCATCTTCTTGTTTACAAAAGTTGAAATTATTAGTTTTCTTAAATTATTGATTCAACTGATATGATATCCAAAGGCTGGAAATTTCTTTTTGCAATTATATTTTTTCTAAATATTAGTGAGTCATTTGCTGAAAAGACAATTTCCATTAAGCCAAACCAATCTTTTGAAGGATTAGGCAAACAAATTCAATTTTTGGAAGATCCCGAACATCATCTTTCTTTTCAAGATATAATATCGCCAAAATATCAGTCTCTTTTTGAATATGGAAAACAAGAAATTCCTACTTATGGGTTAAAGGATATAACCCTTTGGGTGAAGATTAAAATTGACCATCCAGATAAATTCGAAATGCCTTACATTTTGGAAATCGCTTATCCTACTTTCGATTCCTTAAACTATTATATACTTCAAGAAGCTAAAATAGTGGAAGAGGGTTTCATGGGTGATAGGATAAAATTTTCAAAAAGAGAGATTCGGCACAAAAATTTTATTATCCCACTAAATTTAAATAAAGGGAATACCACTACCCTATATCTAAAAATAAAAAATAAAGGTTCCATTATCTTACCTATCAATATCAAGCCCAAGGAACAGCTGTTTTCAGAAGATATTTCAGAGGAAATAGCTTATGGTATTTTCTATGGAATCATGATGGTGATGTTGTTGTACAATTTATTTTTGGCCTTTTCAGCACGCTCTATCAATTACCTCTATTATGTTGGCATTATAACCGGTAATATTTTAACGCTTTCGGCTTTGAACGGCCATGCATTTATGTATTTATGGTATGAGCTACCCTGGTGGGCAAATCATGTGATAGTTTTTGGAATTGGATTATGGATTCTCTCCGGAAATCAGTTTGCTTCCAGTTTTTTGGAAACCAAGAAATACTCTCCCAGATATCATTGGGTCTTTAAAATCATGAGGACAGTCGGCATATTAATTATTATTTTAGCTTTTATCGCTGATTACGCAATAAGTCTAAAAATTGCCAACTATACGCTCGTCATAAATTGTTTGGTACTGTTATTTAGCGGTATATACTTTTGGACAAAGAAAATTAAAGTAGCCAGTATTTTCACCTTAGCCTGGACCGCATACTTAATCGGGGTTTTACTCTATACTTTAAGAAACTTGGGATTTCTACCCGTTAATGCCATTACAACCCATGTATTGGAAATTGGGGCAATTACAGAGGTGATTTTATTATCCGTCTCGCTTGGTTATAAATATCGATTATTGGAAGTCGATAAAAAAGAAGCTCAGGAAAATGCTATGGATTTGATGGCTCAGAGCCAAAAACTAGTACAGCAACAAAACGAGGAATTAGAAAAACAAGTAAGCCTAAGGACTGCTGAGCTGGAACAAAAGCAAGAAGAAATTTTAACGCAAAATGAAGAATTAAACTCAAAAAATGAAAGATTGGTAGAAGCTCAGCAGATAATTGAAGCACAAAATGAAAAATTAAAAGAATATACTGATGATTTGGAAGCTCAAGTTGCCAAAAGAACTACTGACTTGGAATCAACCAATACAGAATTAGCCCAGAATGTTCAGAAATTAGAGCAATATGCATTTATGACGGCCCATAATCTGAGAGCGCCAGTGGCGAGATTATTGGGGCTTACGCATCTACTTGAAATCAGTCCTGATACAGAAAAATCAGATTGGCTCAATATCATATCCAAAATTAAGGAAGAAGGGGATAGTTTAGATGCTGTCATAAAAGATTTAAATGCCATACTGGATTTAAGAAAAGAAGCAGAAAAAGATAAAGAATGGATCAATTTGAGCCAAACTTTAGCGCAAACCAAAAGAATATTGAAAAATTCGATTGAATTAAGTGAGGCAGAAATTGAGTTTGAAAACAGTGCTTTCAATGAAATAAAATGCAACCCTACATATATCGACAGCATTTTCTATAATTTAATTTCAAATGCTATAAAATATCGATCTGATAAAAGAAGACTTAAGATTAAGATTACCACAAAATCCCATGAGGATTATAAAACCATAATTTTTTCTGACAATGGAGTTGGCATTGACTTGGAAAAAAATAAGGATAAAATCTTTGGAATGTATAAGCGATTTCACACCCATGTAGAAGGAAAAGGATTAGGTTTATACCTTGTAAAAAGTCAAATGGAAATTTTGGGTGGTGAAATTAAGGTGGAAAGTGAATTGGATAAAGGAACTACTTTTACCTTAATCTTTCCGCTTGCTTAATTTCAGGGAGTATTCCACAGACCCTATATTAAAATCTCGTTGCGTACAAATTCCCATTTCATTATAACTTATAATTGTTTTTTCACCCTCATTACTCATCATCATAAAACGGTTTTCCTCTGGCAATTTGGCTATTTTTTGATATTGATGCGTAATTTCGGAAAAAACAGAATCTCTTTTCTCAGGAGGGTTGAAATAAAGTTTAACAGTACTTTTTAAAATTGCTTTCTCATACCAACTTTTAGTTGTATCCCTAGTAGTCCTATAATATTTTCTACCGAGAAGTTGCTCAATTTTAGCTTCCTCCACTATTTCACCGTTCCTCTTATCCACAAAATAGGCTTGACGCAAAGTATCATTTTGATAAATTGCCTCTATTAATTGCACCATTTGAGTAGGTCTAAAAAGTTTATACTCTAAATCCATCACAGCCGAATAATAAACTTTGCCACTATCCAATGATTTTTTGGTCACCAACATATTTCCTACTGGTTTTCCATGTATGGAAACATCATAAACCAGTTCTTGGGAATATAAATTGAAACCCGTTATGGAAATTAAAAGTATAATGAAAATTATTTTTATCCTGCCCATTCTTCTCTGTCTAAACTTCTATATTGAATGGCTTCCGCCAAATGTTCAATTTTAATATCTTCACTTCCTGCTAAATCTGCAATTGTGCGAGAAACTTTCATAATTCTATCATACGCCCTGGCGGAAAGTCCCAGTTTTTCCATTGCATTCTTAAGCAACGCCTTTCCTGCTGAGTTTATTACACAAACTTCCTTTACCATTTGTGAGGGCATCAAAGCATTTGAATGCACATCTGCCATACCATCAAACCTCTTTTCTTGAATTTCTTTGGCCGCAATTACTCTTTTTCTAATGGTCTCACTGCTTTCTGCTTTCCGGTCAGCCGTCATCTGGTCAAAAGAAACTGGTGTAACTTCCACATGTAAATCAATCCTGTCCAAAAGTGGCCCGCTGACTTTATTCAAATATCTTTTAACAGAACCAGGAGGACACACGCACTCTTTCTCAGGATGATTGTAATACCCACATGGACAAGGGTTCATACTGGCCAGCAACATAAAATTGGCCGGAAAATCCACCGAAACTTTTGCCCTTGAAATGGTCACCCTGCGCTCCTCTAAGGGTTGTCGCATCACTTCCAAAACAGTTCTTTTAAATTCTGGCAGTTCATCTAAAAAGAGCACCCCATTATTGGCTAAAGAAATTTCACCGGGTTGAGGAATCCCACCCCCACCAACTAAAGCAACATCTGAAATTGTATGATGTGGTGCTCGATAAGGACGCGTGGCAATCAAAGAAGCATTAGCTCCCAACCTACCGGCAACTGAATGAATTTTGGTAGTTTCTAATGCTTCAGTTAGGCTCAAAGGCGGTAAAATAGAAGGAAATCTTTTAGCCAGCATTGTTTTACCTGCTCCGGGAGGCCCTACCATAATCACATTATGACCTCCAGCAGCGGCTATTTCCAATGCCCTCTTGATATTTTCCTGCCCTTGTACATCGGCAAAATCAGCTTCATAATCGTTCAAATTAGTGAAGAAGATATCACGCGTGTCCATTTCTTCTGGCTTTATATCAGAAGTACCTTCCAAAACTCCTATGGCTTCATTCAGGTTTTGAACTCCTATGACATCCAAATTATTCACAATGGCCGCCTCAGCAGCATTTTCTTTTGGAAGTATGAATCCTTTAAAACCTTTTTTTCTAGCTTCTATGGCAATAGGTAAAACTCCTTTTATGGGTCGAAGCGTGCCATCCAATGCCAGTTCGCCCATGATCATATAATGCTCTAATTCTTCTGTAAAAATTTGCTCTGAGCCCTTCAGGATTCCTAAAGCAATGGGTAAATCATAGGCCGATCCTTCTTTCTTAACATCAGCTGGGGCCAAATTGACCACTACTTTCTGCCGTGGCATTCTGTAACCACTATATTTTATGGCGGCATCTATTCTATGCTCACTTTCTTTTATGGCATTATCGGGTAAACCTACCATAAAAAACTTCATCCCTTGGCTTACATTCACTTCTATGGTGATTACATTGGCATCTACTCCATAAACTGAACTTCCATAAGATTTAGCTAACATACCCTAATCTCTTTTCAATCAGTAAAATAAAAATGTGAATTATTTTGATGTGAATTTCTTGAATTCGGTCTGCATATCCATCATGTGGAACTCGGATTTCCACATCGCATTCTTTGGCTAGCTTCCCTCCACCCTTTCCGGTCAACCCTATGATCTTCATGCCTTTGGCTTTAGCTACTTTACAGGCTTCTAAAATATTTTGGGAATTGCCACTAGTACTAATGGCCAATAAAACGTCCTCATTTCTGCCCAATGCTTCAAGAGCTCTGCTGAAAATAAAATCAAATCC
>NZ_JBNPEF010000028.1:149782-239119 GCF_051117495.1 Marivirga sp. | reverse complement strand
CCCATCGGCTCAGTCCAACAACGTTTTATTCATCATTCTTACTGCTCTTAAATCACATTAACAGAAATGGGGATTTTACCTTTTTTTAATTACTTTTAGAGAACGATGAATAAAACGCTATAATGTTAGGGGCAATTAAAAGAAACGAGCATATGGACTTCGAAAAAATCTCGAAGACAATTTTAGGACTTAAGGAAAAGGACGATAAGCTCAGAGCCAAATTGATAAAAAATGGAACTCTTTCGAATGGCTATAATCAGGAAATGAAAGTGATTCATGACAGTAATGCGGAAGAACTTAATCGAATTATAGATGTAATTGGGTTTCCGACTTCTGAAAAATTAGGCGAAGAAGCAAGTAATGCAGCTTGGTTAATAATCCAACATTCTATTGGACAACCAGACTTCATGAAAAAATGTGCTGCACTAATGGAAATAGAAGTTGAAAATGGGCAAGCAGACAAAATAGACTTTGCTTATTTAACCGACCGAGTTGCTGTTTTTGAAGGTAATCCTCAACTATACGGAACGCAATTTGATTGGGACGAAAATGGAGAAATGAGTCCAGTAAAAATGGACGAGTACGACAAGGTTAACAAGAGAAGGAAAGCGATTGGTCTTAATTCTCTTGAAGAACAGATTAAGGTCATGAGAGCAAGAATTAAAACTGAAAATCAACGACCACCAAAAGATTATGAAGCAAGAAAAAGAGAGTATGACGAATGGAGAAAATCCGTTGGTTGGATAAAATAAAAAAAACTGCCCCTAACAACTAAGCATTCGTGTGGTCGGCACGACCCAACATGAATGCAATGTTGAGCGAATCAGAGGTCGGCAAGAACTGCAAGCCCCTATGGGAAAATCGAAGTATTGATCGTGAATTTCAAGGCTCAAAAGCGGGTGCTTCTAAGCATGAGGAATGATCAAATCGGGTTTTCATTACTGTCGATTTGATCTTTTTGATTTTTTAAGGTTGAAAAAGGCCATTTTTCGGGTGTTTTGGTGCTTTTTGGGCATAGCTTTCCTGTGATGCCCACAGCCGTTTCCTTTTTTAATGTGCCTGTAATTTTTTGAGCCAGTGCTTTGGCGGCCCTCTTTGGTCGAATACGGCCACGGTCTGCAGCCTTCCTTTTTTACAAGTAGGGCAGATTCCCAGGCATGTACCCCTAAACTCTAGGATTACAATTTCCAGTTTGCCAATTTGTGCATCTATGAGGGTCTTGCAATCCTTTTTACGGCCTCCTGATAAAATACCAAAGTGCCTGATTCGGGTAAATCCCTTGGGCAAGATCCCGATTCTCGGGACAGGTTATGCATGGAAAACCTTCTGATAAATTCCATTGGTTTTAATGTCACCATATGCTTTTTACCACCTTTACGATAGTCTTTGGCCGAAAATTTGACAGCATCTTTGCCCACATCGATCAACCGGTGGTTACTAATGCCAATCTTATGGGTATATCTGCCCAGGTATTCCACTACTTGGGCAGGGCCGTAAAAAGGCTGTTTACAATAAACCACCCAGTTCTTTTTGAACAACAGTTGGGCTTGTTGCTTGTCCAGCAGTTCTTCTTTCCTCAAAGCTGCCACCATCTTTGCCCTGAACACCTTGCCCATGGCCTTTACGGGGAAAAGGAATTTGTCCTTTCCTTTGCCTTCTTTCCATTTCCCGGATTTGCCCAGTCCCCCGGCTGGAATAATGCAGTGCAAATGGGGGTGCAGGCTCAAGTTCTGTCCCCAAGTATGCAGCACGGCAATCATGCCGTTGTGGGCTCCCATAAACTTCGGGTTGGCCGCAAAATCTCTAACCACTTGCCAAGCTGTTTTGAACAATAGTGCATATAGCAATCTGGGCTCTCCCAAGGCTATTGGGTTAAGTGTGTCAGGTAAGGTGAATACAGTATGGAAATAAGAAGTGTTGAGCAGGTCCTTTTCCCTTTCCCGTACCCACTTTTGTTGCAGGTGGCCTTGGCATTTCGGGCAGTGCCTGTTGCGGCAGCTGTTGTAGCTAAGGTGAAGTTTCCTGCATTTTGGGTTGTCGCAACGGTCGATATGCCCTCCCATTGCAGAGGTCCGGCATTTTGCTAGGGCATACAACGTCCTTCGCTTCCAGCTGTTGCCGATCAGTACGGGCAGTTCGTGCAGCTGTTGTTGCAAGATTTGCTGTACTTCAAAAGCAGGCCTCATGACTGGTACAATTTCTCTAAAGGAGAAAAGGGCAATGCTCTGCCCACTCTTGCTACATGCAGGTAACCTAAGGTAGTCTGAATATCCCCGTGACCGAGCAAATCCTTGAGCGTCATGATATCGGTACCCATTTCCAACAAATGGGTTGCATAACTGTGCCGCAGGGTATGGGCGGTAATTTGCTTCTTGATGCCCGATTGTTGCCTAGCTTGCCGCATGACCCATTGCACTCCCCGCGTGGATAGTTGGGTATGTCCCCCATCTTCATCAGATTGTCCGTTGAAAAGGTATTCCGTGGGTTTTTCAGCTTGGAGGTAAGTGTTCACGCCACGAACCAGCAAATCGCAAAGCGGAACATACCGATCTTTCCTTCCTTTGCCCTGTTGGACATGAAGCTGTTTCCTTTCCAAGTCTAAGTGGACAATTTTAAGGTTGCAAAGCTCAAAATTCCTCAATCCGCAACCATAAAGCAGGGCCATCATTAACCGGTGCTTGAGCAGTTTGGGCGTCTTCAGAAGCAAGCGCACTTCCTGTTGGCTTAATACAACGGGTAGAGCCTTCTGTCTTTCAATGGAAGGCAATATCACCCTGCTTTCCCTTTGCTCGAATATCCTATAGAGATAGCGGAGTCAGTAAACGGTATGCTTGAAAAAGCTATCGGAAGGGGTCTTCCTTTTAGACTTCAGCCTATACAAATAATCGAGGACCTGCTCGTCATCGAGTTCCAGCAAATCACATTGAAGATACAGGCCCATGTGCGCCAAACATCTCCCATAGTTGGTCAAGGTACTTTGGCTCTTTCCAGCAATGTCGATACTTCTTCTCAGCCTTTTGTACTGCAGACCAAAGCCAGGCACGATTTCACAGGCTTTTTCGATTAGGGTTTTACTTTTTTTTCATAACTTAGAATTTAATGAATGAATAACTCAACCTAAGTTACGGAAGTCTGAACAAAACGGCAGGCTTCCGCCCTTAGGCGGATTCGTTCAACACGGTGTATAAGCAATAGCGGTTTGGGTGCTAACTCAAACCATTTTTCATTTAATTAAAGTATATTGTTATTAGGATAGCAGTGGTATAAAATCCGCTACTGCTCATACACTAAACGTTATCAAAAAAAAGATTACTATAAAAAAATATTCTACCCTTCTCCAACCAATAATTTACCTACAAAACCTTATAATTCTATTCCAATCGAAAGACCACTTTACAATTTCGTTTTCGTTCCGAATCAGAATACTTGAGTTCAGTATTTTCACCCATTCCATTGGTGCTAAACATATCTTCCGGCACGCCTTTGTCCAGCAAATATGTTTTAATGGCATCGGCTCTTTTTTGAGTCAAATCATTGTGGTAAATGGTCACAATTTTTTCTGACGGCTCTTTCGCTACGGCTGTGCTATCAGTCTCTGAAGCAAAACTATTCCCAGTAGAAAGACTATCCATTGAAGCCAGATTATCCTCTGAGGTAAGACTATCTGTCTGATTGGTACTTACTAAAAGGGTATCATAGCGAATTTCTGGCAGACTATCAGCATACTTTTCCGATTCGGTAATGCTTCGCTGATAGACTTCCAGTCTAAAATGGAAATTTCGGTTTTGCTTCATCAAGGTAATCAAGCGAGTAAACTCCTCTTCTGCATTTAATGCAAAATCAGTTGATTGTTCTTTGAAGGCTATGGAAAGCGGATAAGGTTCACCTTCCTGCAAGGAGGCTAGGGTGATATCCTGTACTACCTTTTGAGAAGATTTTAAGTTTTGAAGGTCTAAAAATTCACTGTAATAGCCAAAACCCGGCTCTTTGGTTTCAATGGAGAAATCTACTTGATGTCCTTCTGCTAAATAGACGCCAAATGTCTTTTCCTCGGGATCCAATATGAAGCGACTCAGTTCCACGCCTGTTTCAATATCAATAGCTTTCACCAAGGCCTTAGCTGGCAAATTGTTGACATTTCCTTCCAGGTAATAGACTTTGGATGGTTGAAATTCTTCTGGCACTTTAACCATAAATAAATCATAGCCCCTTTCATCTTTTTCATGAATGTAGGCTACATCTCCCAAAGCGGTAACGCCTATATAACGATCATGGGCATCGGTATTCAAAAAATCCATAGCAATAGGTTTAGACCAGCTATCTTCCTCTTTACGGCTCATATAAAAATCGTAATTGCCTGCATTATTGAGCGCAGCAAAATAAAGGCTTTTATTGTCGGGTAAGATTACCGGATTAACGAAAGAGCTTGAGGCTAAATCCAATTTAATTTCTTGAGGTTCTTTCCAATAAACATCTCCTAGATACTCTGCAGCAAAGATTTTACAGTTTCCGGTGACTGGGTCTAGGGTTTCACATCGACTAAAATAGAGGGTTTTTCCATCGGCAGAAAGGGTTGGATCCATCTCATGTAAGCTCGAATTAAGTGGTTTACCGGGATTGATGGCCGGTGACCACTTATTGCCCTGTTTTTGTTGAAAACGGATATCATAGCCACCAATATTTGGTCCTTTTCGAATGGCATAAATCAGTTTTTCACCATCATAGGATATATTATAGGCACCAAAAGGAATCATATCTTTATTGGGGATATCCATTGGTTCTCCTCTTTGCCAGGTATTACCAATGGCGGTGCTTATGAAAATCTCTGCTTTTCCCGACTCTGTATAATCAGACATGTATAGAATGGTGCGACCGTCAGCCGTTAATTTGGGTGCATATTCATTATGGTTCCAGCTGTTAAGGGTAGGTGGTAGTTTCCGCTTTTGTGCCATGACTACAGTGGTGAAGCTCAACAGCAAAAAGCCGATCAATATCTTTTGCATTATCTTAATTTTTTAATGAATATAAAGAAAATTGACTTAAACTGAAATAATCCCAATAATTATCAATTAATGTAAGAATGAGTGGGATAGGCGAGGGGTGAAATTTTGATCAAATTGATCATCTTCTAAAATGAAATGAACTTCTTTTTTGAAATATTCTAACCCTGTAAAATCTACATAACTTATGGCTTAAATTGCAATGGGATTTATTCCGTTCATTTTTGGGGTATTGAATTACTAGCCTAATAATCGGCTTTTAAATTAACTATTATTTCAGTAGATTGCTATAAATATAAATTGAATTAACGTAACAAAAGTATATTTATTCGTCATTTGGCATGAATTAGTGTGGAAAGTGAATAACAAAATAAAAATAGAGATAATTCTGACAGGAATAGTAGCCTTTCTTCTACTAATGATTCTGGTATTAATACCATTCGATATTTCTGAATTTTACGCAAACCAGGAAACCTATATAAAAGTGCACAATTTGAATCCGGATGAAAAGAATTGGGAATGGCAGTATCTTGGCAGCTCGGTCTATCTAGGGATGATAAGCATAGTTGGATTAACCATAATAATATTTCGTATTATCATAAAGGACAACAAGACAATTAAACAAATAAACTGGATATTCTTGCTACTCTTCTATGGGCGAATGATCATAGGATTTTGCTATCGTTTGAATGCGGATTTTTGATCAATGAGAGTTAATAATAAACACTTCTTCTTACAACATATAATCCATTTGCTTCGCATTTTGTAGATTATACTTGCTTTTCATAGCTGGCACTCAAGGATAGAGCATTGGCAAACTGTGGAGCTTAATTATTCTAATGTTTTGTAATTAATGAAGTGCATCAGTTTGCGGAGAAAGCATAAAGTACTAGTTTCAGGAATTCATAGCCAAATGTAACAAACGGGTTTTATAAAGGCGTTGCATTTTTATTCAATCCTGCCAAATTAAAAAAGTGTTCCTATCAAAAACTATCCCATGATGCTATCAATTCAATTCTTTTATATAATAATGAAAATTCATAAATTGGTATGGAAAATTAAAATCCAATGCCAATTTCAGAGGAACATATAGAAGAAATTGCTGAATACCTTGAATGTGGTATGCTATGCTTTTATCATTGTCCCACTGAAACCATTGAATTCTATCCAGATGAAATGATGGAAGAAGAACTTTGGGAAGAAATTATTGACAAAATTGAAAATGATCGTAATAACTATGACCGCTTTGAAAAAATGGATTCACGGCAGAGTTTTAAGGTCATGGAGGATTTTGCCATTTCTTTAAAAGATGAGGACTTTAAAGCTGAAGCATTCAAAAAACTCTCCAATCGTAAGCCTTTCCGCAACTTTAAGGATTTAATAGACGCATCTGAATATCGCCAAGATTGGTTTGACTTCAAAAAGCAGGCATATATTGAATGGGTGAAAGAGCAGATTGAGGATAGGGGATCAAAACTATTGTATTGAATCCCTTATTTAAAATTGATTTATCTTGTTGAATTAATTGTAGATTTAAGTCATGAACATTATAAAATCATTAGTTGTAGTTTTTAGTCTTTTACTAATTGGTTGTGGAAATAAGTTGGAAGAAGAGGAACTAATAGGAAAATGGACAGTTTCAGAATTTGAAGCTAAAACCCCTCAATTTTCTCAAGCTTTAATTAATGGAGCTAGAGATGAAGTGTTATCAGCAACTTATTCATTTTATGGGGATAAAACTTTTAGCATTAAATCACAACTTGTTTCAAACGGTAAAAATGGGAAATTTGAGTATTTGGCTGATAGTAATTTACTAATATTAACATATTCCGACTTAGAAAATTCACCAGTAAAATTCAAGATAGAGGCATTAAGTGAAAAATCTTTGAAATGGACTCAAGATTTAGGAGAAATCGGAAGTCTCAACTATTTTTTAAAAAAAGAGTAATATTGAAGATACCTCTCTTTTTCGAAAATTTGAAATATTTTTAGATTCTTCTCAATCTATAAAAAAAAAGCCCTCTATAATTAAATAAAGGGCTTTTTAGTGATCCGTTCAGGATTCGAACCTGAGACCTACTGCTTAGAAGGCTAAAATTAAACCTTATAAATCAGTAACTTATATTTTATAGACATGATTTCAATCCTGACCGAACCACTTTACTACTCTGTTAACAGTAAGATTAGGCAATTTACCTTCAATACCAGAACTTAAATCTTTATGATATACCCATGCATTAGGTACACCCAAACTTTTTTCAAAATGTATTGTAATTTTATCGTCAGGCATTTCAAAAACCAAGGGTTTTTCAGGCATTGTTTCAAATCCTTTCATAATTTCATTATATAAATAAGCTAAAGCATCATCTTCATCATACATATAAAAAGTTTTATATACTTTTTTGGTTTGAAATTTTATGTCTTGATAGGTAAATCTGTACAAACCATCATCCGCTACATGCAATTCAAGCATTCCCCAGTAATTGCCCACCTTCTCCCAGCTTCTAACCTCCTTTTTTTGTATCTGAGCATTAGAAAAAGATGTTGCTGCAATAATCAGCACCCCAACGAACATCATTGTAATTAAATTTCTCATAGTATTATGTTTTGGTTTAAACTGCATATTAAAAAAATGTCTTCTGATACGCAATTGCTTTCTGTAATATTTGAAACATGGAAGCATTGATACCCAACCACCCCCTTTATTCTCTTTTTGAGCTAACGGAAAAGACAAAATATTACGATAAATACAAGCTCGACAACATTATGATTACTGTTTCAAAAAGAAATATCTACAGTCAATTATCAGTAGTGGATGTTGAGGAACGTAATTCATCTTTAGCCGCTACATCTTCCAAATTAATCTGTTTTCCATTTCAAAATGAAAAAGAGATGATAGCTATTTTAAATCGATTGAGTTCAGTTCGCGCTGTATTAAGTCAATATACTTCTTTGCAGCCGATTGAAGAGATTTTGAAAGAGCCTTTGTTTGAGAAGGTGGCGGATTAGCGTCAAGCTTACTTTCTATGTTGGATAATTTTTCAAGTATAAATTCATTAATAGAATTAAAGGCTTTACCCTGCTCAAAAATCGATATAGTATATTTAAAACTAGTCAATTTATCTTGAATATAATCTGATGTTGGCTCTTCATTCTCTTTCAAGCTATTTAAGAACTCTTTCGAATACGCTATTTGATTAACCACTACTTCTCTATCCATAGGCTTTGGTTTATTTCTTGCTTTTTATAACTACTTTCAACATATTGTAAAATTCTTCTTGATGTTCCTTTATTTGATTTTAATAATGTCTTCTGATACGCAATTGCTTTCTGCAATATTTGAAACATGAAAAAATTATTGGATCGTATCTTTTTTAGTGGAGTCTCTAATGATCAAATCATTAATAGGACTCGAAAACTCGCTATTGTTAATATTATCATTTTGATTTTGCTTGTATTGCATCAGTTTTATTTTATTTTCTATGTCCTGTAAATCAGATTTATACTGAAAGCTTGAGTAGAGACTATTAGCAAGAGCTATTACAGCAATGGTGATAGATATTATTTGACCGTAGAAAGAAGCCTTTATCTTTTTGTTCTTAAGATTTTCTAAAATATTTCTTTCCTTCAGCCAATTAGCATAACCTTGTTTTGATACATGGTAACCCTTATCTGTGAGTTCAAAAAAATACGGGTGATTCAGGTTCTCTCTCTTGGTGTTTATGATATCCTGTTTTTCCAAGACATTAATGATATGAATGTTAGCTTGGTAAGCACCATCATAAAAATCAAAGCCTGCATTTTCGAATTCATTCGATAGTTTTTCGATATTACATTTACCATCTTCATTGTATATAATATCTAAAACAAGCTGAGCTATTTTGATTTGGTTTTGCTTCATTATAAGGCTTTGGTTTAACTTATCAGCTATATTTATTTCTTGCTTTTAATAACTACTTTCAACATATTGTAAAATTCTTCGTGATGTGCCTTCATTTTATTATAAAAACTCCAAAAACTGATTCTCACTTATAATTTCAATATCAACTCCTGATTTCCGTAAATCATAAGCTTTCATTTGTTTTTTGCTCATATTAGAATCTCCCAGCTGTCTAAAATCTTGCTGACCCATCACTAATACATTGGTAGTACTTGTTACACCTCTTTGATTATTACCTCCTATATCTGCAATTAGTTGTTGAGCTTCAGTTCTCAGCATAGAAGTCAATTTCCCAGTGAACACAACATTTTTTCCATAGAAAAAAGAATCTTGGTTGAATAACTCAGGATTCCCAACTATTTTTTCTTTAGGTGAATAAGTCCTTTTATAAATGCTACCACATGGATGGTAGCCCTCTGGAAACAATTCACCTAATCTGACCTCTATCTTTTCGGTTATTTTATTAAAGTCATTTACACCTACAGTATCCAGAATATTCTTAGCTAATTTAGCAGTGGCTCTGCTGTCAGATTCAGCGTCATGATGATTTAATTCAATATTAAACTGGTTTGATAAATCAGCTAAACCAAAACTTAGAGCTTCTGGCCATACTTTTTTTGAAAAAATATAGGTGCAACCATAATTACAAAGCGGATAGTCTATATTAAAATGGTCTAATGAGTGTCTCAAAACACTCATATCAAAACCAGCATTATGAGCAATAATAAAATTATCTTGAAAGATTGGTTTTAATTCATCCCACAATTCATTTATATAGGGAGAGTCTTTCACGTCATTTGGCGTTATACCATGAATGCTAATATTAAATTCATCAAAATAGGGGAATTGAGGTGGTTTTATGAGGTACGATTTAGAGCTTTCAATTTCACCATCTTTAACAAATGTGAATCCTATTTGACAAGCAGAGCTTCTTTCGGAAGTAGCTGTTTCAAAATCAAAAGTTACAAAATTCATTTATATAGGTTTTAGTTTTGGTAGTTACTATTTGTATATACTATTTTTTGTTTTTCATTAAATATTTTAGCTTATTGAAAAAATCTATTTGATTCTTCTTTAATTCATCAACCATATCATCAATATCCATTTCTCCGCTTTCGTAAAAAATTTTGGGTTCGGATGATTTAGATGGTTCTTTATCTTCATCCTCTTTATAGATAGCTTTTTTATACATATTACCATCCCCCTTAATAAGCCAATCCATTCTGAGTTCGGGGTATAGTTCACATAATTTAGAGATGAAGTCAAAACTTGGATGACCTTCACCTCTAAGAACCCTAGAAATTCTAGAACCACTCTCGTAACCCATCTTTGTGGCTAGTCCATTTGCTGACAAATTTTTGTCAGCCATAAATATTTGCAGACGGTCTTTAAACTCCATAATATATGCTCTAAATGAGTCTAAGCCGTGATTGTAGTGTTCTTTTAACATGATTTATAGATAAAAACTATATGTAAAAATATTATCATATAAAAAATCTATATACAATTTCTAGGAAATATTTGCATAGTCTGGAAATATTTGCTTGATTTGTATATGTTATTTGTATGACATATTTGTCTAAACGGCTTAAACGACTTTAAAGTTAACAATTTTAGACTAATTGACAATTAAAGCACATAGTAAGCATGACCAAAGAGACTAAAAACTTCGACCCTGAAAAGAAAAAAGCCCAAGTTAGGTTTTACTGCTCGGCTGAGCTCCGTGCTAGCGTGTACGATTACATTGCTTTCAAACTCAGAACCACCGGAAAGGAAATGCCTTTCTCTAACGCTTTAATTGATTTGGTAGAAATGGGGCTTCAAATGCATACGCTAAACCTAGCATCTGATTTAGTAATCAATGCAGATTGGGGAAAAGCAGATAAAGCAGAAAATGAAGATGTTAAGGACACTGATGTCTCTAACAGAAAAACGGCTTATAAATCCAAATTCCAACAGCGATTGGAAGAAGCTCAAGCAGCTGCAGAAAAAGACAAGCAAGCTAGGACAAAGGAAAAAACTCAATCCTACGAATCAAAAAAGCTTGAGGAAATTAGGGATGCTGAAAAAGAGCATATAGAAAATCAATCTTCACACAATAAATAAAGACCTATGAAAACTTGGTTCAAAGCACGAGTAAAATACATGATCGAAGATGAAGTCGGAAGGCTCAAATCGGTAGTTCATCAGTACTTAGTTGATGCTGTTTCATTTACCGAAGCAGAAGAAAGAATTTACGCTGAAATGGGCGAAAGAGTGCGTGGAGAGTTCCTAATCAAAGGAATTACCAAGTCTAAAATTGTCGACTTATTTAAGTATGAAGATTCCGATATTTGGCACCTATGCAGGGTAGTCTATTACGTGGCTGAGGAAAGCGGCAAGGAAAAGAAAATCACTAATGATATGCTGGTAACGGCTCAAAACGTGAAACAAGCCTACGACCGCATTTTCGAAAGCCTTAATAATATGATGGTTTCCTTCCAGGTAACCAAAGTAGAAGAAAGCCCAATTGTAGAGGCATTTGATTACCAGTCTGAGGAAGCGCCTGAGACTGAAAAGCAGTAGTACTAAGTACTCGCTACTTAATACTCAATACTAATATATTGCGGGGTGGAGCACTCGGTAGCTCGCTGGGCTCATAACCCAGAGACCGCAGGTTCGAGTCCTGCCCCCGCTACAAAACGGAAAGCAAAAGGCCTTCCGTCAATATAGCTTCGTGTTCTAGGCAATGATTGTATTCATAGTTTAATGGTTATGTTGAATCCTAAAAAGCGGTGCTACGAAGCTAGCCGCTTTTATTTCACTAACAATGATAGCCTAGCGCAAGCGTCTCGCTTGTGCTTTTCGAGAACACGAACTAGAAGAAATTAAATGCATTGCTTGTGGGCTATTGGTAACGAATGAACGGTGTTCAAGCAATCAATCTAAATATTAGTCCAATTTCATTATCTGGTTGGTTTTATACATTTCCCAACCAGGCATAGGGGAGCCAGTGAGAGGCTTTGATTAGCCTCTCATTATTTTACAATAATTAAAACAATGCAAGAAGCGCAGACTACATACAGCAACGACCTACAGCAACCGCTAACCAAAGCGGATGCATTGGTATTAATGCGCAAGCTTGACAGGCTCCTTAGTGAAGTGGAAAAGCTTCAAAATCAAAATGACAAAGCATTTTATACTTGTAAGGAGTTTTCCGATAAAACAGGTATTCCTGAAAGCACTGTCAGGTATCATTGCAATACAGGCGAAATATCGGCCACAAAAAGAGGAAAGTCTTGGCAAATACCTGCAGAGGAACTAAAAAATGCCAGTGAGCTCGATCCAGAAGCTACAAGCTTCAAGGCTCGTTTAAAATCGAAATCAAAACACAATAATAAATGACCACAACGAATCAAATACTAACGCCCGAATTTCAGGACTTCTGCAAAGCGGAAGCTATGAAGAGCATGATAAGGGCTCAGCAACATCTGCAAAGGGGCGTGCTTTCCATGCACGACAAAGCCAAAAGGACCCAGCAGTTCTATCAAAACATATTGCTTATGGAAAAATCCAACAAAGAGGATGCGAAGAAGATCCGCCAAAGCATAGAGCAGAAGAAGGAAATCCTGAAAAGAGATATTCCGGACGATGTAAAAGTAATGATCCGTAAGGATATTGAACTGCTCAGCCAAATAATAGGCTCACAAAATAAACTGAACAGATAATGGAATTCAACACGAACGATATCATCGTATGGCTGGAAAGCAAGCGAAGGGAAATCCCTCGTGAGTTCATGTCCATTATAGAAGACGAAGGCCACGACCAGGCTAAAATAAGACAAAGACAAATGGCAAACGAATATCAAATGCTGTCCACAGCAATTGATAAACTCAGCCAGTTAAAAAATATTGATCCTGAGATGGCGCAAGCATCTCTAAAAAACAAGTTGACGCAACCGTCTCGCTTGTGCCCTTCAAACGGGCATCACATCAGCCCAGAAGACATCACAAACGAAATTTTAGGACTTAAACGCTTCACAGCATGAACTACTTTAATCACCTCACCGGCTTTACTTAGCCCCTCACCCACCATACGGGAATGAACTGAACGCTAACGTGGCGGATTAGGGAATTCATACATATTGATACGCTTGACAAAGTCTCAAATCAGCGTAAACAGGAAAGCTACGTCCAATTTTTATTGGATTTTTTAAACTAGCTTATATTCTGTTCTCCGTTAGGGGAGACCCTGAGACCCTTGTTTTTTAAAACAAGTTGTCAATAAGTTTCAAGTTGTCAAGTTTACCCTTTTAGTTATTCCAAGTTACTCAGAGTTAATCAATAGTTAACAGAATAAAATTTTGCACGATTTTAAAACCGACCAAAAACATGTCAGAAAGACAGAAAAAAAATAAATTCGAAGCCAACCGCGATAAGTGGGACCCGCTTCACTCCACTTTCAAATGGAATATTTACATGGCTAATGGGAAAATCCTCACCGGCTACAGCAAGCATTCCGTGAGCAACGAAAGGATGGATAAGGATATCCTGCTTCAAAAATGCATAGTAAGGCTTTACAACGCTGGATATTTGCATAAAAAAAGCCTTGGCACCGAAAAAGAAACGGACGCAATCTATTTCTACGACAATCAAAAGCTGAACGAGCCGCACTTTCTAGTGATGTATATGGAAGCCTACGAGCTTTCCGATATCCAAAATACAAAGCTGGTGAAGTTCATGAGCCGCATATACGAAATGATGGAAGGTAAAAGAGGTTATTTAAATCTCATTGACGATGATAAAGCCAAAACAGGCGATGTCCTGGCATTGGATAAACCTCGCTTTCCGGATATATCGAGCCTTAACCGTTATTGTGCTATGTTGATTAAAAACAATACTCGTGAGAAAAACGAAGTGGATCACTTCTACAAGCGATACAAAGAACTCTATTTAGGAAGCAGTAAAGCTGAAATTAAAAAAGCTAGGACTGAATCGCAGAAAAATCACGAAGAAATAGGGAAGAATCACCTAGCCAAATTAACTAATAAATTTCAAAAGCCATGAGCACCACCACTAAAAAAAGAAATCCTAAGGTGAAATTAACGCCTACTAATAAAGTGGCCATCAATTTAAGCTACTATGAAACTATTTCATTAAAAGCATTTTTGGAAAGCTTATTTGATACTTTCGAAGGCAAACACCTTTATGGAAATTTAGATATTTCTAAAGCTAGAAATTTGGTATTTCATGATGCAATCATGTCAGTTTACCGAAAAAACTTCACGAAACTAAGCCTTCCTGAACGTGAAAATAAAATAACTATTAGCATTGGCCAAGGAGCAAGCATCTGGATATTCTATAACAGGATAGTAAAGGAATATTCAAATGAAATGCTAGAGTGCTTAAGAGAAATAATGGAAGGCATTCAACAAAAATTATCATAATATGAACAATTCAAATCCACTATTCACAGAATTATTCAACAAAATAAAGCACGTCAGAAGCTTACAGAAGCAATCAGACGGCAAAAAGTCCCCAGCAATCCTTTCAAGCGTAAAAACGCACGAAACAGAGCTAGACCAATTTATTTTGAAAATTGACAGAAAACTAGAAGCACGTAAAAAGACCGCATCATGAGTAATGAATCATTTGTTGAAGATTTGGTAAGAGACTTCTTCCTCCTTTCAGGAGCAATGGATAATGAATTTGATTTAAATGATTTCAATACTGAATATGTGGATAGCACGATTGATGAACAATGCTTTATATCAGTATCAGTAAATAATTAAATAAATATTTAACCAATAAAATGCTTACTAATTCCCCCTTTGGGGGATAGGGGGCTACACAATATGAAAGACCAACTACTATTCAGAACAAAACACCGTGGCTTGATGCTGCTCATCGGCATCATCATGGCAAGCTGTAGCATAGGACTACAGCTCAGCACGGAAATGGGAATCTTTAATCAAAAGCACAAAAAGGAGCTATTCAGAAGATTCGGACTAAGAAAAACAAGCCGAAAAAGCAGAAAGGAGGAAAATTTTAATGAGTAATTCACACGAAAAACCCATGCTATTCAGTACCGAAATGGTGGAATCCATTATTAAAGGCAATAAAACCGAAACCCGAAGAACAAACGGACTAGAAGAAATTAATAAAAACCCCAATGACTGGGCAAACATTGACATCCAGTGGGGAATAGATAAATGCTATATCTCCGCCATCAACAGAAAATCGGGTGAAATTTTGGACATCAAATGTCCATACGGTACCATTCACACAAAAATTTGGATCCGTGAAACCTGGGCTGAACTTGATTTCTTAGCACATGACCAATTAGGCGTGGTGTATAAGGCTTCCGAAATAGGAAAAGATTGGGAAGCCAATGATGAAGCATGGACCTGGAAACCATCCATTCACATGCCTAAAAAGTACGCTAGAATCTGGCTCAAAATAGAATCCATCGGAATAGATCGCTTAAAAAACATTTCAAAAGAAGATGCTATCGCAGAAGGAATCGAAGTATTGGAAAAAGATGTCCAATACTCTTACAAAGATTACCTATCCGATGAAGTGTACTATTTTGACCCTCGAAACAGCTTCGAAAGCCTGTGGGATAGCATCAATGGCGAAGGTGCTTGGGATTTTAACCCATGGGTGTGGGTAATCAAGTTTAGAAAGGAGGTAGTAAATGAGTCGTAAATATCAACCAAGCAACGGAACAGAAGGAATGTCTTTTTTAGAAGATCATTGCATGCAGTGTATTAATTGTGATCCGAATCCTGAAGGGAAAAAGCAATGTGATATCATGATGAGATCAATGGCTTATTCTGTCACAGATAAAGAATATCCATCTGAGTGGATTTATAATGAAGAGGGAAAACCAACTTGTACCGAATTTGTAAAATGGGATTGGGGAATTGGTGGTGATCCATACGATCCTTCAAATCCAAATAAGCCGGATGACCCTAAAGATCCTAATCAGTTGGATTTATTTCCAATTTATCCAACCGAGCAAACATATCAAAAAATAAAGGAGTTAGAAAATGTCAGATAAGCAAAACCCTATTCACAGTATTGCCAAATTCATCACCAGCAGCTCAGCCGTAACACTGGGCTTGCTGGTGATCATCATGGCCATGATATTCGAAACGCAAACCCTGCTCTATATTCAGCTTCAATCCGTAGGCATGCAAGGCTATAAACTGTATGTGACTAGTTTTGGGCTAGCCATCGGCATAGAGTTTATTATTTTGCTCTTCACAGCTAATAACAAGGTAAGCACCGAAGGTCAGACCGGCAACCGCTGGCGTTATACCAATAAGACCGTATTCACCGCCCCGGTAGTCTTCGGAATTTCCTCATTTATTATCAACTTCTATTTCTGGAAAGCCTACGATTTCAGCCGAGATTGGCAATGGATCCTATTCAGTATTTTCATCAGCTGGCTATTGGCTTACATCAATTACAAGCTAAGTGAACTCTTCATCACCAAATGGTCAGCCCACCTCAACCAAGTTGACTTGCAAGTGAAGTGCAATGAACTGGAAGTGATTAAAGATGAACTAGAGGTGAAAAGGAATGAACTGAGGGTAAAGTATGATGAACTAATATCTGTAAGTAAAATTGACAAACAGAATATTAAGAACATTGAACACGATTATAGTATTCTGCTTGAGGAAGTCGAAGAATTAAGATCAAAATTAAGTAGAAAAAAAACTCGAAAGTTATGAGCAGAATAACTTATAAATATCGTAGTAGCGGAACAAAATCCAATAGCTGGAAAATTGTGGCATTATTTGGATACTGGCCAATAAGAAGTGAAATACATAAAGGTTATTATTATGCGAAAGAATTCGCTGATCGAAAAATGACTCAAGAAGAAGAGAAAGCTTTAAAAGAAATGTGGAGATATACTGCTTTTACCTATCAATCGATTGAGGAATTATTAGATGATGAAAGAATGCAACTTGGGAAAGATCATCCTTTTATATCGGAGTTAAAAGCAAAGTTTAATGAATCTAAAAATTAAGCGATGAACACCACCAGACAAAGAAGAATAGCAGCAAAAAAGGAATTCAAAAAGCCAGTCACCAAATTCGAGCAGATTGATTTATCGAATCAAAAAGGTATGCTTCCCAGAGGAATGACCAGGGCTTTCAGGAATACACGCTATACAGTTATGATTTACGACAATCAGCCCGTAAGCACTGGCAAAGCCATAAGAGTAATGATTCAAAAACATGATGACAGACCTATTTTAAATCATTGGTATGAAATCCAGAAAATTAAAAATGAAATCTTCGGGGAAGAAGTAACTGCAATCGAATATTACCCAGCCGAAAAGGACTTGATTGACGACTATAATATTTACTGGATTTGGATATTCCCTGAAGGTGTTTTGCCTATGCCAGTGATGAATTGACGTCTAACGGCTTTAATAAACACATGTGGCGCAACCCACGCCACTTAAAATAGGATGCAAAACGCCAACTTGCGCCATTGGGTTTATTTATTGTTGGCATTTCGTTTTTGAGCGATGGCAAAAAGATTAACAGTAAGAAATAAGGCATTTACACAAGGATACATTTGTGCTTGTGCTACAATGCTTCAAGAACACGGTAACGGTACAGAAGTAGAAGACTGTCTTAGAGGTAATTTCATCTCAATTGAAGACCTTAGAAGGCATGAAGTAGATGAACACGACATTGAAATATTGATGCCTGTAATAAAAGAGATTGAGCGTAAACGTGCGTTGGCTAAATGAATGCCAACGGCAACTCGTGTAAACGCTGGACGGATGAAGAACAATAAAAACAAAATTATGAAAGAAGATATAAGAGATACAATGATTCTTGTTAGAATGAAAGTTTTAAATGTAGATGAAGGCACTAAACAAATTTTGTCTTTATTGGGCGAAAATACGGAAGGCGTTTCAGATGCTAGCACTAAGTCTGGCGTTTTACACGATGTTGGAGAAAGTCACGCAAGCGTGGAGAACTGCGAAAGTGATTTAGCATCTGGCGAGTTGCCGTTGGAGAAAATAACCGATGATGGGAAGAAATGTCTTGATTGCGGAAAGGTTTATGATAGAGAAGCTGATAGTCAATTTATTTACTTGACATGTGATTGCGGAACTAAAAGACATTTCTGAAGTCATCGTAGCGAAGCGTTATTTTCTTCAACGGATGGTGCTATGGTGCGGCTTGTGTTGCGCCTGCGGCAAACTGCATTATAGCACGTGTTAGCCATCTGGTGCGGTCAATTAACCACAAAACTTTATTAAATGAACGATACTAATAATTTATTTGAGCGAGGGCAAAAAACTAAAATGCTGAATCTATACGCTGGACTTGGAGGCAATCGCCTAAAGTTGCAAAATGTAGATGTTACCGCAGTAGAATTTGACCCTAAAATTGCAAAGGTGTACCAGGACAATAACCCAAACGACACGGTTATTGTTGGTGATGCAATGGACTACCTTAAAAAGCACCGAAACGAATTTGATTTTATTTGGGCTTCACCACCTTGCCAAAAGCATAGTAAGATGATGAAAGCTACCCGACACGATGTAGCAGACTTCTTTGATTTGCAATTGTGGCAAGTAATAATTTTCCTTAGCCACTTTTATAAAGGTAGTTGGGTAGTAGAAAATGTGAAACCATATTACGAGCCATTGATTAAACCACGAAAAGAACTTGGAAGGCATTTAATATGGAGCAATTTTGATATTGAATATTTTGAAATGCCAAACATTAAGAACTTTATAACGCAAGGAACGACCAAAGAAACCGAGAAATTTAAAGAGTGGCTTGGTATAAAGTACGAAGGAAATATCTATTACAAAGGGAATCATTGCCCTGGGCAAGTCCTTAGAAATTGTGTTCATCCTGATTTTGGACTTCACATTTTCAATTGCTTTGAAAAAGCAAAAGAGCGTGGGCAAATAAATTATGGTCAAGTAGCACTAAACTTTGATTTGGAACACAAAAGTAGCACTTGTGGCTAACGGATTTGCGCTAAACCCATGTTAAGGGTGATTTTTTGAGGTACGAGAAAAAGGAAAACCCTTAATTGGGTTTAACTCATGTTCGGGTCACGTTCGTTCCGTCATCTGATAAATTAGATTAGGACGAGCGCAAAGCCGTTCAGGCTCAATTAGGTAGTGAGAATTTAAAATTTTTTTTATGAAAACGAGATTTGATAGAGTATTCTTTGAAAACAGATGGATTCAAAAAAAACATAGGCGTAGAGCTAATTGGACAATCATTGGTATTTCTACTTGGTGGAGTAGTCCATATTCCTACAAGTATAGCTTTTGTTTTTTTGGATTAGAAGCACACATTTGGCTTGAAAAAATTTTAAATGAAGCTACCGTCAAGAGTAGTGACGAAGGAACGGAACGCAATTGAGCCTGAACATCAAGCTAAAAACCACACACAATAATTAACTGACCAACAAATACTTATAATATGGATTTTCGAAACTACAAAGAAAAGTATCGAGCCGCTTTAAAGTCGGCCAACATGAAGGAAAATACGATTAAAACCTATTGCGGATGTATGCAAATGTACTTTCAGCATTTCAAAAAAGAAGCAGAACCAAAGGCAGTATCAGCAGAGCAAATCAAGTTTTATTTAAGCGGACTATCTTCCCCAGCATATCAAAGGCAAATGTACGGAGCATTAAAAAACTTCTACATTTACGTTATTAATCAGCCTAAAAAGCTGCAATACGTACCCTTTGCAAAGCGAGAAGAAAAAGTACCGATCGTCCTCAGCCAGCAGGAAATAGAACGCATCATATTAGCCACCAATAATCTAAAGCACAAATTGATTATTATTTTGCTGTATTCCTTCGGGATCCGCAGGCAGGAATTAATTGATATGCAATTCAGTTGGATTGACCGCCAAAATATGTTCCTGAAAGTAAAAGGAAAAGGCAATAAAGAAAGACTAATCCCAATCCAAGAGCGAATATTAAACATCATGGAGCAGTACTATAAGCAGTACCGCCCAAATCAATACATGATTGAAGGTGCAAAAGGAGCAAAATACAGCCCAACCAGCATTTCCAAAATCATCAAAAGAGCAGCCGCCAAAGCAGGCGTAAGAAAAGAAGTCACCGCCCACACCTTCCGGCACAGCTACGCCACGCATTTGCTAGATCATGGCATAAGCTTAAGAGAAATTCAAGTGCTACTGGGCCATAGCTCAAGCAAAACCACCGAAAGATACACCACCGTTTCATCCGTCCACCTAAATCAATTATATTCACCTATTCAAAGCATTAACCTATGAAATTTGTATATACTAAATGTAGTCACGGTTTATTTCCTACTTCTTGCTTGGAATGTCCGAAGGTTAAAGAACCTATCCATAGAGAAATATTCCTTTTAGGAATTCATGAAACAATAGTAGTAGATCAAGAATGGGTAACTTTAAAAGTTTACACGAAAAATTCTGATTTAGAAGTAGCTCATTTTCAGCTTTCAGAAATTTTGGATCTAAGGCTCACTATTAAGGGTAATAAAAACTATAGGTTTGTATCTGATGCAGATGGATCTAAAAAAAAACTCCATGATTTTATTATTAAAAAAGTGGAAGAACAGCATGTAATTGAACCGATAGAAATTAATAGTAGTAACATACGTCAGTACTCCTAATAAAAAACTTAGATATGCTTCAAAATAATATAGAAAAAGAATTAGATCTTAATTCCTTTAACGGAAGGAAAGAAATTTTCCAAGCGATCAAAAAAAGCAATAATACTTTCAATGATAAAGTAAGATTATGGAGTATAATTGTTAGTCCTACTATTAAAATAATTTCAATAGTAGAGCAGAGAGATCATTTACATATTAATTATTTAACCGAGGAACAACTAAAAACGCTATATTACTACAATAAATAATATCATGCCTCTAAAATCAAACTCGCATTACATAATATCTATTGATGATATTGATGTTAAAAAAGGTTTTCCTAAAGATTTTCATATTGAAAAACCAATAGAAATGGATATGTCTTTAATCTATATCCGTTTTGGAAATGGAACTGAAATAAAATTATCAAACAAACAAAACAATGATAATAGCAGAGGATTAAATACTGATTTCTTTAAAAAATAACCTCTAGCTAGCGCAAGCGTCTCGCTTTTGCTACCAGATTAAAGCAAAAAACTCCCAATCTAGCACCCAAAATTCCCCCTTTTGGGGTTAGGGGGCTGTAACTAGCGCACCACCGCTAACCACACTTGCAACAATCCAAACAGGCTACTTAACTTAGCCTATGCTTTTAAATATACCCGTAAAACCTCACGTTCTTAAGTTTTTAGAAGAAAAATACCCCGAAGGCTACACCCTAAATGAGCGGGACCACATCGGCACCATCATTTACACTTTAGTAAGAAGGCAAGCCAATTGGAAGCATTACGAAAAGTTCCTTAATCAATACATAGAAAATTTTCACGTAGAAGTACCCGAAAAGCTTTTCTTCCGAGAAAGCTGCAGACATCTCACAGCCTTCACCATTTGCAAATTCAACAGTATTATAGAAGGCATCATGCGCGACCAGTGCATGTATCATTTATTTTTGGTTCAGGATGTGGTACCACTCAAGCACGCCATTTATAAATGGTTAGAATTTTACGACATCGAAGAAGGTGGGAGTTTCAATTACAGATCCTTAGCCAAGCATTTCCAGAGATTTATGGAAGCAAAAAAAAATGAAAAAAGATGTCTTAATAATGTCGCTCAAAAATCAGCTTAAAAATTATACATTTCCACCATGATTCAAGACTTAGACTTTCCCATCATAGTTGACAATTTCGGAGGCGTCTGGAAATTTTTCTTCGTGCCCGTGGAAGATGTGCTTTCGCAAAATGGTGCCGAAGTCATTTTGAAAGATTCCGCCCGATGGTTCACAGGAAAGTCAAGCCGAAAAACCTTGAACTTTAAAGAAAATCAAAAGACCGACCGAAACGGAACTGTATTCGCCCCAGTGCTGGAAGGAAGCCTCCCGAAAATTACGCCCGAGCTACGAGAGAAAATCAACGCCATGTATGGGAAAGATTTCCTACTCGTATATCACGACTTCAATAATTACCGATGGCTGGTAGGAAGTTTGGAAAGCCCATTAAAGTTTTTTGCAGATTTAGAAACAGGCGACCGCCCCGATTCACGGAATCATTTCCCTTTCAGTTTCGAAAGTCCGATTACCCGCAATCCGATTTTACCTTATAATGGGGAGATCAACACAGTCGAGCCAACAGAGCCAGGGGAAACGCCCTGCTTACCCGTTACCATCAAAAATATATTGGGAGAAACCATTTACACCGCCCAGCCCGGGAGCACCATCACACTAGACACCGATTTTGGACAAGATTTTATTGAAATAAACTAATGGCACTCACTTACAATCAAATAAAGAACCTGGTAATCCAAAACACCCAGCCGATTATCAAGCGAGCCACCAAATTAAAAGAGCTCTTTCTGGAAATATTGGAATTTGCCAACTCAGGCCAATACGGTGATTTGGATTTAGAATATGACCCCGCAGAAACCTACGGAACAGCAGAAGCCAAAAAATATGTAGAGTATATCAACCGCCTTTGGAAAGCCAAGCAAGCCAGCTTCAGCGGACAAGCCCCGCCAACAGATATTAACGTTGACCAGAATTTCTATTGGGAAGTAGTTTCCGAATCAGAAGTATCCGGAATAAAAGCATGGCAGGATGGGTTGTTCGGATCTGGCTTAATAGTAGTGGATTACCAAGGCCAACTCTATAAGTTAGATGATAATGTCACCAGACCATTCGAAAGTACTGATTTTGCAGCTGAATTGGCAAATGGGGATTGGGAAGAATATTACAAGCTTTATCCAATAGTTAGAACAGGCTCAGAAATAGCCTTCGACCGTCCAGCGCAATACGGAACTGATTTAGCACCATTGACAGTAACCACTTTAACCGATACCGAAACAGCTGCAAAAAACCTGATTCAAAAAATATACATACAAGCAGCAAGTTTTTCACCGCCTGCAAGCTGGCAAAAATTAGCCACTTCAGAGGATTATGACCCAGCCGTGGTGAATATCATCATAGTAGAACGAGAGCGTTCCGATAGAAAAATTTACTCCATAACAAAAGATGCATAGCCATGAATAATTTAATGAGACGCCATTTTATAGGAGGTAAAAAATTAGTTGACCCGACAAGCACTGTTTTTGAAGTAGAAACTAACAGTCCAGATCAAACATTTGAAATAACTTTATTCTTGGACGGTAATTACAATTTTGAAGTAGATTGGGGAGATGGAAGTATTAACACGATAACAACCTATAATGATGCTAACTTAATACATAACTATTCAAATACAGGTAATTATGATGTAGTATTAACTGGAACTGTAAATGGAATTAAAATATTAAATCAACCTAGAATAAAATACATAAAACAATGGGGTTCTGCTTTGAACTGGGCTGGATTTGAGAATTGCGGACTTTTAGAAGATTTAAGTACCGATATACCTCAGTCTTTTAGAAACAATTCAATGGCTAGCTTTTTTCTTAATTCTACTTCATTTACAGGTGGAGTAAATATGAATAATTGGAATGTTTCAGGAATTACTGAGTTTACTCAATGTTTTAGAGATACTAGCTTTAATTCTAACATAAACAATTGGGATGTTAGTTCTGCATCTAAATTAGATATAATGTTTTTTGGAACACCTTTTAATCAGCCCTTAAATAATTGGGATGTTTCAAATTGTATAGACTTTAGAGCTATGTTCCATTCATGCCCTGACTTCAATCAAGATATTACAGCATGGACGTTTAATTCTGTGACAAATTTCACTTTAGCAGAAATGTTTATATCCGCTAACTCATTCAATCAAGACATATCCACATGGGATGTATCTAATTGTAATAATATGAGTTATATGTTTCAAAATAATACTATTTTCAATCAAGATATATCAACTTGGAATGTATCTAGTGTGACAACTATGAGAAGTATGTTTCAAGGTTCTGTATTCAATATAGATATATCAAGCTGGAATGTTTCAGGAGTTACAAATATGCAGGATATGTTTAGAGCTTCGCAATACAATAAACCTCTAAACACATGGAATGTATCAAATGTTACGACTATGAGTGCGATGTTTTTTCAATCGCAATTCAATCAGCCCCTAAATTCTTGGGTAACATCAGCTTGTAATAATATGCAATCAATGTTTAGGTCTTGCCCTTTCAATCAAGATATATCAACTTGGAATGTATCCTCGCTAATAAATGGCTTTGGAATGTTTCAAGATAACACTCTTTTCAATCAAGACCTTTCAAATTGGAGTACTGGAGTATTAAATGACACAAGAAATATGTTTAGAAACACATCTGCTAATTTTAATGCGTCATCATGGGTAGTTCAAAATTTAAGCTTCGCAGATAATATGTTCCTAGATAGTGATTTATCAACCAGTAATTACGATGCTTTATTAGTTGGATGGGAAAGTCAAAAACCTAACTTAGAACAAGGGGTTTTGTTAGGACTAGGAACAACGCAATACACAGCAGGAAGCGAAGCAGAAACAGCTAGAGCAAATTTAACTGACCCTGCTCAATTTAATTGGACTATAACAGACGGAGGAGCAATTTAAACTATAAAATAATGCAACAATTAACAATAGACGGAAAAAACTACGACATCACCTTCATGGAAGATATTGTCGAAGTAGAGTACCAAGACGAAGTTACTGGACTTAAAACAGTCTTAGTATTTGAGGAACTAACCATCAAAAAAGGAGTAATAAAAACTGAGGTGCATCAATTTCAGATTACACCAACCGGAGAAAGGATTCAAAGAAATGTATATAAAAGAACCACATCTGAAGTAGATAGGCAAACCTTCATTAATTCACCGATTGCCAATTTAATTTTGAAGTTCATCACAAATGGTATATTCAGGTTCTTAATCCAATCTACCTACAAAGTTTATGATATGAACGGTAATTTAATTCAAGAGCAACCCGTATTACCACCTTCAGAATGAAAAATATATTTGAAAACGCTTCAAGTTTCAATCAAGATTTATCTGCTTGGAAGATAATTGATGAAATAGAAATGATTTCAGGCTTTATTTTTTACGACAATATTAAAAAGAAATGCCTCTTTGAATTGGCAGAGCCATTGATTTTCCAACTTTCCACAGTTGAAGAAACATATATTCCCGTTCAGTACCGAACCGATTTCGCCACCGTTCCGCAATGGGCACGCTCCGTAATCAACGTGCTGGACAAACATTATCAAGCCTGCATCCTTCACGATTGGCTCTATGACACCCAATACAAATCCCGCAAATTCGCTGATGATGAGTTTTTAAAAGCCATGAAAAAGCATGGAGTTAAGAAATGGAAAAGGGATTTGATGTGGTTTGCCGTGAGGGTTGGCGGTCAAAAACGTTGGAAAGCCCCCTAACCCCCAAAGGGGGAACTACGCACGGAATATATTTAGTGCTTCAATTTCAAATAATATGCTTTTAAAACCCGTAAAGATTGATTTTACAGAAAAATTGTAAAAATACATTTAATGCTGGCGCGCGCTTCTTAGCGCGTGTCCACCGATTAAAAGTAAATCACCGCCAATCCAGCACTTCCCCATTCCCCCTTTGGGGGTTAGGGGGCTTTCGGGGGCTGGGGGGCTGTAAAATTGTCTTCCAATCCCAACTATCGCTTAATCATCTTTACAATGTCGCATTAAGCCGGCACTGTAAAGAGTAAGCATGATAGAACTAATATCTCAAAAATTCTGGGCAATAGAACCCGACTTCTTCGAAAAAGTGAAGCCACTGGCTTTGCGCTTGATAAGCAATGGAAAAGACTTTTCCGCTTTTCAGAAACGAAAAATCGGGGCAAACATCCAATTACAAGGATCTGATTCTTTACCTGGTATCCCTGAAGTAAAAGGACATCCGCAAATAGCCGTCATTCCTTTATTTGGAGGGATGACCAAACGTGGCGACATGTGCAGTTACGGCATGCAGGATATTTCCTACATGATTGATAGGGTTAATAAATCCGAAAATCACAAAGCTTGGATATTATTAGTTGATTCAGGTGGTGGCACTGTGGACGGAACCCCAGAGTTTGCCAACGATATATTAAATTCTAAAAAGCCAAACCTCACTTTCATAGACGGAATGTATTGCAGTGCTGCAGTATGGGCAGGATCAGGCTCCAAATTCCGAATGGCTAATAAGTTGAATCATAATACCATTGGCAGTATCGGTACACTTTATATGCACATCAATCAATCCGAATGGATAAAAGAAAATGTGGGTGAGGTAACCATTTTCCGAAGCACCAAATCAGAAGACAAAGCCCGCATCAATTCTATTGAGCCGCTCACCGATGAGCAGAAAAGCAAAATCATTAATGAACTGGACAAAATCACAGTAGAATTTCATCAGGCAGTCAAAAATAATTTAGGAGATAGAGTTTCCGAAGATGCTCCCATCTGGACAGGCGAGACCTTCGATAATAAACTAGCCAATAAATACGGCTTAGTAGATGCAATCGGAACCTTCGAGGATGCAGTCAAAAAAACATTACAGCTCATAAAAGAGCATGAAAAAGAATTGAAAGCCAACAATGTAAATGGCTACCAGTCAAATCATAATTCTAACTTAAATCAAAATCACATGAGTTTAATGGGTTTCTTAACCGGCAAAGAAAAAGCCGAGGACGGAAAAATTTCAATGACTACCGAAGAGGTAGAAAATTTGAAAAAAGAAGCCAGCCAAAGCGAAGCCGCTAAGGAAGCTTCAAAAGCAAAGGTGACAGAGCTGCAAAGCACTGTAGAAGAAAAAACTGCTAAAATCACAGAATTGGAAGCTTCCATTGCTGAGAAAGACAAGCAGATCGAAACGCTTACTGCAGACAAAGAAGCTGCAGAGCAAAAAGCTGAGGAGTACGGTCAAAAAGCGGGAGCAATCCACACCAAGCCGAAAGCTAATGCCGATAAGCAGGATGAAGAAGAGGAAGAAGAATTCTTGACTCAGACTGACATTGAAACCAGAGAGTTTAAAAAGAAATCTAAAATGAACGCCAACTTTAAATTGAATTAATCATGCCAGTAACAAAAAATTTACATGATGATATTTCCGCAATTCAGGGCTATTTAAGAAAATATGCTCCTGAATTGATTTCGCAGTTCTTGAACACACTGGAAATTTTCAACGATCCTCGAATCCGTGTCATCAGAAATTTAAGAACAGAAATGGACTTAAATAAAATGACAGTGGAAGACGGTGTTCGTCCTTTGAATACTTCCATTGAGAATGCCAAAGGCAAAAGAATCTGGACGAAGCGTAAGCTAACCCCTCACTACGGAATGAAAATCTTTGAGATGAAAATCCAAGATTTAAGAAAAACATTCATGAGTGAGCAGTTAGCACCAAATGCGGATCAAATCCCTTTTACTGCTTGGGTTTGGATGCAAGAATTCAAAAAGCTGGCACAAGAAATCAATGATAACTTGTACTTAGCCAAGTATCACGATGAGCCTGCAGAGTGGGACAACGGAACTGCATATGCAGTAGGTGATTTGGTTTACTACAAAGAAATCATTTATGAAGCAGTTGACATTACTGCAGCGGGTGAATCTCCTGAATCTGCAGGTGCAAAATGGACTGATGTGGACAACAAAGTATTGTTCGATGGTCCTGGTACTGTATTAGCCAATGAGTTGGCAGCATCCAACGGATTTGATGCTATCGTAACCGGTTCTTATGATGACACCACCGCTTATGAAGCATATAAAACGCAATGGGGAAATATTCCTGAAGCGCAAAAGAAAAATGGTGGCATGATTGCTTGGGCTTCCCATGCTTCTGTAGAAGATCTAGTAACCAACGTGAACAAAGAGTTCGGGTCTGGTAAAGGAATTGGCGGAGTAGATGTTCAGGAAGGCGAAGGTTTCTACCTGAAAAATACAAACCGAAGATTGTGGGTTCAGCCAGTAACTTGGATGAATGAAAGCAGACGTATCATGATGACTAAGCCAGGCAACTTAGTGTTTGGTACGGATCAGGTTTCCGATATGGAAGCAGTTGGAAACATGGTGAAAACCCTTCACGGTTTCAAAGCCATCACCAACTTCCAGTTGACTTTCAACTATGCGGATTTGGAAGTGCTTTACGTGAACGACCAACCATAAATTATTGGCACCGACTTCGGTCGGTGCTTTTTTCAATTTTAATCTTAAAAAGATGTTTGATAATAAAAAAGAAAAGGAGCTTTCTGCAGAAATAGAAAAGCTTCAAAAAGAAAATAAAGAGCTGAAAGAGTCAGATGCTCAGCACAAAACCACCATCAAAGAATTGATGGAGAAAGTGAAAGCTCAAGAAGAAAAGGAAGCGGTAAGCAAGCCCGAATTCACCGTGAAAGGGCAAAAGTATCGCTTAAATGTTACCGCATTGGTAATCAATAAAGAACGAAAAGAAGCCAAAGAAATTTTGAAGGACAAAAAACTTCAAGAGATTTTGGTTGAAAAAGAATCAGGCGCAATCTCTAAAGTGAAATAAGCCATGGCATACGATTATAAAAAATTATCAAGGCAAAACAAAGATAATTCACCGGGTGTAACTACACGGGCATGGATGGCTCCAAAACGGACTTTTACATCAATTGCAAAACCTGTGGATCCTCCTGTTAATCCTGGTGATAAAATCAGAATATCTGATGATCACGAGTTTGATGTTGCGGATGGATTTATCCAGATTTATGCAACGCAGGATACTGCCAGTATTTCATCTGAAATTACAGGTGAAATGGATTCAAGAGGACTAAGTAAAACTGCTGAATTCTTTTATCCAGGATTAGGAGCTGAAGCTTTAGAATTTGCGGATGAAGCGAAAAATGATGAGTGGATTATTCTTTTCGAGAATTTGGATGGTACTATCCTTCAAATAGGTAGTGAAATGTTACCTGCTGAAATTACGCATGCTTTAGCAACCGGAACACTTTCTTCTGATAAGAAAGGAATTACGTTTACCGTGAATAACTTCGGTAAATTATACGTATATGAAGGAGTTGTCACTGAAAAACCAATAGTATAATGAGCGATTCAAATAAAAATTTACCTAAATTGCGAGCTGAAGTAGCAGAGAAGTACGATTGTACTATACAACCTACTCAGCTACATAGAGTGAAATTGATAGACGGTAAGCGTGTAAGCGTAAACCTTCCAGCACTTACTTTGAAAAAAGCAGACGAACTAGTAAAAGCGGGCTTTCCTTACCTTAAGGAAAAGTCTTCAAATAAAAATGCTCCTGCCAACAAATAAGTAGTTTTGGTCGACTTCTTATTATTGTGTGAAGCCCCGGCAATGTCGGGGCTTTTTTTTAGCCCCCTAACCCCCACAGGGGGAACTAAGCACGGATTTTAATTCATATCTATAATAAAAAATAGTACCACTAGCGCAAGCGTCTCGCTTGTGATTTTCGATTAAATGTAAATCACTCTCAATCCAGCAATTACCCAACCCCCTTCGGGGGCTAGGGGGCTGTTAATAATGTCTTCAGATACGCAATTGCGTTGCGCTAACTTCGATTTATGAAGTTATCTGTAAAAGATTGGTTAGAAAGCGACCAGGATTATTGGACAGGTGCCAAACTCTACGAAAAACTGGGACATGATTCAGGATTAAAGACAATGCTAAGCTTTGGTGAATCCCAATTCACTAAAGAAAAGCTACTCAAAGCCCTAAAGGAACTACAGTCGATAGTTGAAAACCCGAAAGATGAACAGGAAGTCGGTAGATATAAAGGACTCCCAGAGAAATTATATAAGACCGTGGTCAAGTTGATGAAAGAACGGGACATGATGCGTTCGCAGCTGTGGCACTTACCAAGTAAATCGGATAGATACACCGTAGCCATCAAAATCAAAACCATACAAAGGCGAATTCAAAACATCTACCATACCAAGCAGGATAAAGAGCACGTCAGAGAAGTAAACTATGAGCTGAAAGGAAATGGACTGGAATTAGCCACTAAGCTTATGAGCAATCGAGCGTACTGCAGTCGCTACCAAAATAATAAAGGCAAGTCAGTTGAAGTCAACCGCAGACTTCAGGAAAATAAAAACATCGAAGAAATATTAAAATCATTCACCTATGGCGAAGCGTAAAGAGACACGCCCTGCAGTCAGGAAATTTACAGGAAGCACAACCGAGAAATTGGAAATGTATCTCCGCCAAAAGCCTGGTATTGTATTGACCGAAACAGAAGAGCATATTTTAGAACGCTATCACATGGCCATGTCCATCATGACCAAAGACAAAGAAGGCTACCCCAATACCGAAGCCGAAACCGCCAAGAAGATGAAGGCCCATTTCGGTATTTCTTTGGTTACGGCCTATCATGACATATCAGAAGCACAAAAGCTTTATGGCAATGCATTCACTGTTAAAAAGTCCGTCAAACAAAAAATGGCGATGGATATGGCAATCGAAGCCATTCGATGGGCATTGAGGGATAAAGATTTAGAGCAATACATTAAAGCCCTGAATACTTTTAATAAGATTATAGCCGAATTACCCGACACACCAGAGGAAAAACCACAGCAAATCACCAATGTATTGGTCATTAATAGCGGTGAAGGCACTCGAAAAGCGGTGGATATGAACAAAATCCACGAGCTAAATGAAGATGATTTCAACAGCATAGCCGATACCATCCACAAAGAAGGCTTGAATACCATTGATATTGAGTCAGTTTTAATGGAAGAAGAGGAAGAAGATGAAGCTGGTTAATAATATAAAGCTTAATAGAGCCCAAGAATTATTAGTTATCCATCTTAACAGGGTATTAGTGGCCATGAGTTTCTGGTCCCGTGGTACCGGTAAGTCATTTATTATTGCATGGCTCATCAAAATGGTGGTGGAAACTATGCCACGCTCCAGCTGGACAATAGTGGGCGAAACCTATAGGCAAATCTTAACCAGAACTTTGCCTTCTACAAAAAGAGCATTAGAATATTTTGGCTATCATGAAAATGTAGATTACTACATAAAGAAAAGACCGCCAGCAAATTCAGGATTTTCAAAACCCTTCGAAGCACCTGGTACATACGAACATTATATGATTTTCCGCAATGGTTGTGGTTTCCATTTGGTTTCTTTAGATCCAAACGGTGGCTCATCCCGTGGTCTAAACATTGATGGCGTAATTGGAGATGAAGCCTTGCTGTTAAATCGTGAGAGATTAGGCGATAACGTGTTGGCCACCAACCGAGGAAACGACCAATTTTTCAAACACCTTCCTTATCATCATGGTTTATTCCTCTTTTCTTCCATGGCCTACGGTTCACAGGGAAAGTGGCTATTTGATTATGCGAAATATTACGAAAAGAAAGGCATAGATTATAAATCCATTAAAAAGAGACTGGTTAAAAATCAGCTTAAGTTTATTGATACCAAAATAGTAGAAGAAAGAAAGCTTCTTTGGAAAGAAATCATAGAGCTAAAAGCACAGATCAAGTGGTTTGCAAGCAAATCAAAGGGAGGTATATTTTATAATGAGTTCGATATATTCGACAATATTCAAAATGTCGGAATAAAATACATACAATCACAAAGAAGGGATTTAACCGAATTCAAATTCTTAGTGGAAATCCTGAACTACTATCCGGAGCAAACAGACGAAGGATTTTATCCAGCCCTCAGCCGAGAGAAGCACACCTATAAAAATACCAACAATAATACCTTTATGCAAGGTCATGATTGGGATTCATCAGTAGTGCAATCTTCCGATTCCCGCTGGGATTCAGATGTAGCACCATTGAAGCCACTCACCATTGCAGCCGATTGGGGAGCAAAAATAAACTGCCTCACTGTTTCTCAGTATGATGATATCAAAAATATTTTAAGGTTTTTAAAATCTCTATATGTCAAGCATCCTAAAAACCTTGATGATTTAGCACAAGACTTTTGCGACTATTACCGTCACCATCCAGAGAAGCATGTACGCTTTTTGTATGACCACACAGGGAATAGCCGTGTAGCAAATTCAAAAGAAACTTATGCTGAGCAGTTCGCTAAGATTTTAGAAAAAAACGGCTGGACCGTAGAAATGGCAACCAAGGGCGCTGCAATGAGCCATCAGAATAAATATTTGCTTTGGAATAAGATCCTTAAAAAAGAAGAACCCAACATGCCAGATATTCAATTCAATTTGGATAACTGTAAAGATGCACTGGTCAGCATGGAAAACGCCCCAGTCAAAGAAGGAAAGACAGGAATCGAAAAAAACAAAAGCAGCGAAAAGAACGAGCTCATTCCGCAAGAAGAAGCTACCCACTTTTCCGATACATGTGATATGCATGTGGTAGATCTCTTCTCAGATAAGCTTGTGAACATGCCTTCTTTCATAGATGTAATCTATTAGAAAAAATTTTATATATATAGTTGTTATACAAATAGTTAGTATAGCAACCAACCCGAAAGCCGATAAACGTGTCAGAGTGTGCCCCGACCATGTTCTGTGGAGTTTTAGCAATTGCGTAGCTTTTTAAAGCATATACGAATGAGAAAATATTTTTATTAAAAATTGTCTTCCGAATCGTGATGAATCAATAGTTAATTGCTTGCATGTTAACAATGCAAATGGATGAAGCTTTAGATGTCATTGATTCAGGCCAGAAGTTTTCAGCTACCTTCTGCACTGCAGATGAGAACCGTAAGACTGGCGGTGAAATCATTCACTATGATGACATCCAATGCGATGGACATTATTACCCAGATCCTATTCGAAAGTTTAACCTACCCAATAAGCGCACCATAACCGTGCACTTATTCCTTATTAAAGATATAAATGGTCATAGATTGATATGAGTATAGTTATTAATGATACTGCAAACGTTAGTTATTCCTCTGAATTAGAGACTATCGTTAGAACCAAAGAGGAAAGACCTACACATTTAAAGGTTAGTAAAGATGTGACCGATAAGATGGGTAAGGTTATCCCATGGGGTATTGATAACTTATTCCCTCAGCGAGCACTCAAAGAAGGTAGAGCCAATGGTATCATTGCTACCACTATAGATAAGCAGAGCCGAATAGCTTATGACCAGGGTATTGAGTATGGTATATATCAAGAGACTGCTAAGGGAGTAGAGTTTAAAACCTGCTATGACCCAGTAGTAGAGAAATGGCTAAGGGCAAATAGAGTATCTACTAACCTTATTAAAGCTTATAGAGATATATATTGGTTCTTTAATGCATTCCCTGAGATAGTATTATCTGTTGATAGAAAGACTATCAAATCAATAGAGTTCAAGAAAGCCCCTCAATGCAGGTGGTCAGAACAGGATAATCAAGGGATTGTCCGTAAATGCTATATATCAGCTGAGTGGGAAAACGCATTCAATGAGCAGCATAAATCAGTGATTGCTGTAGATGCAATGAATCCTTATGATACTAAGGAGGATCTATTAACTCAAAAGCCTTATAAGTATATATACCCGCTATCATACCCAACTGAGTTAGAAAATTTCTATGCTTTAGCAGATTGGGAAAGTGTCCGTAAATCTGGTTGGTTAGAGGTGGCTACTGCTATTCCTGTATTTAAAAAGGCGCTATTTAAGAACCAAATCACCATGAAATACATGATTGAGGTAGCCTCAGCATGGTGGGAATGGAAATACCCTGATTTCAACAAATTAGCGGGTAAGGAAAAAATCAAGATTCAAAAGAAGGAATTAGAGCGTTTTGAAAAGTTTATGAAGGGCAGTGAAAACGCTGGTAACTCTCTAATGATAACTAAATTTTCAGATCCGCAATTTCAGAAGGAATATCCGGGCTGGACTATTACTGCAATTGACAATAAGCTTAAATCAGGAATTCATATCGAAGATTCAAACGAAGCAAGCTCTCATTTAATGTATGCCCTCGGAATGGATCCAACCATTATAGGTCAGCAACCAGGCAGTCAAGGAACAGGCGGAAGTGGCTCAGATAAGAGAGTGGCTTACAATATTTACAAAAATATAATTAAGCCACATCAAGATATAGTGCTAAGCCCTTACCAATTCGCTTTTGAGTATAATGAATTTGGCAGGGATGGTCAAATCTACACCATTCGCTCAAAGCGACCACCAGCTGAAGAAGAAAAGCCTTCCAAAGCACCTACAGTAGAAGAAAATAGAGAATCAGACCCATTAGAGGAAAATCAGCAGCAAGCATCATGAAATTAGTAACTGAAAATATAGATTTTAAAGATTATGTAAGTTTAACCGCTGCTTTCACCTTCAAAAAAGTAAAGCCTGAACTCACTATTCAAGAAAACAGCCTAAAAATTGATATTTTAGGTCAAATCTATTACGATTATCTGACAAATGACCCTAACCCGGCATTACCAGCTGAGCAGGAAGAAAAAAGGCAGGAAATCATTGATAAATGTCGTACAATAATCATTAACAAGACTTTTGGAACAGCTATTGACATCATTCAAGTATCAATCAGTGATACAGGAGTTCAGCGAAATGAAGATACCTCCAAAAAATCAGCTTATCGCTATCAAAAAGAAGAAGCCCGTCAATATCTGCTTAAAAATGCACTAATAGCAACTGATCAGCTTTTAGTGATGCTTTCAGGTGAAGGCAATTGGGATAACTCCATAATCAAAAGCTACAGCCTTTTGATTTCCGACTATAAGAAATTTGATGACTTAGCCTCTATTTCTGGAAGCCCATTAACATTCCAAGCATTAAGACAATACCTCGATTATATCGAAAATACCACCATAGTCGATGAAGTAGGTTTTGAGTTCTTAGAAAATATAGCCACTAAAGAAGAGCCTAATTCAGACGAAAAAACAGTCTTAAAACATCTAAGAGTAGCACTTGCAAACCTGACCTTAGCAGAAGCCATGAAGCATCTCCCTATTATTATTGAGAATGATGCAATTTCAGTAGTCAGCAAGTCTTCTGAAGGCGAAAGCAAAACGCCTGTAAATCCTGACTTATTCAGGATGAAGCATAATAGCCTTATGGCGATAGGTAATAACTCATTGCATATAGCAAAGCGATATTTAGACAGCAATGCTAAAGAAACATTATTCCAAATTTATTACGAATCCGACTATTACACACCAATAGGCGGAGATTCAAGCTATGAGCAAAACGAAGATTCAAATATTTACCTAGGATAACCAAAACCCCAAATCAATGACTACAAATGATTGGATTGCATTATTAAAGATTTTATTTAGCTCTGCAGGAACTATAGGGTTAGCAAAATTTATATGGAATAAATATACACAATACAAAATAAATGAGAAAAGAAGTTCTGATCGAAGACATACAGTCAACAGCTTTAAAAATGTAGAGCAAATCTATAATAATGTGATTCATATTGGACAGGATTATAATTGTAGCTATGTGCATATAACCGCCATTCATGATAGCGGAAAGGCAATGAATGAAATTAATGACAAGAAAATAACTATAAAATCTGAATATAGAAAAGACTCAATAATTCCTAAAATAAAGCATGAATGGAAAAACAGGGAGATTGATTTTGATTGGTTTCCAATTATAAATAAAGTGCTTGATGAAGACTATGTACATATAGATGATGTAACCAAGACTTTTGATAAAAATAATGGTCTAAGATTAATGTATAACACAGGCTATGGAGTTGAATTTTTCATTTCAAAAATAGATTGGGTGGCTGATACCTTGGTTTTGCTAATAATCCAAAGAGAGCACCAATCGAGAGTACTAACAACAAAGGAAAAAGCATTTTTAAACTATAAATCTAAAGAATTAATCAACCTATTCTCTAATGCAAAATATTTTTTAGAAGGTAAAAATTAAGACTATGTATCGATTTGGAAGCACCTCAATAAAAAAGCTATCAACTTGCAGAGAAGAAATTCAGCAAGTAATGAAATTAGCTATTCAAAGAAGCCCTATAGATTTCGGCATATCAAAAGGACACAGATCAGTCGAAGAACAGCAAGAATTATATTCACAAGGAAGAACGAAACCCGGTCATATCATTACTTATGTTGATGGAGTTAATAAGAAAAGTGAACACAATAAAAAACCATCCAATGCAGTCGATATTTATGGCTGGGTAAATCGTCAAGCCACCTGGGATAAAGACCACTTAATATTAATTGCAGGAGTAATCCTTTCATGTGCTGATGAATTAGGTATAATTTTTAGATGGGGCGGAAATTGGGACGGAGATGGCGAAATTATCAGCGATCAGAATTTCATGGACTTACCTCATTTCGAATTTGAAGGCTATAAAAGATGAAATTTATAAAATGGTTTTCAGCTTCACTAGAAGGAGCAGACGGCAAATTATCAAGTAAAAAAGTAAGCATTTTAGCATGTTTAACATTTTTACTGTTCATGATACTTTTTACTGCTTCCGTGAAAAAAGAGCATCCAACCGCTAATCAGGTATTTCCTGACATTGCTTGGATAGTCGTAGCAGGCGGAGCAGTAGGATTTTCCACTAATCAGGTAGTGCAATCTATAAAGCAAAATCATAGTCAAAAATCAGACAATAGATATTCAGAAATGAAACCACCTGAACAAATGCACAAATACTAATAAAATGAACCTTAAAGACCTCCTATACATAGTAATAATCATAGTTATCATGACGTTCTTTCTAAACGATTGCAGTCGTAATGCACTGATTGAGCGTGAAAAAATCACCATTTCAGACACTACATGGAATTATGTAAAAATGAATGATACTATATGGATTCCATTTCCATTAAACGACACCATTTATAAACCCGAATATGTTCAAGTCTCAATTCCTATCAAAAATAGAACTGATAGCCTACGCCATTATACTGGCATGTACGCTATGGATTTTGGAAATATTATCTGGTCGGCAGATGTAAGCGGATTTTTAGAACAAATATCCTTTTCAGGAGATGTTAAAATCCCACAAATCAATAATACCAAAATCGGAACTATCACCAAAACAGTAGAAATCACCAAACTACCCAGATGGAATCTTTATGGTGGCCTCCAAGGCTCAGCCTTTCCTAATTACTTTGAAATTGGGCCATCCATAAATCTAAGACTAGGTAAACTGCAGTATGGCTATAGTTATGGCTTGCTAAACAATACACATTCAGTAAATATTCAAACTAAAATATTTTAATCATGATTTCACAGATAGCAATAATGATATTTGGAGCTTCCGCAATTTGGTTTGTATCAAGAAAAGAAGAGTGGAAGAGGTGGGGATATATTTTAGGCTTTTTAGGTCAACCGTTCTGGATTTACACCACCATAATCAATGAGCAATGGGGAATATTAATAATGACTTTGGTTTATGCATATTCATGGGCTCAAGGAATATATAATTATTGGATAAAGGAATACATCTCTAAGATTAAATTAAAGAAGAAAATTGAAAAATTAAATGTAGAGATGTGGCAAATAGAACATTATATCTGCATTAAAAAAAATCATGATCCACACTTATTTAAAAGACATCAAGAATTGAAGCACGAATTATCATCGCTGGCGCGCGCTTCTTAGCGCGTGTCCTTATTCTTTCATCTTTAATTAGACTGACTTATAAATCTATTCACATCATAAGTAAAAAACTTAGCATTCCCTTCTTTATCTGTAGAAATAGTCTGTCCCTGCATCCATTTCATAAAGTCATTCCAATTAAGATTGTTCTCTTTTAATTTATTTTTTACTTCTTCCTCATTCATAATACAAATATAGCAAAATATTTAATCCGTGCTTAATTCCCCCTTCGGGGGCTAGCGGGCAATAAAATTGTCTTCCAAAATCCCCTTCCCATTCCTCATTTTTGATACATGGGAAATTTGGAGCTAAAAATACCTTACACATTATGGCCTTTCAAACCAAACTGGCTTAAAAAGAAGTCAGAAGGCATCAAAACTAAAAAAATTCATTATCCGGAACGCTGGGACGAACTCACACCCAAGCAATTCTTAAGGATTCATCAAATATTATACATGATCAAAGGCGAACACATCCAGCGAGCCATGATCACCATGTACTTAAGCAAAACAAGCCTATTGCTTTGGTTGCGAATGCACCTTATTCAGCGGGTACAGCTCCAATGGCTGTTTGATTGGATAGCCTCCGAAAAATCAGTCATTACCCGCAATTTCTTTCCGAAAATACGGGTAAAAGGGAAAACATTACTTGGTCCTTCCGATGCAATGGGCAATGTCAATGCTGCGGAGTTCTCAGAAGCGGATTATCACTTCCTAAACTACTATAAAAGCAAAAAAGAGGAAGATTTAGACCTGCTCATTGCTTGTTTATACCGAAAAAAAGACCCTAATAAAAGCATTGATGCACCCGATTATGATGGTGATTTGAGAGAGGCTTTCAACACACATTCAGTAGAAAAGAGAGCCAAAACCATTGCAAAGCTTAATAAATGGAAGAAAATGGCGATTTATACCTTCTATCGTGGCTGCAGAAAGGAAATTGAAGACACCTACGACCGTGTTTTTACCAAAAAAACAGCCCAATCTGTTGAAAATTACGGCTGGCCGGAAACCTTCATGCGCATGACAGGCGACCGCTTCGGTAAAATTAAAGAAGTAATGGAAAACGATATGCACGAGATTTTTCTAAGCATGCAAATTGACCTGAAGGACCAGGAAGATTGGGAACGCAAAAATAAGAAGAAATGAAGTTGATTGAATCACATAGCACCTACACCACTGCTTTCCGCAATTTGGCTATTGCGCACAAAGACATTTTGCACGATCCTAACAGCGACAAAACCAACTTTGCGAGAATTGTCCTCAATAGAGATCCTTATTTAAACAGCCATGCAGAAATAAGGGAGTTTTTAACCGCTATCGAAAGCACTTTAGCCACTCCATTCATGCTATTGCAATCCTATGTGGTGGATTATGTGGCCAAAAACCGTGACAACAAGCGAAAAGTAATGCAGGGGGCTTTTATCATTCTGGATAAGGTGGAAGAAGACAATTTCAATAACCAGGAAGAAGTATTTGATAAAACTGAGCGTATTGGTGAAGAACTGCTCGGATGGCTGGATAATTACTACTTGGAAAACATGGGCGATGGCATATTAGAGCACTCAGCCAATGAAAATGAAAAAATAGGCAAAATACTGGACGGCTACTATGGCACTCGCTTTCATGTGGCCATCAATATTTCAGCCGAATCAAAATTAGCATTCAAACCAGATCAATTTAACGAGATATAATGGCTATCAATTTATACGAACTTTTTTCTTTTGAAGACCGCCTTAATTATGCCACAGCTAAGGGAGTGGATGAAACCTTATATGTAGGAGTTGAAAACAAAATATATGAACGGCCTCAATTTGCAACTGAATTTTCACTTCTTTATACTGCTCCTAGTGGATCAGTAGCCTTTCCTATCATTTTTAATGGCAAATTGGTATGTTTTGAAACTAGGCTTGATAGCAGTTATGGAACTGTAAGAGATCAATTAAGTAGAACTTCAGGACGAATTATTGGAAAAATCCCTGATTTCAGGAAATTATGGGGTATCATTAATTTTAACAACAGGCTATATATTATTGGATCTCAAAGAATAGATTCTTTAGGTAATTTTAAGGATATAGGAGGGATTTGGTCAATTGATGACACCCCTGTTTATTCTAACGACCCACCTAGTGAATTATTTGGCAACAATGATGCCTTAAGAGGTTGGACTTTATATAATGGTGCACTTTATGTTGCTGCTGAAATTGGCGGAGCTTTAGGTGGACCTGAAACACTCTATAAAAATGACGGTACTGGATGGACAACTGATAGAACCGCATTGAACGACACTCCCAAACGTTTATTTGGATATCACTTTGTGGGATCTGAGTTAAGAGCGGTTCAATTTGATACCGGTGATTTTGTACTCTATTCCTTGGATAATGACTTGGAAAAAACACAAATATTTAGCTTTCCACTTGGAACGGAAAGTAGTTTTTCAAATTATGCAGTTCAAACCGAGGAAGACAGTGAATATATTTATATCTTATTGACTCAGGCTCGCTTTGATTTTGATTATGAAAACTATTTAATCAGATACAAAAAGTCCGATAATTCGAGTGATCTACTAACCATCCCGTCTGCTGAGAATATACTATTATTAAAATTCAATGATTTTGATGAGGGTTTTGGAAATGCTCTAGGGCAATATCAATCTTTTAATGAGCCAAGCCCTATCAATATTGAAGTAGATATAGAAGGTTTCAATATAGACTTAACGGTTACTGGTGGTGTGCCAGGCTATGTATATCAGTGGAGCGATGGAGCGCAGACGGAAGATAGAACCAACCTTTCACCAGGTATTTATACCGTTGTGGTTACTGATTCACAAGGAAATCAAGCTCAAGTAACCATTAATTTGGAGTCTGCTGAATTTCAATTTTCTAAAAACCCTGTTATACTGGAATTATCGGCTGAAAATCCTGAAACAAAGCCTAATTTATCATTTGTGTGTGAAGTAGAAGTAGAACAGGATTATTTAAGCGATAATCTAACTAAAATAATTACACTGGAACAACCTGCAGATGAAAATGGGGAAACTATCTTTGATGTGTCCGCAGCATTAGACGCTTATTTCGATAATGAATTACCCTCTTTATCTAATGCCAGTATATCATTAAAGAAAGATTCTATCCTAAGATATCGCCTTCGATATACTGAAAAATTTGGCAATCCACCAGCTGAGGGACAATTCACACAGGCTAATATCTTTTATGTAATTAAAGGAGGCCTTTCGGATATCGAATATGCAAAAGGAAATTTCTTCAATCAATTGATTGATGGCTCAAGAGGTATTTGGTTCAATTGGAACAAAAATCAAAAAACAATATTCCAAAATCAGTATGATTTCCTTTCTTTTATCTTAGTCTCGGCCTTAGATGCCATCAAATTTGAAGTCAAAATTAATTATACGGATGGAACTTTCTACGAAACGTCTTTATTAAACCAGATTGAAGCCCCTATAGTTTTTGAAGTATATCAATTTCCTTCTTCAATCATACAATTAGGATTAGACGACTATTTTCCTTCCAAAACAATAAAAAGCTATCAAATATCCATATTGGATCAAAACGATAAGTTGATATTGGATAAATTTCAATACAATGTAGAGCAAAACAAAGTTAAAAGGCAATTCCTATACCTTAACACGCTTGGAGTATGGGCAGTTGAAGGTTTTAACAGTAATTCAGAACTAAAGCTATCCACCGAAGAAGAAGTAATTCAAAAGAATCTGGGCGTTAAATTCAAGCCAACAGACACTAAAGAGGAAGTAGTTAGGAAAACGGGCAATATGGACGATAAGGTGTTTGCAGGCTTCAAAACAAAAGAAGAAATAGAACATCTTTTCCCATTTATTTTAAGCGAATCAGTATATGAAATCGTGAAAAATGAGTTCGTTCCTGTTCGGCTTAATTTTAGCAATAATGTTGAAGATGATTTTGAAAAGATTATCCCAGTTGAATTTGAAGTGATAAAACCACCTATTAAAAATTACACGCCATCACTATGATAGGATTTCAGGTAGATAATCAATTCATCAATATAGCGAAAAACGCATCATTGACTATTGAAGGCAAAAACCCTTTGCTTTTTAGGAATACTATTCCAGGTACTAAAGTTTATGATTTTTCAGCCCTACAGTCAAAGCCTAATATGAAGAAATTTGGCTTTCCGCAACTATTGAATCTAAACAATAGACAAACTATTTATAATAACGTAACCTCTTACATTAATAATTTACCATGGCAAAAAGGTACTATTAAATTAAAAGAGATTGGAAAATCTAATTTCGAATTTAGCTTTAACAGCTCAGCCGGTGATCTTGGCCTATTCTTTTCTGACAAAAAATTAAGCGACCTCAATTTTATAGATGAAGCAGTAGCTTATAATACTACTCAGAAATATCCTGATGCCGATTATGTGTTTTTCCCCGTTAAAAACCCATCATTTTACGGTGATAAAAACCCAGATTATGAAGGATATATCAACTACTATCAAAATGGGGCTTTAGTTGACAATTCAGGAGGTGTTAATAAGCATACAAGAGTTCCATTCCCATTTTTGCTAAGCGTATTAAATCAAATATTTTCAGAACCGGGCTACACAATTTTAGGAAACTGGAAAGACACTATTGAGGCAAAAAGTGCCGTTGTATTCAATACCGTATCATTAGATCAATTGTCAGCTGGCACCAATGTTTTTAAATCATTGATGAACATTTCCGACCACCTTCCGGATATGAAAATCACCGCTTTCCTCATTGAAATCCAAATCCTTTTCGGACTTTATTTCAAAATCAATTCACAGCAAAAAACAGTCGAGATTATTCCGCTTAACAATGCTTTTGAGAATAATAGCTTTAAAGATGTCAGCAGGGTATCTTCTGAAAGACCCTCTAAAATCATTCCTAACCAATACGATGGAGTAGAATTCACTCAGCAGGAAGATAGCAATGACGAATTAAGTAAATCAGCGGATTGGTTGACCTATCGAGAAGGCAACGGAAAGCTTAAAATTCAGACTTCAGCATCAACTCTGGCAACTTCCTTCCATGAAGATTCAGTAAACGCCAGGAACTGGCATATTCCATCCGTTGAGATGCAAGGATCAGGAGATGAATTTGAACTAGGCAAAAGGAAGGATAATTTAAGAATCATATTCTTTAAAGGTATCGAACAGGATAGTTTAGGAAACGATTACCCTCGTGGCCACTATGAAATTAATGATACCTCATTGCGTTGGGGCCTGCAAAACGGCTTAGTCAATAGAGCTTACAGCCAGTATTTAAGCTTTGAGCAATACACCGAAACCATAGAAAAAGAAATCGACTTCAATATTATTGATTTCCTTAACTTAGACCTAGACAGTAAAATAATGGATAACCATGTAAAATACCTTATAGAAAGCTTCTCCGCTCAAGCCAGTCAGCGTGGACTCTCCAAAACATCGGTCAGGCTAAAACGTGTGCTTTACTAATGGAAAATATTAAGAAAAAAGCGGCAGAAGAATGGCTCAAAAAAGCTGTCCCATTAATCCAGCAAAGAATTAGCAAGCTAGATGTTAAAGACAGCGGTGAATTATTTCGATCCATCAAAGGCTCAGTAGAAGAATTGAGTGGTGGAGACACTTATAAAGCCACAATTGCTTATCAATATTACGGAATATTTCCTCATTATGGTGTAGGAAATGGAGTTGAGAAAGGAGAAGGTGCTGCAGCAAAGCTAGCTGGAAGCCAAAGAAAAAGAAAGCCTTGGTTAAAATCAGTCTCAAGAGAAGCCTACACATTTCAAGAAATACTAACATCAAAATTTGCAGATGACGCTCAAATCAAACTAAGCAAAGGAACAAAGGGAAACAATAAGATAAATCTTAAATTCTAGCACTGTTAACGCTAGCGCAAGCGTCTCGCTTGTGCTCCCTGATAAAAAGCAATAGGGCTTTAAAATTGTCTTCCAAAACCTTGCCTTATTAATGCTAATTGCTGAAGAATTAAAACCAGCATGGCATCTAATCAAGAACAGCGCAAAATAGAGATTATCGCAAACGGAAGCAAATTCAATGCTTCCTTTAAAGATATGGCAGCCTCAGCCAGAATCTTAGATAATCAGCTGAAAAAATTACCAGCCAATTCACAAGAATTTGTTGAGAAATCCAAGCAACTAAAGGATGTTCGTGGCAGAATGAAAGGTGTGAAAGACGAAATGTACGGCACCCAAAAAGCCACTACAGATTTAACCAAATCATTTGCTGAAATAATGCCTTTTGGTGGTCAATTTCAAATGATAGGAAACGAAATCGGCAAAACAGGAGGTTTCGTTAGCGCACTTTCCAAAAGATTTGGAATCCTAAAATTAGCCATTGCATCTACGGGAATCGGAGCATTATTGATTGTAGTAGGCTCTCTTATTTCTTACCTAACATCTACTCAAGAAGGAATGGATAAGGTGACAGCGGTTACACGTCCATTAAAAGCAGTTTTCCAAACACTTATAGGAGTAGTCCAAAAATTAGGTAAATTCATATTTGATAATTTAGTTAAGGGTTGGGATTTAGTATCAGAAGCAGTTTCAAATCCTAAAAAGACCCTTCAAGATTTATTGGATTTTCTTAAAGACCAGGTGATGAATAGGATTAAATCATTTGGGGTAATGTTTGCTGGTGTTAAAAAACTATTTTCTAAGGACTGGAAACAGGGACTGAAAGAAATGGGTGATGGCTTTATTCAAATGCAGACCGGTATAACTAATGGTACTGATAAAATGAAAAAAGCATTTGATAAGGTTTCATCTGGTGCAAAATCATTAGGTAAAGAATTTGCAGAAAGTGTTCAATCTGGAATAGATGCAGGAACTAGGCTTGATCAACTAACCAAACAAATTGAAAAAACAGAAATTGAACTTACTAAATCAAGAGCAGAATTAAATGTACAGTATAATAGATCCAAAGAACTGGCCAATGATGTTAGTAATTCTGAAGAAGTACGATTAGAAAATGCTAGAAAAGCAGCAGCAGCACAAAACCAATTGCTTGCAGAAGAGCAGTCATTCTTAGATTTAAAAATCGAGAGAATGAAATTAGAACATTCTTTAAATGACACCTCCCGTGAAGATGAATTAGAGTTAGCTCGATTAATTGCAGAACGCACAAATTTTGAAGCCCAAGCAGCCAAAAAGCGTATGTCTGTTCGAGTTCTGGAAAATTCAGTTTTAAAATCCATTGAAACAGAACGTAAAAAAGAAAATGAGGCAGCCATAAAAAGAGAAGAAGAAAGACTGGCAAAAATCAGGGCATCACAAGAAGCTTATAATCAATGGGATTTAGAGGCTACCCAAGCCGTGGAAGATTTGAAAGTATCCTTAATGGCTGAAGGAGCAAATAAAGAGATTGCTCAACTTCAATTAAAACAGCAGAGAGAATTACAAGCCATTCAAAATCAAAAAGACGAAATACTTAACAGCGAAAAGCTTAATCAAGAACAAAAACAAGCCTTAATTGACCAATTCAACCAACAGGAATTACTAAAACAACAGGAATTTGAACAGCAAAAAAACGAGGTTTTAAGTGCTCAAAAAGAAGAAAATCTATTGGCTGAAATTGAGGAAATGGAACGCTGGGAAGAACAACTCAATGAGCGTGATCAAGAAAAGTTTGAACTATCCTTGGAAGCTGAGCACGAAAAGAATTTAATCCGTCTGGAACAGGAACGTTTGTTCACAGAAACAAGAATGCAATTGCTTGAAGAAGCAGGCTTAACAGAATCTGATAAATATCAACAGCTTCAGCAAAACTTATTAGACATTCAAAAAGAAAAAGGAGCTGAGGAAATTCGATATGAACAGGAAAAAGCAGCTTTAAGGAAACAAATTGCTCAAGAAACCTACGGCACTATTCAAATGATGTCTAATCTAGCTTTAGATGTCATAGACAATAATTTGAATAAAGAGCTGAGCGGAATAGACAGAAGAATTCAGGCACTTTCAGAGGATGAAAATGCACGTGAACAAAACGCTAATAAAATTACACAACTTGAAGCTCAAAAAGTTGCTAAGCAGAAAGAAGCGGCTGAAAAGCAAAAAAGAATTCAAAAAGGACAAATAATAATTGATGGATTGAAGGAAATAGCAGGCATCTGGGCGAGTTATTCCTCTCTTGGCCCCGCAGGTGTGGTGCTTGCAGGAATTCAAACAGGCATAGCAGTGGGTAGAACTGCATTAGCCATTGACCAGGTAGAATCCCAGCAATTCGCTAAAGGCGGAGCCACAACTAAACTAGCCATGCTAGGGGGAACGGCCGTAATGCCTGACGGAACACTTCTAAATGACATAGGTTCTTTTGCTGGCGGTGGAATGGCTTCTAATAATTTTGGAGTAATAGGTGAAGCAGGCCCCGAATGGGTAGGACCTAACTGGATGATCAAAAACCCTAAATATGCAGATACTTTTAGATGGTTAGAAGGAGAGCGCATTCGCAAAGGTAGAGCCTTTGAAGATGGTGGCACCACAGCCGGAGCATTATCCGCAGCCAGAAGCAACCGAGAGCAAACCACCGAGCAAAGTACTCAAGGCATTCAAGAACTAAGACAGGAAGTCCAAAGCTTAAGAACAGACATGCGTGAATATACACAGGCGGTCCAATCATGGGCAACCAATTTGCACGTAAACTATTCAGCCTCCAAAGCAAATGAAGCCATGGAAGTACTGGCAGAAATAGAAGCCGATTCTGAAATATCAAGGTAACGCTAGCGCAAGCGTCTCGCTTGTGCTTTGTCTAAGCAATAAAATCAGCCAAATATTTAACCACATATCCCTTAGCCTCTTCTAATCCTTCAAACTGCTTTGGCAAATAAACTTCATTCCCATCAATCAACATCTTAATTTTATATTGGCCATTCTCATTTTCAAATCCCACGCTTAGCCAATCGTTTTTAGAAACATTCCATTTCTTCATTTCATCACTACTCAAGCTATCCACCACCTTAGCGTAAATTTGAGTTGTACTTATATTAGTATGCCCCATCCATTCACTTACCACTTCTAATGGCACACCCTTAATCAATGAATTAATAGCAAAACTATGCCTGGCACAATTAAAAGTAATATGCTTATGTATTCCGCAGATCTGAATAATTTCCTTCAAATCAGTAGAAATACGATGAACCTTCACTTTTAAGTTAACTTTTGTGATTTCAGCATGTAGTTTTTTAGCCTTATCATTTAAAGGTAAATTTACCTTTAATCCAGTTTTCGCTTGTGTCATCCTTAAAAATCCATCTTTCACATGTTCATCCGGGTCAAATTGCCTACTATCCACACCCCTTAAACCCGTATAGCACGAATGTAAAAAATGAATAGCCGTAGAATACTGTCTGGAATTATATTGAGAAAGATTTTTTTCCATTAAATCAATTTCATGTTGGGTCAAATATTCAATATCCGTTTTATTATCAGCACCAATCTTAAACTCATCAAAAGGATTCTTTTTAATCAATCTCTCAGCCTTTGCAATCCGCACATATTTATTAAGCACCGCATAAGTTCTATTTAGAGTAGATTTTTTAAGGCCTTTTATTTCAAAAATGCTTTTAATCTCTTGTAGCAACTGAACATTAATCTCAGTCAATTTCAATTCAGGAAATAGTTTATGAATAGCATTGAGCCGTTCACGGTTATAAAGCCAAGTTTTATAGGCTACTCTTTTACCTTCCTTTTGCAAAGCACGGTCAGCAAATTCTTTAAAGTAAGTAAGTTTAGGATTATTGAGTTTGTCAATAAGATAGGATAGACTAAAATCCTGAATGCTTTCATCAAACTCCATTACTATAGCATCAATTTCAGCTATTTTTTGTCTAAGCTTAGCATTTAGCTTTATAACATCTCCTTTAGGTCCCGTAAATTCTCCTTTTTCATTACTGAAATGCTGAGGAAGTGTTTTTAATCCTGTAGGATAAGATTTTTGTTCTTTACCTTTCCTAATATAAAGTGAAATAGCTACATAGCCGTCCTTTCTTACTTTATTATTAAGAGATCTCGCAGAAATATTAACGATGTTTTGACTCATAGCTTCGACATGATTTCGACATGATTACACCAACAAAACTAACGATTTTTCGCTAACCACATAAAAAAAGCCTATCCAAAATGTTTGAATAGGCTTTGTAAGCGTGATCCGTTCAGGATTCGAACCTGAGACCTACTGCTTAGAAGGCAGTTGCTCTATCCAGCTGAGCTAACGGACCAAAATCTATATGTAAAAGTGGGAAAATTAACCGCTTTTCCCTTAAGCGAGTGCAAAGAAAGGGATTTTAGTTTTTTAAAACAAAACTTTTTTATGGAATTTATTAATAATATTCCTAACTCAATGTAACTAAGGTAATTCCATCGCCACCTCTTTCCTCATGTTCGTTCTTTAGAGATTTCACATAATTGTATTGCTTTAAGTAATCCCTAATAAACCTCCTTAAAATTCCATCGCCTCTACCGTGTAAAATGCTGACTTCATTATAGCCTAAGACCATCGCATCGTCTATAAATCTATCCACAGCTTGAATGGCTTCTTCTGCTCGCATGCCCCTAACATCAATCTGATGCTTGAATTGAGTACTTCTTTCCACCATTCCGGTTGAAGTACCTGAATAACTTTTCTTTTTCTCCTTTTTGATGGCCGTTTTGGACATTCTTTCCAGTCGGTTTAGCTTGATCTTGGATTTTAATTCACCTAGCATGATTTCAGCTTCTTTTTGTCCAAGTGATAAGACTTCCCCAATGGTATCCTGTCCCTTAATTTTTACATAATCCCCAATTTTTATTTTACCTTCTGCTGACTGAAAGCTTGGCTTTGAAGCCTTAGCAGGTTTGTGCTCAATTGGAGGCTCCATTTTTTGATCGTAGTCACTCAGTTGTTTACGGGCTTTTTTGGTGCGCTCTTTTTCCGCTTGTGATTCTTTTATTTCCCTTATGGCTTGCTCCACTCGCTTATTGGCTTCTTTAATAATGGATTTGGCCTCTTGCTTGGCTTCAATGATGATTTGTTTTTTCTGCGCTTTTAAGAACTCATTTAATTCATCATAATCTTGGGCACTTTTTTCCAAGTGGCTTTCTCTTTTTTGAATCTCTTTAATTTTTGCTTCAAGCTCTTTTTTTTCTTTTCCTAATTGATTGAGAAGCTTATCGTAATTCACCCTTTCAGTACCGATTTTACCTTTGGCATTTTTCAAAATAGCAGGAGGGATGCCCATTTTTTCGGCTACTTCTATCGCAAATGAACTGCCAGGCTTGCCTATTTCCAATTCATAAAGTGGTTCTAAATTTCGCTCATCAAATTTCATGGCACCGTTGACCACATTCTGATTTTTTACCGCAAAGTTCTTGATGTTGTCGTAATGGGTGGTAACCACTCCAAAAGCTTTCTGACCGTAAAGTTCTTCCAAAATTGATTCGGCAATAGCACCACCAAATCTTGGCTCTGTTCCCGTTCCAAATTCATCTATCAAAAACAAAGTCTGTTTATTAGCATTCAACAGGAAATTCTTCATGTTTTGAAGATGAGAGCTATAAGTACTCAAATCATTTTCTATACTTTGCTGATCGCCAATGTCGATAAACAAATTGGAGAACATACCACATTTACTATCGGGCTGAACGGAGATCAATAATCCGCATTGTAGCATATATTGCAACAGGCCAACCGTTTTTAATGCCACAGATTTACCACCTGCATTCGGGCCTGAAATAATTAACACTCTTTTATCGCCTTTCAATTGAATGGAAAGGGGTACTACTTTTTTATTGTTTTCAGCAAGGCTCAATTTCAAAAGTGGGTGTTCGGCATTTCGATATTCTATGATCCTAGCATTTTCCAATTGGGGAAGTACAGCCCCGATTTTTTGGGCAAAACGTGCTTTTGCCCTAATAAAATCTACTATAGCTAAGAATTTGTAAGCCTTTTCAAGATTATCCAGTTCGGGTCTAACAAGTGTGGTCAGCTGGGTTAATATTTTCACAATTTCTCTGCGCTCAGCATATTGCAGTTCCCGTACCTCATTGTTAAGCTCCAAAGCTTCAGTAGGCTCTATATAAACGGTTTGTCCGGTCCCTGATTGATCATGGATAAAGCCTTTCACCCTTCTTTTATATTCCGCCAAAACTGGAATCACGATCCTTCCATCTCGAACGGTAATGGAGGCATCTTCAGGTGTGTATTTATTGGCCGAAGCTTGTTTATAGATTTTCTCGACTTCCCTTCTTAGTTGAGCTTGAGCCTTAAAAATATCGGTCCTTATCTGTTGTAGAGCAGGACTGGCATTATTTCTTAAATCGCCTCTATCATCAATTTTGGCATCTATGGCTTTGTACAAAGCGGGCTCTAAATCAACCGCTTTTCTTAAGTTAAATAAATTGGGATATTCCTCCTCATAATCATCAAAAAAGGAAATACAGTCCAAAATGGTCTTGAGGCTTAGTTTAAGGTCAAAAAATTCTTCTTCCGTAAAAAATGCGCCATTTACTTTAGCTCTTTTAATAAAATGGCTGACATCTATAAAATTACTTGAAGGAAAATGTTCACCTGATTGAAAAATTTTTAGGAATTCGTCAGTTTGATTTAAGAGTGGTTCAAGCTTTTCAAATTTTCTGATAAAGCCCATTTTCTCTACTATAGCCTGCCCTAAATTACTACTGCATTCATCAGAAATTAAAGTTCTAATTTTATCGAATCCTATTCTTTGCTCAAAATCCTGGGGTAATATCATAAATTTATGTAGACTTACTTTTTTTGCTTCTTTTTTGCATTTTCTACTTGCTCCCTTAGGCTTACGGTATCAATTACTATGTCATATACCGCTTCCAGTTTACCGGGATGGTCAAGGTAGTATTTAAAACTTTCCTTATAAATAGAATCATTAGTATTGTGATCATCAAAAATCTTTAATTCATAATGCCTGAGCACAACTTTTGATGAATCCAAGTTCAAACCAATATTGGCTGCTTTATGTTCGGCCAGATAAATGTCTGATAGAATAAGTGCCATTTTTTCAGGTGGAATGATACCTTTAGGCCTTTCTTCTTTTCGACTACAGGAAACTATTGTTAATATTGCGATGATGTAGATAAGTTTTCTCATTTTTATACTAATATTACAATTTGCTTTATCAAATTCATTGCCAAAAGTATTTTTGGAAACTGATAAAGACAATTATCGTTATCTTTTTCGTTTGAATTGAATGCAAGGCAAAATTAACAATTTAAAAGAGCTATTATGAGGGAGCTGTTCAAAAAGCTTCGGAAATATGAAATAAAAATTCGGAAAGCCGTAAATAACCAAATGCAGGGCGATTTTCATTCTGTATTTAAAGGCTCGGGTTTAGAGTTTGATGATGTGCGTCCTTATCATTATGGCGATGACGTGCGCACAATAGATTGGAATGTTTCTGCTAAAGGCCATGGCACATTTGTAAAGACTTTTAAAGAAGATAAAGAACAGAATGTTTACTTCTTGGTAGATGTTAGTGCTTCCCAAGAAATAGGTTTGGAAGGCAAACAAAAGTCGGATATTGCCAAAGAAATTACGGGTGTTTTATGTATTTCGGCATTAAAAGAAGGAAGTCAGGTAGGGATGGTAGGATATTCCGACCAGCGAGAATTGTATGTAAAGCCGGGCAAAGGTCAGAAGCATGGTTATTATGCCATCACTAAACTTTTTGATTTAAAGCCAAAATCTTTAAAAACAAGCTTGGATAAAGGGCTTTTATATTTGTTGGGCTTGGTTAAAAGAAGGAGTGTTATATTTTTAATCAGTGATTTTGTGGATGAGGGTTATGAACATCATTTGAAAGCCTTGGCTCGCAAGCATGATTTGGTGGTCATTCATATTAAAGATAAATTGGAAACCGATTTACCGATGTTGGGAATAGTACCAATCAAAGATAAAGAAACTGGGAAAACGAGGTGGGTGAATACATCCAGTGTTAGTTTTAAAAAGCAATTCCAGCAAAAGAACAAGGATCATTCAGCCGAATTGAAAGATATTTGTAAACGGAATCAAGCGGATTATTTACTGATCGACACTCAGGAGGATTACACTTCACAATTAATTAAATTATTTAAAATCAGGAATTTAAGCAAGAAAAAAGCATGAAGAAATACGGGTTGAGCTTACTTTTCAGTCTTGCAATTATCATCAATTTATTTGGACAAAAAATAGAGCCTAAAGGGGAATTTCTACAGGATAGCATGGCTATAGGAGAACCTATACAATACAGCTTAAGTGTAAAATATCCTGCCGATTTTCAAATTTTAATGCCTGATTCGCTTTTTAATTACGAGCCCTTTGAATATAGCCAAAAGCAATATTTTCCTACTCAATCCGATAGTAAACAAAGTTATGACAGTGTTGTTTATACCTTGGCTTCTTTTGAAATTGATAAAGTTCAAAGCTTAAAGCTTCCGATTTTTATTATTCAAGGAGAGGATAGTACTGAAGTATATACCGAGTTGGATTCCATCATTTTGGAAGAACAAATTGAGGTGGTAAGTGATAGTTTGAAAATGAAAACAGATGCCATCATTACTAAGCTGGATAAAGACTTTAACTACCCTTATTTAATAGCTTTTTTGATCGCCCTTGGGATTGTAGTCCTGCTTATTATCATCATTTTTGGAAAGAAAATAAGGAAGAAATGGCGAATTTGGAGATTGAACAAACGTCATCAAAAATTCAGGGAAACATTTGAAGCCAAACTTTCCTCAGTTGGTGATATGTCAGTTGAGAAGATTGAAAAACTGCTTTATAGCTGGAAAAAGCATGCTGAATTTATCTCTAATTCTCCTTATAGAAAATTGACCAGTAAGGAGATCAATCAAATGCAAGAGGATGAGAAGTTGTATGAAAATCTGAAGGCCATTGACCGGACAATTTACAGCTCAAAAGGAAGGGACAATGCCACTGAATCCTTTCAATTTTTATTGAATTATGCCGATGTTATTTTGGAAGAACGAATTAAAGCGATCACAGATGGAAAGTAATGATTGGTTAAGTTTCGATTGGTTTTTACCAGAAAGGCTTAAAGCTTTTGAATATGAATTCCCCATGGCTTTTTATGCCATGATTGCCCTGCCTTTCATTTATTTGTTAGTGGAATGGTTGAAAGAAAGGTTGAGCCCAAAAGTACCTGTAGCTTTCCGAGGAGAAGGTATTGGATTTCAGTTTTCTGCTATTTTACGCTTTATTCCTATAGTGTTATTACTTTTTTCCGCATTGCTAATGTTATTGGCATTGGCGCGCCCTCAGCAAACCAACGAAAGAGTAGAACAATGGACGGAAGGTATTGATATTATGTTGGTTTTGGATATTTCAGAATCCATGAAAATTCAGGATTTCACACCTAATCGACTAGAGGCGGCTAAAAAAGTAGCCAATGATTTTATAGATGGAAGGTTTCAGGATAGAATTGGTTTGACCATCTTCAGCGGAGAGGCTTATTCATTATCTCCTTTGACTACAGATTATAAAATGCTAAAAAATCAGATTTCAGATATTGATTTCAAAATGATGGAAGCATCCGGAACGGCAATTGGAAGTGCAATAGCAGTTTCAACCAATAGAATGCGGGAAGTGGAAACCAAATCAAAGGTTATGATACTTTTAACCGATGGGGATAATAATGCCGGTAATATTGATCCTGAAACTGCGGCCAAGTTGGCCAATGCCTATGATATTAAAATTTATACCATTGCCATTGGGAAAGAGGGTAAAGTACCTTACGGAAAGGATTTCTTTGGAAGGACGCGGTACATAGAAAATTCCATGGACGTCACAGGACTAAAAAATATAGCAGAAATAGGAGAGGGGAAATTTTACAGAGCTACTGACAATCAAGCACTGGAAGAAGTATTCAGTATAATTGATGAATATGAAAAAGCAGAAATTAAAGAAACCCGCTATAAAGACACCAAAGACTATTATGATGTCTATTTGAAGTGGGCGATAGTGTTCTTTTTATTATGGATGTTGACCAAGTCCACCTATATTTCTAATGTATTAGTGGATTAATTAAAGGCTTGAAAGCGGTTAGACGGTTTTCCACCGTCTAATCGCTACTTCCACAAGTTCTGATTATCGGTCAGACGCTTCTCAGTAATATGAAAATTCACCGCCTAAAGTTCTTTAGTGTTTTTAATGACCAGTTGTATAAGCGTCAGACCGAAGGGGCTAATTTAATCAAGCCACCCAAATTGTTTTTTGATTCACAAATTCCTTAATTCCCAATTCAGATAATTCCCTTCCAAAACCGCTCATTTTCACTCCACCAAAAGGAACGGCAGGGTGTGATGCCATCAATTTATTGATATAAATGGCGCCACTTTCAATTTGACGAACAAGACTTTTAGCTTTATCAATATCCTGTGACCACAATGACCCCCCTAAACCAAATTTAGAATCATTGGCCAGTTCAATCGCATGTTTTTCATTTTCCGCAATAAGTACAACTGCCACAGGCCCGAATAATTCTTCCTCATAGGCGGGTATTCCAGTTTTTACATTGGTTAATATTGTAGGTTCATAAAATGCTTTATTTCTTTTCCCGCCTATTAAAAGTTTAGCTCCTTTTTTAACAGATTCTTCCACTTGTTCTTCCAATTCCTTAGCTAAATCCTCTCTGGCCATAGAGCCATAATCAACATGATCATCTGATGGGTCACCAATTTTGATATTCTCAAATTCAGTTTTGAAATAGGCCAAAAATTCATCTGCTATTGATTTTTCTAGGATAAAACGTTTTGCGGCAATACAACTTTGTCCGTTATTGATCATTCTAGCTTTAGCTCCAGTAATGGCGGCTTCTTTGATGTCTGCATCTTTTAATACAATAAACGGATCGCTACCACCCAATTCCAAAACAGTTTTTTTGAGGTTTTTACCGGCTCTTTCTGCTACTTTGCTTCCAGCTCCTTCACTTCCAGTCAGTGTAGCTGCCTTCACTCTTTCATCATCCAAAATCATATTGACTTTGGAAGATGAAATCAATAAAGTTTGAAAACATCCTTTAGGAAAACCAGCATCTGTTAGGACTTCTTCTATTGCCAATGCACATTGTGGTACATTGGAGGCATGTTTTAATAAACCTACATTCCCTGCCATTAAGTTGGGGGCTACAAAACGGAAAACTTGCCAAAAAGGAAAATTCCATGGCATAACGGCCAATACAATTCCGATCGGATCGTGAGCTACATAAGCTTCCCCTTCCGGGACTTCTAATTTTTTATTGGACAAGAATTGTTCTGCATTTTCAGCATAATAATCACAGGCAAGGGCACATTTTTCAATTTCAGTTATAGCTTCTCTTTTGGCTTTCCCCATTTCTTGGGTCATTAAATGAGCATATTTCTCCTTTCTATCTCTAAGTAGAACTGCTGTTTTGAGCATTAACTCTTTGCGGTGGGTAAAATTAGTTGACTTCCAATTAAGATATGTTTCTTGGGCTAATTCAATTTTCTGTGCAATTTGATGATCAGTTTCTTCTTCAAAGCTTTTGATTAGCTCATTATTAAATGGGTTTCTACTTTCAATTGCCATAAGAGTTCTGTTTTTTAGGTTAAAAAATTAATGAACAACTTTATTGGCGTGAATGCCCGATGCTATTAAAGCAAAAGAAGGTGCAAATAATACACCAATAAAGGGTATTAGTATAAACAGGTTTAAAGCTAAACCGTTACCCAAAACAAGACCTTTATGCTTAAAAATTTTCTGTAAGCTTGTTTTAACGCTTAGTTGGTAATATTCATTTCTATAATCCAGCATGGAGGCACCAAAGAAAAAGCTTTCTAGAAAGAACACAAGAATGGCCAAAGCAGGAGAGAGGAAGGGAAGCAATATACTAAGGAAGATCAAACCTAAGTATAATATTATATTGAGTCCAATCAAGATAAATCCCATCATCATACCTCTACCAATTTCAGAAATCAAACGAATTAAATTGATGGATTTTTTTTGTTGATTTAAGATGTTTTGAGTGCGCTCGGAAAGGATGGCCAATACCGGAGCAAATATGATTAAAATGATGTATTTGAAAAGATTGATATATAATGAGATGAGCAATATTCTGATGAATATAGCAGTCAATATTTGAAGCAGATTTCCCCATTCTTGCCAATCTTCAGGAAAGTTGAAAAACCCATATATAGAATCAATTAGTTTGCCTGTATAAACCCAAGCAAGCACTCCCACAAATACAAAAGCAAACAAATTGAAGAAAGCAGCACTCAAAATAAAGCCTTTCAGATTGTGTTTACGCACAAATTGAAAGGCTTCATAATAGGAAAATGTTGATTGACTGAATTCTTTGAAAAACCGACTCATTTTTCAACGGCAAAGTTTGCGGCCTCCCATGCCTGCATTCCACCTGTGATGTTATAAATATTTTTAAAACCTGCTTCTTTCATTTGAGCCACAGCCTTTTGGCTTCTGGATCCTGATCTGCAAATTACATAATAGGTTTTGCTTTTGTCCAATTTTGCAATTGAGGTGGTGAATAAGTCTGTTTTTAAAACATCCAAATTTTCACTTCCAGCAATTCTGCCTTCCGTATATTCTTGGGCAGTTCTAACATCTAATACCACTTTATTGTCTTCCTTATTGAATTCAATGGCATTCAATTCTTTTACAGTTAAGTTTTCCTGTGCATTTCCTTGTGAACAAGCTATTAAAAGGGATACAGATATTAAAAATGTGAATAAGGTTTTCATATAATTGATTTTAAATCTAATTTACAAAATTAATTATTTAAGTGTACCGCAATGTACCAATAGTTACAAATTTAAATAAAATGAAGAAAAGAGTTTTTTAGCTATTGGAAAGAGGTGAGTTATTCCTAAATATTAAATCACTGGTTTAACATTGGCTATAATAGCCTTATTTCACCCTTCAGAATTTTAATGTTTATGAATTTCTAACTTTAATTTATTTAAATTCCTCAGACTATATACTGCATTACAATAGACCTTTGTTGGATTGCAGGGGCTTAGTTCCCCCCATTGGGGGTTAGGGGGCTACCCTTTCAATCTTGGCCCCCAATGCATTCAATCTTTTGTCAATATCCTGATAACCTCTGTCAATTTGCTCTACATTATGAATGGTGCTTTCCCCATCAGCAGATAAAGCGGCTATCAATAAGGAAACACCGGCTCGAATATCTGGAGAGGTCATGGAAATCCCTCTTAAATTGATTTGTCGATCAAGTCCGATGACTGTGGCCCTGTGTGGATCGCACAAAATGATTTGAGCCCCCATATCGATTAATTTATCGACAAAGAATAATCTACTTTCAAACATCTTTTGATGCACTAAGACAGTTCCTTTTGCTTGTGTGGCCACCACCAGAACAATACTCAACAAATCGGGGGTAAATCCAGGCCAAATGGCATCAGCTATGGTCATAATAGAACCATCAATAAAAGTTTCTATTTCATATCGTTGTTGAGATGGAATAAAAATATCATCCCCTCTGAATTCCATTTTTATTCCAAGTCTTTGAAAGGTTTCCGGTATGATTCCCAAATGCTCAATACCGGCATTTTTAATAGTAATTTCGGATTGGGTCATGGCGGCTAACCCAATAAAACTCCCAATTTCAATCATATCGGGAAGCATGGTATGTTCTGTACCTTTTAAACTTTTAACCCCTTCAATATGTAGAAGATTTGAGCCAATGCCCTCAATTTTTGCACCCATTCTCACCAACATTTTACAAAGTTGTTGGATGTAGGGTTCGCAGGCAGCATTATAAATTGAGGTTTTCCCCTTTGCCATAGAAGCCGCCATAATGATATTGGCTGTCCCAGTTACTGAAGCTTCATCTAAATGAATGTATGCACCTGTCAAGCTGGAAGCATCAATATGGTAATAATTTTTCTCCGATTCGAATACAAATTTTGCCCCTAGCTTTTGGAAACCAATAAAGTGAGTGTCCAATCTTCTTCTACCGATCTTATCTCCGCCCGGCTTTGGAATCATTGCTTTCCCAAACCTAGCCAATAATGGCCCTAAAAGCATGATGGAACCCCTTAAAGAAGCCGCTTTTTGAGTATATTCAGCAGTACCAAAGAAATCTAGCTTAACAGACTTAGCTGTGAATTCGTAGCTTTCTGCTCCAATTTTATTGACTTCTACGCCCAAATCTTTTAGCAAGTCAATTAATTTATTGACATCAACTATATTGGGCACTTTATGAATAGTTACTTTTTCGGGTGTCAATAAAACAGCGCAAAGTATTTGTAATGCCTCGTTTTTTGCTCCCTGAGGATGGATTTCACCGGAAAGTTTCTGCCCCCCGGTTATTTTAAATGATCCCATTGATTAGTTTCTTCTTCTTTTTTGGTTGCTTCCTTTTGAAGGTCTTTTACCTTTGTTATTGTTTCTTGGCCTATTGTCTTTAAAGATGGTATCAAAACCATTTGTGGCTTTAACGTGATCAATATCAACGCTTAATTTTCCGTTAGAAAGTTGTTTGATATTATCTGAAATGGCTTCTTCCGTAACATTATCTCTATTCCAGGTAGTATAGAATGTTTTCATTAAACGACCGATATAATAAACCGCGGCTTGCTTTTCTTCAGGATCTTCAATATTAATGGCCTTTTCTACCAATAATTCGATATTACGGCCGTAGTGCTTAAATTTCACTTCATCTGTAGCATATTTTACCGGTTGTGGTTTTTTGCCTAAAATTTCTTTTTCAGGCATAGGGTAAGGACTGTCAACATCTAAATTGAAATCTGACATGATATATAAATCATCCCAATATTTTTGCATATTCTCATTGCTATGATCTTTTGGTCCGCTGCTCAATTGCTTTATTAAATCTACAACCGTGTAGGCCATTTTATTACGCGTTTCTTTATCTTCAACAGTGCGCAAATGCTTGACCAACATTTGGACATTGCGTCCATATTCTTTTAACTTCATTTCAGGTCTTTGAGTGTTATAATCTAACATAGTCTTAGCTTTCTCTTTCACAAAGGTAGAAAATTAGAAATAAATAACAGGCATTACAATTTAATCCTTTAAAAAATAACATGAAGCCCCATGAATATGCCTTGGAACTGTTTTCATCCACTATTTTATAAAGCTTATATAAAATTGATTGTCATATTAAATAGATTTAACCATTTTTGAGAATAAGTAAAACCAAAATATAATCATTATGAAAATAAAATTATTAGGATTTTTAATGGCTAGTATGTTGAGCGTGGTTGTTTTAGGACAAACAAAGGAACGTTGGCAACAGGCCATCAAATATGAAATGGAAATCGATATGGATGTGGAAACACATCGATTCGAAGGAAAACAAAAAGCAGTTTACACGAATAATTCACCTGATGAGCTCAATAAGGTTTTTTATCACCTTTATTTTAATGCTTTTCAACCCAATAGTATGATGGATGTTCGTTCCAGAACTATCAAAGATCCTGACAGACGGGTAGGCGACAGAATCAGTAAATTAAGCGAAGACCAAATTGGTTATCAGAAAATTTTAAGCCTTAAGCAAAATGGCAAAAAGGTAGATTATGAGGTAGTAGGGACTATATTGGAAGTAGATTTGAATAAGCCCATAAAATCTGGTGAAACCGTAACTTTCGAAATGGAATTTGAGGCACAAGTTCCAGAGCAAATCAGAAGGTCTGGAAGAAACAATGCTGAGGGAATTAGCTATTCCATGGCCCAATGGTATCCTAAAATGTCAGAATATGATTATCAGGGTTGGCATGCCAATCCCTATATAGGCAGAGAGTTTCATGGTGTTTGGGGAGATTTTGATGTAAAAATCACCATTGATAAAGATTTTGTACTAGGAGGAACTGGATATGTTCAAAATCCAAACGAAGTAGGTCACGGTTATCAAGCGGAAGGTGTAAAGCCCGGTAAAGGCAAAAATGGAAAGCTTACTTGGCATTTCATAGCTCCACAAGTAATTGATTTCATGTGGGCGGCCGATCCTGATTATACCCATGTAAAGGCTCAAGTTCCTGATGGGCCGGAATTGCACTTTTTATATCAGAAGAATGAAAAGACAGCAGAAAACTGGGAAAAGTTACCTGAGTACACTGTTAAAGCATTCGAATACATGAATAAAACATTTGGAAAATATCCTTATAAACAATATTCTGTGATTCAAGGTGGAGATGGTGGAATGGAATATCCAATGTCCACTTTAATTACTGGAGAAAGAAGTTTAGGTAGCTTGGTTGGTGTGACGGTTCATGAAATGTTCCACAGCTGGTACCAAGGAGTATTGGCTTCAAACGAGTCATTATACGAATGGATGGATGAAGGATTTACTTCATTCGGCTCAGCTGAGACCATGAACGTAATAATGGAACAAGGACAAGAAAATCCTCAATCTGGTAATTATAGAGGCTACTATGCATTGGCTGAAAGTGGTTATGAAGAACCAATGAGCACCCATGCAGATCATTATGTGACTAACTTCGCTTACGGAAGAGCGGCTTATTCAAAAGGTGCTACCTTCTTAGGGCAACTGAGGTATATTATGGGAGAAGATGTATTTTATCCCGCTATGAGAACTTATTTCAATGAATGGAAATTCAAACATCCAAACGATAATGATTTCATCAGGGTAATGGAAAAAGCCTCTGGTTTGGAATTGGACTGGTTCAAAGAATACTGGGTTTACTCCACCAAGCAAATCGATTATGGTATTAAATCCGTAATGGAAAAAGATGGTAAAACCTTCGTTACTTTAGAGAAATATGGTGAAATGCCTATGCCTTTAGAAGTGACTGTTACGTATAACGATGGAAATAGTGAATTGATTTATATTCCATTGAGAATTATGAGAGGCGAAAAATCTTTTAGTTCAGATGCTAACGCTACAGTAATGGCTGATTGGCCTTGGGTATATCCAACTTATACTTTTGAATTGAACCAATCAGCCTCTAACATAAAGAGCATGGTAATAGATGAAAAAGAAGGTATGGCGGATGTTGATAGAGAAAATAATGTTTTTGATGCAGCAAAACATTTAAAGTCAACTTTCGATAAATAATTTTTACAAAAAAGTCTTTACGGTAAATCCAGAAAGTGTATTGCTTTCGTAACTTGGAAAAACTGTAAAGACTTTTTTATTATGGATAATCAAAAAACATCAGCAATTCAATGGAAGCAAATGATCAGTTTATTAGCGTTATATGCTTCCGTAATTATAGGATGGATAGCCTATCATCGTTATCAGCCAGCCCTCCTTGATACATTTGATATGAGGGAGTTTGAACCTATTTTGATATGGGGACAAGCCATCATATTAATTTTAACCCCTCCATTAGCTGGGTATTTAGGTGATAAATACCGAAACAGATTAGGAAACAGGTTAAGAATCATTACTTTGGGTGTTTCTTTTGCTGCCATGATTTTTATGACCGTGGCTTTTACTTTAATTGTAAATCCGCCAAGGTCATTTGTACTTTATGCACTTCCGGTTTTGGTGATACTTTGGTTGTTTGCCATGAGTTTATTTACGAGCCCAGCTATTTCTACAATTGAAATGTTTAGTCCGAGTACAAAACTCCCTATTACAGTGGCCGCTTTAACCATTACCTCAGATTTACTTTATTCTTTGGAGCCGGTAATTGTTGATATTATTGATTTCTTGGGAGGAGCTGCAACATTTGCAGTTGGAGGTATAATCGTATCTATTTCAGGTTATTTATTGCGTAAGAACTCGATGGCAATGACAGATGATGGCAAAGAAACCCGTCCAGATGATTTCAACCCTAAAACAAAAATGGGAAAGGTAATTCTTTTGGGAGTCGGGATGGGCTTATTCTCTGGAATTATTATTGAAGTTTTTCCTGATTACCTAGACAAATTAAAATCTATTATGGGCATGAGCGGTCAGTGGGTTTCCTCATTGGTATTAGTTTTAACCGCAATTTTTTCAATTGTAATCAGCAGGAAGGTAAACAAGGGAAATATCGTAAGATTGCTGTTGATAGGCTTATTATTTGCTGGAGTTAGTACCGTTGGGATATTCACTATCCCCAATAATATGCTCATTATTGTATCATTGGTAGTATTTGCTGTTTTTTATGCCATGGTGAATGTCACGGCTTTGCCTTTGGCACTTCAAAATACAAGTGTAAAAGAAAAAGTATTAGGAGTAGGAGTGTTTTTCTGTGGATTTGAGATTCCAAATAGTTTGATTGACGTGATGTTGATATAAATAAGGATTACTTTATAATTTTTATCAGAAAGTAAATATTGTAAAAATATTTTGTGTAAAGCCTGCCTTAAAATTACTTTATAAGGCGGGCTTCTTGTTTTTTTAAGTGATGGTTTATAATATTCACTATTAATACATATAAAATTTTAATGAATTAAGTAAGTCTTTAAAAAAAAAATCATTAATTTTCTAGCTGTTTAATCAACTATTATTTCAAAGTAAATGCCCCGTTTATTAGTTTATTTTTATTTCCTTACTAGTATTTTTATTTCCCAAAACAGCTATTCTCAATTAATAAGCTATGATACCCATATAAGGATAGAAGATGGTAGAAAGATAACTGAGAAAAGTTTTCTGATCCAAATTAATGATAAAAGCTACAGTGATCTTGCTCACGTTGAAATTCCGCATTCAAAATCACAACAATTTGAAATAATTGAAGCTAATATTCTTGATAAAAATGGAGATATGGTCAGAAAACTTAAGAATAAAGAAATCAAAACACGAAGTTATAGGGGAATTGGTACATTTTATCAAGATAATTTAATCACTGAATTTGATTTGTATTGGAATATATATCCTTATAAAATTTCATATAAATATAGTTCCGTAGTAAGTGAATTTTTATTTATTGCAAATTGGACTCCAATTTATTTTACAGATATACCAACTTTAAAAAGTAGCCTAGTTGTAGAATTACCAAAGGGAACATTTTATAATTTGGAAAATAAGTCAAATGTTACTCCAAATAATTATTTTAGAGGTGAGTATGAATTTTTAGAATGGGAATTAGGTTATGAGGAATTGCAAAAATCACAGATATTTTCCCCTCCAATAGGTGAGTTGATAGCTCGAATAATGATTGTACCACATAATTTTCAATATGGTATTAAAGGGAAAACAAATAGTTGGTCAGATTTTGGCGATTGGCAACACAGATTGAACAAAGGAACAGACCAGCTACCAGACTCAGAAAAATTGATTATAGATGATTTGATCAGGGGAATTGATAAAACTGAATTAGTATTAAAAAAGCTTTATGAATATTTACAGGATAAGAACACCTATATTAATGTTGCTATTGATATTGGAGGTCTGAAAAGCTATCCTGCTTCATATGTATGTAAAAACAGATATGGAGATTGTAAGGCGCTAACTACATACATGAAAGCAATGCTAAATTATGTTGGTATTGATTCATATTATACCTTGATAAATTCTGGAGATAATATTGAGAAAATAAATAAATCAATTCCTAGTCAACAATTTGACCATGTTATTTTAGCTGTTCCGCTTGAGAAAGATACGGTATGGCTTGAAAACACAGCTAATTTTTTACCTTACAATTATTTAGGGACATTTACTCAAAATAGATATGGATTACTTGTAAAAGCGGGAGGGAATAGTCAATTAGTTAAAACTCCTAGCTTAATGGTGTCTAATACCTATGAATTAGATAATTATAGTTATAGCTTAAAGGATAATGGTGAATGGAGTATGAATTTAGAAAAGGAAATGCTAAGAGGGGAGAGTTTTGAGTATTATCTATACGAATTAAAGGATGGGGATCAAAGATCTTTTGAAGAATTACTATTGAAAAAAATATCCCCCAAAGGATTTTTAATGGATAATTATAATGTTGAATTTGAAGATAGAGGAGATCATTTTTTAAAGATAACTGCTACTGGAAATATTGACTCACCAATATCAGAATATGGGAAATTAAAAGTTATCCAACCTTTAGAAATCTCAATGCCTAAATTAGAGGATACGGAAGATAGAACCCTTCCATTAAGAATTAATTATCCAATAAATAAATCAGTTGAAAAAAGTTATGAAATTAATGTAAATGATAATCAAAAAGTAACTTTACCATCTGATTTTGAGCTTAAAAGTAAAATCGGAAATTATCAAGTAAGCTATTCAATGACAGGAAATATAATTGAAACAAAAGAAGTCTTTCAATTACATTCCGAGAATTATTTACTTGAGGATTATGCCACAGTTTTTAACTTTATTGAAGAGATCATTCAATATCAAAGTAAATCAGCTATTATAATAAAATGAAATATATATTCTTTCCAGTCATTTGTCTTTTCAGTTTTCATATATACTCTCAACAAAACCCTAAATCATTTGGTAATGTCAGTTCGTCAGAAATAGAAATGCAATTCTATCAGGAAGACCCTTCTGCCCCAGCTGTAGTTTTATTTGATGTTGGGGATTCTGAGTTTTTTGAATCTGATTATGGTTATGATATAATTTATAGACGCCATAAAAGGATAAAAATATTTGATAAAAATAAGTTTGGTACACCTGAGATAAGTGTACCGATCTATAGGAGTGATAAAGGGGAAAGGGAGCAGATCGTTTTTATTGAGGCACAAACCTTAAATATGGAAAATGGGAAGTTAAAAAAGAGTTATGTCTTGCCAGGGTCAATATTTGAAGAAAAGATTAATGATAATTGGAGTATTAAAAAATTTGTGTTTCCAAATGTACAAAATGGCTCCATTGTAGAATTTAGATATGAGATTGAAACCCCGTTTAAATCTAGTATGCCTAATTGGGACTTTCAAAGTGAAATACCAACTATTTATAGTAGATATATGGTGAGCATGATTCCATTTTATGAATATGTTTTTTATCTACAAGGAGCGAGTGAATTTGATGAATTTGAAAAGTTCAATTCAAAAACATCCCGTTCATGGGGAAAGGTAAATAAAAGTTACGGTCAAAATGTTAGAAGTGGATTTGATTTTCAAGATGTAACCTACAAATTCGTTCTTAAGGATATACCTGCTTTTAAAGATGAATCATATATTAGTTCCGTCAATAATCATATTGTAAAAATGTATTTTCAATTGGCTAAAATTCATCATCCAAATACCGGTAAAAAAGAGATAATTTCAACTTGGTCTGCTTTAAACAAATCACTTCTTAAAAATAAGAAATTTGGAAAGTATATTAAAAAATCCTCTAGAAAAGCTAAAGGTATTGTGAAGGATTTAGAAATTGAAGGTCTGTCAAAAGAGGCTCAAAGCAAAGTTATAATAAATTATATTAAGGATAATTTTGAGTGGAATGGTAGAAATTCAAAATATGCTTCTCAAACCGTAAAAGAGTTGCTGAAATCTAGACTAGGTAATTCTGCCGATCTTAATCTTTTTTTGATTGGAATGTTACATAGTGCTAAGATCGATTGCGAACCTGTTATTCTAAGTACTCGTGAACATGGTGCGATTCGTGGAGAGTATCCTTTTGATTTTTATACAAATTATGTGGTTGGATTAGTGGGTGAAGAATCATCCTTTCTTGCAGATGCCACCAGTGATTTCTTGCCCTATAACAGAATACCGTCAAGATGTCTAAATGATAAAGCCCTAATTGTTAAAGATATAGAGAAAGAAATGTGGATTTCATTGGATTTTGAAATTCCTTCAATAAATAAAAGTATTATTAATTTAATTCCAAATCCTGATGATGTGTCATTGGACTATTCCGTTACTTTGCAAGCAAATGAATACGAAGCTTATGCATTAAGGGAAAAGTTTGAAGATGAAGATGAAGACATTCAAACTTATTTTAAGGAAAAACTAGACAATATTGATGAATCTAAAACTTTGTTTTATAATGACCTCAATAAACCCTACATTTTGATTTTGAAAGGCGAGAAAAATATTACTAAAATTGGGTCTAATTTAATTATTAGGCCATTATTAGAGCTACCAATACAAGAAAATAAATTAACACAATCAGTAAGAAACTATCCAGTGGATTTTGTATTTCGAACCAAAACTGAATATGAAACAAATTTGGAAATCCCTAATGGTTATAGAGTAAGTAGTGTTCCAGATAACTTTTCTCTAAACAATGATTTAATTGATATTAATTTGTCAATTAAGAAAACTGAAAATAGAGTCTCAATTACGGGCAATTATGAATTCAAAAAATCCATATACCAGCCAGAAGAGTACACAGATATTAAGCAGTATTTTGATATTATAATTGAGAAATTCAATCAAGAGATTGTTTTGGAAGAAGAATAATTATTTAACCTCGTAAAAAACAGTGCATTTTAAATAGGCTTAAAACTCTCAAAGGCCTCACCACAATTATTGCAGTGGTGCAATGACCTGCAAAGCGTAGGCCCAAAGGGGGATTTTAATGTGGTATTGGTGCTGTCACAATTTGGACATTCGGCATGCTCAATAATATCTAAATCTTCAATTACATTATTATGAACAGGAGGGGGCGCCAAGCCAAATTTCTTTAAAGCTCTTTTTCCTTCATCTGAAATAAGATCAGAGCTCCATGTTGTTTTTAAATTTAAATTGACCGTATGATTTTCAATGCCGTTTTTATTGAGCACATCTATTACATCTTGCTTCATATAGTCCATTGCTGGACAACCAATAAAAGTAGGGGTCATATTAACCGTAACATGATCATTTTCTATTTCAATTCCTGTAATTACCCCTAAATCCACTAATGAAATAACAGGGATTTCAGGGTCTTTCACCTCTTTCAACAACTCTAATATTTTATCCTCAGTTAATATCATTTTTTTGATGTTTTATTTCAATTTGAAATGGTTGGTGTGCCACCAACCATGGTACATGCCCCGGTCGGTGGCACACCGACCGGAATCCGACTTCAAGAGATGGTAAATATTAAAACATAATTAATTACCAATCAGCAGTAGGGTCAACCCTAAATACCTCACTCATTTCTTCCACAAGAGGTTGAAGGTGTTCTGTATGATTACCATATCTTCCTCCGTAAACTGGCTTAACCGTATTCCAATCCGGTAATTTTAAACCTGCTTCTTCTAATACAATAGCAATATTTTCTTTCCATTGATTCTCAATCGCCTTTTCACCTGGATAAACGCCAGCTTCAATGATATCACTTTCAAATTTTGACGGCTCAAACATGCCTAAGGCATAAGGTAAGGCTTCATTTAGGCTGTTTTGTAATCTTTCGTGTGCTTCTTCATTAGCTGTTGCCAATTGTCTAATCCAAGTGTTGGCGTGCATCACATGATACTTGATTTCACCCTTCAATTTTCTGGCCACTTGTGCTACTTCTTCTATTGGACAATCTGTCAACAAACTAAATCTGATATAATCAGCATGGTCAAATAAGAAATGGCGGATCAAACTAAAATCATATTCACCAATTGGCAACTCCACAAATTGACTATTATGAAACTGATCTGCATTTCTAGTGAAAGCCACCGTATCAGGATCTTGTTCCCCTAATTGATGCAAAAGATTATAGAAAGCTAAGCTTTGACCAACTTTATCTTGTGCCATAGAAGAAAACGCAATATCTTCCTCTAGTAATGGACCAACTCCAGTCCATTCTGAATTTCTATGACCCAATATCAACAAATCATCTGCTATTTTATATAATAAATCTTTTAATGCTTCTTCCGTCATGGCTTATGCGTTTTGTTCTGCTTTAAATTTTTTGATTTTCTCCGTTGCCTTGTAATCCATAGCATCTCTATATTTCTTTTCAGGAAGCGTTTCCCAAATATCGGTAAACTCTTCTCCTTCAATTTTCATAAAATCTTCAGATTTGGCCACCCAAATATTCAATACAGATTTTTCTTCTTGATATTGATTCTTAGCTCTTAAAAGTGCTTCTTCAAAGCAAGAAGCTTCCAAATTGCCAACGTGGGCGTGTTGCTTTCCTCTTTTTTTCAAGTGGAAAATTTCATAATGCTCAGAGCTTCCTTTATTAGCACCTTCCATAATTTCCTCATGAATGAAATCATAGATGTCTTCATTATTTTCGGTGATAGGGGATACCTTTACATTATTTGTATTGACTACCCAAACTCCAGAACAACTCATGCCTCTTCTGCTAAATTGCTCTTTGGCAAATAAAAATGCCATATCAATAGTGGGAGCATGCACAATTCCCTCATGCTGATAAGGCTTGTTTCCCTTAGGCTGAACAAATACTTCAAAAGTCACAAATTGATCTTTGTTTTCCTTTGAAGGAAAAGTAGTGCCAAATTCAGCAGGTATATTTAATCTGTTAATCCGAGGATCTAGTGAGTTTAAAAAATCAGACATTTCTATAAATTTTAAATTTTATTTTTAATGAATTTAATTTCATTATCAATTTCTTTCAATGATTCAGCAACAAATCCATAGAAATCAGAATTTTCCTCCTTCAATTCCAACATAGCCGATTCCATTGCTTTTTGTCTATCAAGCATAAATTGGAATTTATCATCCGTTACATTCTTATGCTTTTCAAACCTATTGATTAATGCTTCTATATTGCTCATTTTCAACTATTTTAAACTGATAAAGAACACTTTTTCTAAAAGATTCCAACCTGCGTGGGAATGACGGAGTTTGAAAAAATCGTAATTAGTAAATTCCTAATTTGTAATTAATTAGGCCAAAGGCGCCACGTATTCTTCACCTTTCGTTTTGGCAGTTAATGCTCTTCTTACCCAAGCGCCTCTTTCTTCCGCTGTTCTTCGTACTGCCAAACGCTCTTTGTTACAAGGGCCATCACCATTAATTACTCTTTTGAATTCTTCCCAATCTGGCTCAGTGAATTCCCACTCACCGGTTTCAGCATTCTTTTTCAAATTCTCATCAGGAATAGTCAATCCTAGCTCCCAAATTTTTGGAACATACATATCCAAAAATTGCTGACGACACTCATCATTAGTTGCCATTTTCACTTTCCATTTGGTCAAAATCTGCGTATGTGTTGACATTTTATCAGAAGGGCCAAAGAAATGCATCATTGGTGGCCACCATCTGTTCACAGCTTCTTGCATCATTTCTCTTTGCTTGGGAGTTCCTGTAGCTAAATGGATAACACAATGGTGTCCATATTTTAAGTGGAATGATTCTTCAGCACAAATTCTGTCTAATGCACGACAATAAGGACCGTAACTTCCTCTTGCATTCGCTAATTGGTTAACGATTGCCCCAGCATCTACTAACCATGAAATAAAACATGAATCAGCCCATGTGAAGGTAGGGTAATTGAAGATGTTGGAATATTTTGATTTTCCCGTAATCAAATCTTCGATCATTTGCTCACGACTTTTGCCTAAGGTTTCAGCCGCACCGTAAAGTAATTGTGCATGGCCAACTTCATCTTGAACTTTTGCCATCAAGGCTAATTTTCTTTTAAAGCCAGGTGCTCTGGTAATCCAAGTACCTTCTGGCAAAGCCCCAATGATTTCCGAATGAGCATGTTGCTCAATCATTCTGACTAGTTGCTTTCTGTATAGTTTTGGCATCCAATCATTAGGCTCAATTTTTTCACCTCTTGCGATTCGAGCTTCAAATTCAGCTAATTTCTGTGGGTCTTCATCTTTCAATAATTCATTGTTTACTGATGAAGATTCAAATACTTGTCCGCCTCCGTACATAATTTTATTATTTTTATAATTTCAAAACTTTAATTACACGAACTATTTTCATTTGGTACTGAATATCAAATACATACTACAATTGCTCGTGCTATTGCCCAATAGGCTCTATTTAAGATCTTATTTTTAGTCCGTTAATGAAAACATCTGTTACGTTTTCAGCTATTTCTTCAGGGCTTAATTTGCCTTCCGGTTTATACCAAGAAGGCATCCAATTAATGGAAGAAAGTAATGCTAAAACGGTGAATTTTGCATCCATTTTCTTAAAAACACCTTCTTTATGCCCATCTATTAATATTTGTATAAATTTATTTTCGTAATTATTTCTCATCGTTAAAAAATCCTTCAAGTAGGATTCACTTAAGTGCCTCCATTCTGAGAAAAAAACGGCACTTGCAGCACTATCCTTTGTCAATACTTTAACATGTGATATAACCGCCTTTTTTAATTTCTCATCCGCACTTAATTTTTCCAATTCAATCTCTTCCAATGATTGAAAGAAATCATTGGCCATTTGAAAACATATTTTTTGGAGAATTTCTTCTTTAGATTTTATATGAGAATAAAGACTTGCTGCTTCAATTCCAATATAACTTGCTAAATCACGCATACTTGTAGCAGCATAACCTTGTTTTTGAAAAAGTTCTGTAGCTTTCTCGACAATTTGTTGCTTTCTATTTACTTTTGTCTTGGTAATCATTCTCCAAATATAATAAACAAACGTTCGTTAGGGAAATATTGTTCATTAAAATTTTATTATTTGTAGAAACTTATATTTTTAAATAACCTCTAAATCCTCGTGCGCCATAGTAAGAATCTGCCCCATTATGATAGATGAAAACAGTTTCGTATCGATAATCGCCAAATAGTGCTCCTCCCAAACTCCTTATTTTATCAGGGGTTTTGATCCAACTTGAGGTTTTGGTATCCACATTTTCAATTTGTTGTAATAATCTGTATTTAGTTTCATCTAAAAGCTCTATTCCTATGTCTTTTGCCATGTCCTCTACATTGTTTTTAGGAGGATATTTTTTTCGGCCAAGTTGAGCTGACCTGTCATAACAAAGACTTCTTCTGCCTTTTGGACTTTCCTTTGAGCAATCATAAAATAGAAATTCAGATGTGTTTTCATCTTTAGCTATCACATCAGGTTCTCCACCACTATCTTCCATTCTACTTAAAGAAATTAATTTCTCAGGATTTAAGTCTAATTTTGATTTAACATCTTGCCATATCAAATTATGATGTCTATGCATGTTATTCTTGAATCTGATTTCAAGTATCTTTAATAAGGAGGTTTTATCTTTTTCACTCATAACCTATCTTGTTGTATTATTCAAAAAATTCAAATCAGTTTTTCATTTGTAGAATTTTAAATTGCATCACTGGTCAAAGGCAGTTTTGAAATCCTGTATATAATGTCTTAGCTTAAGCAAATTATTGAAATAAATGTATTTTAATCATGTAACCAATTTACAAAATTACTTTTTAGATTATATGAAAAGGATTCTATTTTCTGGTAGATCAATTTTAATTTGCGTATAATAATTCAATTGTCTCGCTCACCCATTCATCAAACAAAAGTATGCATAGCAATAAATTTCTATTAATTTCGTGTTTTATTGAATTCTAACCATAAATGAAATATATGAAAGTATTAAAACTATCTGTTTTGATGTTAATGGGTTTAGTATCAGGCCTATTTGCTCAAAACCCACAGGAAAACAACCAGGATTTATTTAAATTTTTTGGTGACAGAAGCGGGAATGAATATAGATCAGCTTCAGGAAAGCCAGGCCATAACTATTGGCAAAATAGTGCGGATTACAAAATTGATGTGACGCTAGACGAAGAAAATGAAATGATTAATGGTAAAATCACTATTGATTATACCAATAATAGTCCTGAAAAACTAGAATTTGTTTGGTTGCACTTAGAACAAAATAGATTCACAGAAACCTCTAGAGGTACTTTGACCACTCCCATCCAAGGAAATCGTTATGTAGGAGATATGGACGGTGGTTATAATATCACCAATCTAAAAGCAATTAGCGGGAGAAGAGGGAATCCTTCAACTAAGCATATCATAAATGATACTCGTATGCAGGTTTTCTTTGACGAGCCGATTGAGGCCAACGGTGGAACTGCTACTATTAGTATGAATTTTGAGTATAAAATTCCAGTTAAAGGAATGGATAGAATGGGGCAGTTGAAAGTGGATGATGGAACCATATTTGCTATGGCACAGTGGTATCCCAGAATGATGGTATTTGATGATATTCAAGGTTGGAATACACAGCCATACTTAGGAGCTGGTGAGTTCTATTTAGAATATGGAGATTTTGAATATAATGTAACAGTACCTTATAATCATATTGTAGTGGGTTCTGGAGAGTTGTTAAATCCTAACGATGTATTGACCGCAGAACAACAAAATAGAATGGCAAAAGCGGCCAATAGTGACGAAACAGTTCATATTATCACGGCTGACGAAGTAGGAGACCCTTCCAAAACAAGACCAAAGCAATCAGGAAATTTGACTTGGAAATTTAAAATTGAAAATGCCAGAGATGTTGCTTGGGGATCTTCTCCTGCCTTCATTTGGGATGCAGCTAAAATTGATTTGCCAAGCGGTAAAAAAGCCATGGCTCAATCTGCTTATCCAAAAGAAAGTGATGGGGAAGATGGATACGGACGTTCTACAGAATATTCTAAAGCTTCAATCGAGCATTATTCAAATATGTGGTATGAATATCCTTACCCTAATGCAGTGAATGTTGCGGCCGATATTGGAGGGATGGAGTATCCGGGTTTAAATTTCTGTGGATACCAATCTAAAAACAAATCTTTATGGGGCGTTACCGATCACGAATTTGGTCATAACTGGTTCCCAATGATAGTGGGAAGTAATGAAAGGTTATATGCCTGGATGGACGAAGGTTTTAACACCTTCATCAATTTTTATTCTTCAGAAGAATTCAATGATGGAGAATTCGCAGATGATTTGGATGAGACAAGAAGTTATGTAGGCTGGCTAACTAGCGAAAATAGAGAGAAAATTGCGACTTATCCTGATGTTGCAAATACCAGAAATCTGGGTATGATCGCTTATATGAAGCCTGCCATGGGTCTTCTAATGTTGAGAGAATATATTTTAGGTCATGAAAGATTTGACAATGCATTTAAGGCTTATATTAATAGATGGGCATATAAACACCCAACTCCTGGCGATTTCTTTAATACTATGGAAAATGTTTCTGGCGAGAACCTTTCTTGGTTTTGGAGAACATGGTTCTACGGAAATGGAAATATTGACATTGCTTTAGATGGAGTTTATCCTTATCAGGGCAGCTATTTATTGGTTTTAGCTAATAAAGGTGAGGTGCCGATGCCAGTTAAAATGAAAGTAACTTATGCAGATGGAACTGATGAAATGGTTGAACTCCCAGTTGAAATATGGCAAAGGGGTGATTCATGGAATCATTTGTTAAGCACTGGAAAAGAGGTGGAGAAAATTGAATTGGATCCAAATAAAATCTTGCCAGATATTAATGGCAGTAATGATGTATGGCCAAGTCCATATTATGAAGAAGATTAAAAGTAATGAATGAATTTCTTATAAAACTATAATTTAAATTAAAAGAAGCCTCCATAATTGGGGGCTTTTTTTATTCCATTACTGGCTGAAATGGAGGCTCGTTTATATTACATAATTCAACCTGCTCAATTGATAGATAATATTTGTTTAGGACATTCTTGTATTTTTGTCCTACTAAGTCGTGATTTAGAACCCATTCTTTTGTAGCTATAATCTCATCTTTAAATCCATTTTTAATAGCAATGTAGTCGGCTTCATGTTCAGCTTTCATTTTAAAAGATTTTGAGCTTATATATTTTAGACCATATTTGATCATCCCTATACTTGAGTAAGATAAATAATCAACCAAGTGACCTAATTCATGGGCAAACCAACCAATTAGGACTTTTTTTGGAACATCTTCTACCTTCAAACTTTCACTGCTGCTTACATAAACACCTAACTTAATTCTATATTTTTTTACACTCCTAAATATATCTTTAAAAGAAATTAAAGGTTGAGCCTGCATGGTGGAAGATTTTACTCTTTTTTGATAAAGTGTTATGGAAAAATCATGTAAATCCTCATACTCTTTTAATACATCCAAAAAGCATTCTTTAATCTTATCGTTACGGATTTCTTTGAACTTTACTTTCATATTGTTTAAGAAACGATTGAAGATGATCATTGTTTATGGTGATTTTAAAACAAAACTATTGGGATAGTTGCTTAGGTAAGATTTTTGTAATAATTTAAACTTTTGTAACAATAAACAAATCTTATAATTATGCTTAAAATGAAATCTTTAGCGATTGCATTCTTGCTGTTTCTTTCAGCGGGATTTGCCTGGTCGCAGAATTCGGAAATTGAGAAAGCCCTAAAAAAACCAATTCCATTGGATCCCAATGTGAAGATAGGGCAGTTGGAAAATGGGTTAACTTATTACATTCGGCAAAATGAAAAGCCGGAGGACAAAGTGGAATTTCGCTTGGTGATCAATGCTGGTTCCATGCAGGAAAATGACAAGCAATTAGGTTTAGCTCATTTTACTGAGCACATGGCATTTAACGGTACTGAAAATTTCAAAAAGAATGAATTAGTAGATTATTTACAATCTGCCGGTGTGAAATTTGGTGCTGATTTGAATGCCTACACCAGTTTTGATGAAACTGTTTACATCTTGCCTATCCCTACTGATGAAGAAACCTTGGAAAATGGCTTAACCGTATTGGAGGATTGGGCAAATGGTTTATTGATGACTGAAGAGGAAATCGATAAGGAAAGAGGTGTTGTTTTGGAGGAATGGAGACTAGGACAAGGTGCCAACCAAAGGATGCGAGATGAATATTTTCCCATTTTATTCAAGGATTCACGCTATGCGGAAAGACTGCCTATCGGTAAAAAGGAAATATTGGAAAATTTCGAATATGAAACCCTTCGTTCATTTTATGAAGATTGGTATCGTCCAAATTTGATGGCTGTCATTGCGGTGGGGGATATTGACCCATCCGAAATGGAAAAAGAAATTAAAGCACGTTTTGGAGACTTAGAAAATCCTAAAAATCCAAAAGAAAAAGAGCTTTATGAAGTGCCTGCTCATGAGGAAACCTATGTAAGTATTGTTTCGGATAAAGAAGCTAATTTTAATCAAATCCAGCTTTATTACAAGCATGATAATGAGGATATGAAGACTTTGTCTGATATGAGAAGGGATTTGGTATATAGTATGTATAATGGAATGCTTGGACAAAGATTGAATGAGTTAAGCAAATCAGCCGAGCCACCATTTTTATTTGCGGGCACTAATTTTTCCCCTATGGTAAGAAGTAAAAGTGCATATTCTTCTTTTGCAATAGTAGGAGAAAATGGATTTGAAAAAGGAGTGAAAGCTATTGTAGAGGAGAATGAGAGAGTGAAAAGACATGGATTTACTCCATCTGAATTAGATCGCTATAAAAAGACTTTTTTAAATAATGCAGAAAAGAAAGTAAAAGAATTAGATAAAACTGAATCAAATAGATTTGCGAGTGCATATATTCAACATTTTCTAAGAGAAAACCCTATTCCGGGCGCTGAATTTGAATATGAATTTTATCAAAATTTGATTAATACTATAAGCCTTCCTGAAATCAATATGTTGGCTGAAAAATGGATTACTGATGAAAATAGAGTGATTGTTTTGACAGGGACTGAAAAAGAAGGAGTGGATATGCCAACTGAAGATGCTATTTTGGGGATTTTAGAAGAAGTGGAAAATTCTGAAATTGAACCATATAAGGATGAAGAAGTGGCCGAGAGCTTTATGTCAACTGCTCCTAAAGCTGGAAAAGTTGTGGATGAAAAAATACATGAAGATTTAGGTGTAAAGGAATTGGAATTGAGTAATGGGGTTCGGGTTGTATTAAAACCAACTGAATTTAAAAATGATGAAGTAAAGATGAGAGCCTTTAGTTTTGGTGGTCATAATCAATATGAAATGGAAGATTATTATTCCGCTTCAAATGCTACTTCTTTAATTTCAGAAGCCGGGGTTGCAGACTTTTCCAATACTGATATACAAAAAATGCTTTCTGGTAAAACCGTTAGGGTTAATCCATTCATTGGATCCTTGTCAGAAGGGTTTAGAGCTGAGGCAAGTCCAAATGATTTGGAAGAAATGTTTCAATTGACAAATCTATATTTCACCGCTCCAAGAATGGATGAAGAAGCATTTGGCTCTTATGTTAGTAAAAATAAAATGCTTTATGGCAATTTAATGTCCAATCCGCAATTTTATTATAGTGATAAAGTAAGTATGATTCTCGCTCAAGATAACCCAAGAGGCGGTGGTTTCCCTAAAGCGGAGGATTTAGATAAAATTGATTTCCAAAGAGCCTATGAAATCTATCAAGATCGATTTGCCGATGCAAGTGATTTCACTTTTGTATTTGTGGGTAATTTTGATGTTGATGGCATTACGCCATTATTGGAAACATATATAGGAAGCTTACCTACTGTTGAAAGAGAAGATAATTGGGTGGATTTAGGTATCAGGCCACCAGAAGGAGTTGTAAAGGAAGAAATCATAAAGGGTACTGACCAAAAAAGTTATGCTACTATCTTATATCACGGTGAAACTGAATATGATAGACAGAAAAGTTATCATTTAAAATCTTTGGGTGAGTTAGTAACCAATGAATTGATTGATATTTTAAGAGAAGAAAAGAGTGGAGTTTATGGAGTAGGCGCTTCAGGATATATGCAGAGATTACCTGAAAGTCGCTATTCATTTAGAATTGCCTTCCCATGTGGACCTGAAAATGTAGATGATTTGGTGAAAACAACTCACCAAATTCTAGCTGATATCAAAGAAAATGGAGTGGAAGATGAAGACTTAAATAAAGTGAAAGAAGCTCAGCTGAAAGGATTGAAGGAAGATTTAAAGAAGAATGATTATTGGTTGAACAGGCTCTACAGTTTCTACTACTATAATGATGATTTAAGTAATTTCATTGTAACAGAAGACAAAATTAAGTCATTAAAAGCAGAAGACTTAAAAATGGCCGCTAATGAATTCTTAAACGAAGATCAATTTGTGGAGGCTATCTTACTTCCGGAAGAAGAATCTGCTGAATAAATAATTTATTATATCAATAGAGAAAGGCTGTTTCATTTTATTTATGAGCAGCCTTTTTTTAATAGGATATCCAAATGTATCTGATAGAAAGGTTATAATTTAATAATGTATGATATTTTTCTTCATTATTTGAATTCTGACTGTAAATGCCCTATCACTGTTGATGAATCAAATTATATTTTTTTTGTAAAATATTCAATCAACCCTAAAAATTGCTGTTCAAATCATAATTTAACCAACTATAATTTTATATAACTTAACTATTATTTATATATAATTTCTTCTTTCAATTTTTGATTTTTATAAAACTCCCTTAATTTAGAATTTTTAAAAAATATAGATATGCAAAAATTTTACTTTTTATTAATCTTCTTATTCTTGCCCTTCATAATATTAAGTCAAAAATACCCTTTTAAAATTGGGAAAGTAGATAAAGAAGATATGGCCATTGATTCATGCAGCTTTTACCCTGAGGCCAAATCAATGATTATTGCTGAATATGGTGATTTAAAATTCCAATATGACCAGGATGCAGGCTGGCAATATCGAATAGAAATAGGGGTCAGAAAGAAAATTTTTGATATTACGGAAGCCGATGATGCGGGAAATATTAAAATAAGGGCTTATGAGCCAGAAAAAGGAGGTTCAAGAGAAGATATCGGAGCTATCAAAGCCTACTCTCATAATATGGTCGATGGTAAGATTGAAGAAAGTAAATTGAAAAGGAGGGAAGTATATAAGAAAAGAATAAATGATAATTGGGTAGAATATAGCTTTGCCATACCTAATATTAAATCAGGGTCCATAGTAGAATACAGTTATATCAAAACATCTGATTATTTGAATAATTTGCATACATGGCAATTTCAAAAGGATATACCAGTGGCTATAAGTGATTTTCGATACACTATTCCTGAATGGTTTAACTATCAAAATTCACAGCTAGGCAATGTAGTATTTGCAGACTCAAAAGTGGAAAATATGAGAAGGGATTATACTATAAGCTGGTCTAACTTGGGTACTGATGGAAGAATTAACAGAGGTAGCGGAAAAGTAAGTTCTACCGATAAAATCTCTCGATTAGTGGCAGAAAATATTTTGCCATTAGAAGATGAGCCTTTTATGAACAATAAAGGAAATGTGCCTAGTAGGATTGAATTCCAATTAGTCTCTACAAATTTTCCTAATAGCCCGGTAAATGTAGTAGCTGGAAATTATCCCAAATTTAATGCTGAGCTTATTAAAAGTTATTCGTTTGGAGATAGATTAAAAAAAGGCCGTTTTATAAAGGATTTGGAATTGGATTCCGATAATTATACTGAAACAGCTATCAAAATATATGAGCACCTTAAAAGACATTTTGACTGGGATGAGAAATATACTTTTCTTAGTGGTGATGCTGGTAAGCCTGCCTATGACAATAAGAAAGGAAATGTTGCTGATATTAACTTAAGTTTTATTGCGGCACTTCGTGAAAAAGGCATAGAAGCATATCCTATCATTTTAAGTACAAGAGGTCATGGAATTGTACATCCTATTTATCCTTCTTACAGTGACTTTAATTATGTAATAGCTTTTGTAAAAGTGGATGGAAAAGGATATTTCTGTGATGTAGCCAGTAAATTACCTTTTGGACAACTTCCTTTGAGGTGTAGAAATGGCAAAGGCTGGATTGTGTCTGAAGATGGAGGAAATTGGGTGGATTTAAAGCAAAATTCTGTTTATAACCACACCACCATGGTAAAGACTGAAATAACTACTGATTCTATAATCAGTCACATCAGTAAAAGAGATGAAGGTTATGCGGCCTTGGAGACTATCAAAAAAATTGATGAGGTAACAGTAGAAAAATATAAAGAGGATATTATCGCTAATAATAGTAAAGGACAATTGGCCAACTTGGAAATTTCTGAATTGGATCTCACCAAACCTTTAGATGTAAAGTACGATTTGCACAAGAAGGTTGATGGTTCAGATATAATTTATTTGGAAGTCCCTACAATTGGCACTATCAAAGAAAATCCTTTTAAGAAGGAAAGTCGGTTTTCACCTATTGATTTTGCCTATCAGCAGAATTATCGATTATTCACAACTTTCACTATTCCTGAGGGATATACTGCAGAATTGCCTGAAAGTGCTTTGGTTAAATTACCTGATAATAATGGCCAATTTATTTATCAAGTAAGTCAAAATGGGAATACTATTAATTTGAGAAGTGATATTTTTATTACCAAAACCGATTTTTCAATTCAGGAGTATCCTCAATTAAAACAGTTTTATGAAATGATTGAGAAAAAGCATTCAGAACTAATTGTATTGAAGAAATAATGAGGTTCTTATATATATTTTCAATTTTATTCATTTCAATATGCTTTTCCGGTATTGCAGATGCTGATGTGAAAGTAAATGCTACGGTTATTAAGGATGAAACCATATTCACCATTAAAAACCCACAAGAATCAGTAGTCAGAAATGAATATGTAGCAATAATTCATAATAAATATGCCGGCAGGGCAAAGGAAGTAACCATATTTTACGATGATTTTATAGAAATCAAGCATGCAGAGGTATCCATTCATAGTTTGGACGGAAAAAAGATAAGGAAAATCAAATTGAAGGATTTCGAAGATTATGGATTGGGTTTAAGTAATATCGCTTCCGATGGTAGGCTGAAGTATTTTGAGCCAAAACTTAGCTCCTATCCTTATATTTTAAAGGTATCTTATGAGTTGCATAAATCCGGTTCATTACATTACCCTGTTTGGCGTCCACAGCAAGAAGAAAGCATGAAGGTGAAAAATGCTTCTTATACATTGGAGGATTATTCAGGTAGTGGTATTCAATATAAATCCCATCAACTTGCTGAACCCAAAATCACGAATCAAAATGGGGCTAAAGTTTATAAATGGGAAGTGAAAAATTTATCCACCTTTGAGTTTGAGTATTTTAATTATAGCTGGGAAGATTATACGCCAATGTTATATTTAGCACCCAAAAATTTTGAAATGGAGGGGATAAAAGGGGATATGTCTTCTTGGGAAACCTTTGGTAAGTGGATGGCTAAATTAAATAAAGGGAGGGATGATATTTCAGCTCTGGATTTATCCGAATTAGATTCAAGAATTGAGCATGCTAAATCTGACTTAGAAAAGATTAGGCTGGTTTATGATTATCTCCAAAACAACACAAGATATGTAAGTATTCAATTAGGTATAGGAGGGTGGCAACCATTTGAAGCATCATTTGTACATGAAAAGAAATATGGGGATTGCAAAGCCTTATCTAATTATACTAGAGTTTTATTGGAAAGATATGGTGTTATGAGTTATTATACCTTAATCAGAGCCGGAAAATACAAAAATGAGGTGGTAGAGGAATTTCCAAATGCCCATTTCAATCATGCCATAGTGACGGTACCCATGGAAAAAGACACGGTATTTTTAGAATGTACCTCTCAGACCAATCCATTTGGTTATATGGGCACTTTTACTAGTAGCAGAAATGCATTGATGATTACATCCGAAGGCGGAAAATTAGTCCCTACCAAAAAATATACTCCTGAACAAAATTCTCAAATTACCCAAATAAAGGTTGATTTGTCAGATAATCAGGAAACTTCCATATCTTTTGAAAGAAAATATAAGGGATTGGAAATAGAGAACTATGACTTTTTCAGATTATACTGGAAAGATTCAAAAGAATTCAATAAATGGTTGAGGAAACATCATGATTGGGGCGGGCAAAAAATCAACAATTCAAAAATGCTCGATCTAACGGATAATCCAATTCCACAGGCTGGCTATGCCGTAGGGTTCAGTTCTAATTCAGAATTTGTCAATATGGGTGATCGTAAATTTATTTCTCCCGGGAGATATTTGAACAGTTATTTACCTAATTTACCCAATAAGGAAAGGAAAACCGCTATTCAAGTAAAATATGGTTACACCCAAATAGATACTATTAAGTATCAGTTGGATCAGTTCCATATTTTAGAGAAAGATTTGAATACGCTTGAATTAAATTCAGAATATGGGGAGTATTTCAGAGATTTAAAGAAAGAAGGCGAAGAGATCATTTATATCAGAAAATTCCGGATTATTGATGGTGAATACCCAGCAACGGAATATGAGCAATTCAAGGATTTCGTACATAAGGTAAAAAGTGCAGACCAAGAGAAGTTTGTCTTGCTGAACAAGACATAAATAAGGGTTTCTAAAACAACCCCAATTGCTCCCCATATTCATATTTCTCAATAATATCTTTTGATTGGGATTTGTTTTTCTTCCCTCTTATCGGTTTTACAGGCCATGCTTGCATCAGCTTTTCATCAAAGGGTTGAATTAAAGATTTTACTTGGTCTTCACTCACCTTATCACTAATTTTTAATAACCACTCTGATTCTAATTCTTCTGGTAAAATCAATGGCATTCTGGCTTCTTTCAATTTTGGGTTATTATGAATCTCGACCATTAGTGGATTTGCTTTCGTAGTTACAACACTTATAGTAGATATTTTTCTTTGATCTTCAGGGTTTTCCCATTCTTCCCAAATACCGGCCAAACTGATTGGTTGCTGATCTTTTAGACTGATATAATAAGGGACTATTTGTTTTTTTTGATGTTGATGTTCAAAAAATCCATCCACCATGATGATGCACCTGCGTTCTGCAGCCGCTTTTCTAAATGCGGGCTTCTCAAACATTGTTTCACCACGTGCATTGACAGTTTTATTGTGAATTTCATGAGCCTGCTTTTCATTTTTAGACCAAAAAGGAATGAGCCCCCATTGAAATAAATTAAATTCATCGGGATTTTCATTGGTGATGACCGGTAGTTTTGGATGGTCAAAGCCTGAGATATGAAATATAGGCTCTACGGGATTCCCTTTTTCATCAAAGAGTTTTTCCAAAGCACTCAAATCCTTTTCTGGATGCCTTTTGGCATACTTTTGCTTCTTTTGGGTTAAATAGGTAACATCATAACACATTTCTAATGATAATAAAATATTTTGGTTTTAAGGAAATATTTAAGAACTTATCAGCCTGAGTTCGACTTAAAATCTCTGTAAAACCATCTTCAAAGCGTCATTTCGGTCCCGATAAATCGGGATTATATTAAAAAAAAAAGAAAATTGTCCGAAATCTTCGGATAGCATTTTGAAGAAGATACCGGATAAATTTTTACTTTTGAAATTTAAGTATTTATTTTCCGGTATGACGGTGCTTCTATTAATCGAACTCAGGTTATCAAGTAAATATTTCAGTTTATAGCCCTTTCTAAAATGCAAGACAATAAAATTGATTCAGTTAGTAATGAATTTGAAAGACCATTAGAGGTAGTCACTAATAAGGTGGAATCATGGATTGAGGTATTGGTCGATATGATTCCTAATATGCTACTTTCGGTTATTTTATTGATTCTGTTTATTGTTTTGTCCCGCTTGGTCAGGAGGTTATTCATAAAAGTATTTAGAAAATCATCGGATAATAAAGCACTGGAAGGCTTATTCTCTACCATTATTTATTATGCCATGCTGGGCATAGGATTGTTCATCATATTGGATATCTTAAATTTAAATAAGGCGGTTACCTCACTTTTGGCAGGGGTAGGAGTTGTAGGATTAGCCTTAGGTTTTGCTTTTCAAGATATAGCGGCAAATTTTGTGTCAGGAATCATTTTAGCTTTCAGAAAGCCCTTTATGATAGGAGATGTTGTAGTGGTTGGAGATTTAATGGGAATTGTTGACCGAACAAATTTACGGGTTACGGTCATTAGAACCTATCAGGGGCAGGAAGTATATGTACCCAATAAAGATGTGTTATCCAATCCTATAACCAATTATTCAGTATTGGAACAAAGGAGAATTGATTTGGCAGTGGGGGTGTCTTATGGAGATGATCTCCATAAAGTTCGTGATTTAGTTTTAAATACGCTACAGAATTTGGACGGTGTAATCCGGAAGGAAGATATGATCTTTACCTACAAAGAATTTGGGGATAGCTCCATTAATTTTGAAATTAAATTTTGGATCAAGTTTCCGGATAATCCTAGTTTCTTAGAGATGAGATCAAAAGCCATAATGGCCATTAAAGATGCTTTTGATGAACATGATATCACTATTCCATTCCCAATCAGAACCTTGGATTTTGGTATAAAAGGAGGGGAGAAGTTATCTGAAATGAATATTGGCCACAAAAACAGTTTAGGAAGTAAATGATTATAAAAATGGAAAGACTTATAAAAAGCCTCTTAATTTTATTGATTATACCTACTGTCCTGTCTTGTGAAAATTCAAGTAAGGGCCTCAACGAGAATGATGTTCAGTCAACTCACGGAATGCTACAGCATAATGTGTACTTCTATTTGCATGACAGCATTGCTGAATCCGAAAAACTGGAATTTGAAAGTGGTCTTCGAAAATTGCTTTCAATAGAGGAAATTTATAAATCAGAGGTAGGTATTACAGGCTCAACCGAATCAAGGGATGTAACAGACCATGATTTTGATTATTCAATTTTCACATGGTTTAAAAATATGGATGATTACGAAATTTATGCAGCGCATCCAGATCACTTAGAGTTTATAGATAGCTATAAGCACTTATGGCAGAATGTGAAAGTCTATGACTCTGAAATTAAAGCAATTAATGAAGAATAAATCCTATTGATTGATAATTTTACTATCTGCAAGACTTAAATTTTCTTCTAGTTTGGATAAATAATATTTTAATAAATCGATTTCCAATGGTTTCTCAAAAAACTCATCTGCACCATTCTTAAAAGCAAAAGATCTGTCATAATCACTCGTGGATGAGGATAAAATTATAACCGGGATATGACTTAATTCTGGATTATTCTTTACTTCGAATAAAACAGAAAAACCATTGCTGATAGGTAAATTGATGTCCAAAAGGATTAAATCAGGTAGTTCAACCGTTTGAAATGGAGATTTCTTATTTAAATATAATAGTGCCTCCTCGGCAGTACTTACAGCATTTAATGTTTTTAACACTCTTCCCTGATCCAAAATCTCCTCTGTAATAATGATGTCAATTTCATTATCCTCAACTTGTAATATATTTAAAGCTCTCATATGAAGTATATTAAAAAGTAGTCTTAATGATGATGCTACTATTTAAAAAAGGAAGGATGATAATGCAAGTACATTAATTATATCGAATGTAACAATATAAAGATTTCAATTTTCGATGAACGATAGGGATGAAAAGATTTAGATTACAATTTAACCTACTAAGAGAGCTAAAAATAAAAATATATCTTTATATTTAATTTAAGAATATTTATTGTACCTAGGTAAATTAATTAGTGAGTTTAGGTGATTTACTTATAAATGTTTTAAGGGTATTCCGTAATTGATTAAAATAGTAATATTATAATATTTTAAAAATTACCCTATAAATGTTAATTCGAAATTTATTAAAGAATATTTTTACAAATTTTTAGTAATGAAAAATATTCTATAGTTTTAATACTAGGAAGTTAATTATTTAATCCTTTATCTATAGAATAAAATAATATGAATCAACACTATTTCACTTATTTGAATAGTAGGATTTCATTTTACTCAAATGAGCAAATAGAAAAAGAAGCAGTCATACTTTTACATGGAAATTCCTCTAATAAAGATTTTTTTAATCCTCAGCTGTCCAGTGACCTTTTTGAAGAATTCTACTTAATATCATCTGACTTTTCAGGTCATGGCGATTCGGAATTAATAAAATCGCCTGATGCCAATAGTATAAATGGATTAGCTCTGATGGTCGATGCAATGGTAGATTACTTGGAATTAGACAGAGTGGTTATCTACGGAGTATCGCTTGGAGGACATGTAGGAATAGAATTAATTTCTATTCTTAATAGTAAAATGGCAGGATTAATGATTTCTGGAGCACCTCCCTTAGTTAAACCCATTGATTTTGATCTTGCTTTTGCAGGTAATTCTACAGTCAAATTAAGTATGCAAGAAAACTTATCTGACAAGGATGTTTCAAAATGGTTAGAAGAAACAGTGCATAATAAAGATGTTGTGGATGTAGTTAAAAAAAGTATTAATAATACCAATTCTCAATATAGAAAATTATTTGGGCAATATTTTGGAGCTAATATGGGTTTTAAGGATGGCAAGAAGTTAATAGAATCTTATGACCAAAATATAGCCATTTTGCAGGGAGAACATGAAAGGTTTGCATCACTTGAATATTTAGACAGCCTATCTGTTAAAAATTTATTTGAAAATCAAATTATTTCAATTCCAGGTAGTTCACATTACGTTAGCCTTGAACAACCTGAATTGTTTAATGATATCCTTTATTCATTTGCCAAAAAATGTTATTCTTAAGAATACGGTTATGTGAAGGAATCAAAAATGATTTTATATTAAACCCATGTCTTTTGCAATGGCTATAAGATTTGCAGAGCTTTTAGCTTCTAGTTTAGTCAGCATATTTTTACGATGGGTTTCTACTGTATTTACACTTATGAAAAGTTTTTCTGAAATGGCTCTGTTTCGGTAACCGTCAGCTAATAAATTAAGAACTTGCAATTCCCTGTTGGAGAAAATATTTTTAAATTTTTCTGTTTCTTTATGAATAAAAAATGGAGCATCCGGTCCATAAACCTTATGATTTATAAAGGGTTGGGTATTAATTTTGACGCCTTCAATCAAAGTATAAATACCACCGGTGTGGGTGATAATCCCTTGATTATCGCTTCTCATACTAAAGGTTTGCCTCATGAATGGCTGGTAGCGGAATAAACCTACTTGAATCATGAAAGTTGAGGAGAATATATTACGCATGGGCAAACTTTTTTCAAAATCACCAAACATGAATTCAAAATTTTTAACTGTTTCCTTTATGTACTTATCGATATAAGTCTCTTTAATTCTATCTTGAATGTCTTCAATTGAGTTTAAAGTTTTCAATCCTAATAAATTACTTAACGAGCCTTTATAATCAATTAATCTATTGTTCTCGCATTCCACTAAATAGGCAAATTGATTGGGCATAAGCGCAAGAGAATCAAAAGGTTTTGCTTGAATAGCTTCTGCATTAATTTGTTGAAATGATTGCTTTCTCTGGTATTGATTTACAAAGTTAAACGATATGCTTTTGCTATTCTTCATCATTAAAATCTGATTTTAAGGAATTTCAACCCAACTAAATTTTAATTTATAAATAAGTTTTGGTTCTGTCAATAATAATAAATTTTATTTGATGTATGCAAAATATTAGTTCCTTGAAAATTATAATATCTACCATTTTATACTACTTTAATACAAATGTTTAGGATTTTAATTAAATATTAAAATTGAATTTTATCATTTTTTACAAAAAAAGTGTAACTTAAGATTGTAAACTATTAGTTTTAAAATGGCGCCTACCTTTGACCTTATTAAGAATATTCAAAAATCCCAAAATTTTAATTTATTTGACAAGAAAAGGGCAAATGAAATAAATTTTAACGATTTAATTGCCTTGCCCAATCAATTTATGTACAAGGTGAATTGTGAAAATGCAGATATTTCAGATATCAAGGGAGATTCTAAGCGAATATTTGGTTTTGAGGGAATTAATAAAATAGATCATATCTATAATTTGATAAAACCCTCACAAGTAGAAAGCTTTATTAAAGATACGGCCTATAATCTTTCTTTTGTACGTAAGAATCCTAAAAGGGTAATACCCAAAAGAAACCTCTTCAGCAATATTGTGGAAATAAAAGTAAAACATGGATATGAATTGTTTTTACGTCAAACTTTCGCTTTGAGAAGTGATCAAAACGGAATTTTATACGATACTGCGGGTATTTATACCGCTTTGCCTTCCACTTTTAATCTAAAGACTTCTTTTTCAAACATTTACGGTGAGGATGCTGTATATTATAAGAACGAGCATTTACAGCCTTTTGAAAAGCTGATATCTTCACGGGAATTAGAAATTATGAAATTGATTTCAGAAGGCTACAGTACCTCTAAGATAAGCGAAAAATTATTCATCAGCGCTTATACCGTTGACACACACCGTAAAAATATCATCCATAAACTAGACGCTCTTAATACGCCTCACCTAGTTGCTATTGCTAAAGATATTGGGCTTATTTAGGGAAATGAGTTATTTTAAAATTTATTTTATTAAGGTTGAAAACAATAATCAGTAAATTCCTTTAGTTGATAATTAAACGTTTTAGGATTTTCCAAATTGGGAAAATGGGCGCAATTGGCGATGATTTGTATTGCATTCCTGTAAAAATGTTTAGGTTTTAAGTCTTTTAAATATTCCCTTTTAACCATCTTTTCATGTTCACCTGTCATGATAGCAACAGGACAATTTGTTTGCTCTAAAATTTCCTTTTGGTTTCCTATCCCTTGTGATTTTATAATAGAATCACCAAAAACTGTTCTGAAATCAGGATCTGTTTCTTGAACCCAGCTTTTTAAGTACTCTTTTGCAACTTCATTTTGATAAACCCATACATTTGCCAGTTCTTGCAATTCTTCCTCATTTAAATGAGGTTTAAATATGTTTCCCGTTTCAGGTAAATCATGAAAGCATTCTGCTATATTCAAGGGGATTTTAAAAGGAGGAGTACCAGCAATCATCACGCCCTTAACTTTTTCCTTAAGCATGGGAATTAATTCTATGGCCACATGTCCACCCAAAGAGGCACCGTACATTAGAATGGATTCTAGGTTTAAATGAATTGTTAATTCTTTTATTTCTTCAGCTAAGCCTTGAAAGGAATAGGTTCTTTCTTTATCCTCAGTAATAGATTTACTGTGACCCGGGAAATTGGGAGCTACTAAATAGTAATCCTTAAACTCAGTCGAAAATTGTGAATCAAACATTTTTGCATTACAAGAATTACCATGCAAAAATAATATTGTCGGATTTTGAGGGATTCCTTGTGTGCGATAGCTTATTTCTCCTGTTGATGAGCGATATTTTTCCATGATTTGAAACCTATGTCCATTTGCATATTTTAAATGATATTTTTTTGGTATTGACTGGAAATTTACGTTCTTATGAAATTTAATTAGAATAATTATATTCCTAATTTGAATAATATAAATATATGCAAATCATTTACAATATCCAGCAAATCATCAATTATTTATTTAATGCTATGTTTTAGGAATTAGAAGATTGTAAAATGACCTAAAAAGGAGCTTTTCTTTATCTATAGAGCAATATTTTTTAAGAATTCTCTAGATATATTTCATAGAAAAGTTTAACTTTTTTGATAGATATCTCTTTCCTATCAAGAATTTTTCGTTAAATCATTTTTTTATTATTCGATATTTCAGTCGTTCATCACTTGTTCCTATAAGTACTATTATGTAACTATTAGGTTTTAAAGCCTTTAAATTAATGGTGCTACTGTTAGACTTGAAGAGTTCCTTTCCAGAAAGGTCTGAAAGGATTGCGTACTGATAGTTTTTCCATTTAACTATTATGAAATTTTGTACCGGATTCGGATATAATTTAATCTCATTTCCCTGCCGGTCTTTCATGCCTAGCACTTCTGGTTCATCAACATTATTGAGTTCTATGGATATTTCAGCTTCTGCAAATAATTCTCCATCATTTACTTCAACCACAAGTAAGAAAATAGGATTCGTCTCAAAATCGAGAAGAGTATTGTCTGAAACGGTTATTTCCCCAGAGCTGGAATTAATGTGAAAAGTGTTTCCTGTACTACCTGCAGTAATGGTATAAGTTAGCGGGTCATCATCAGGGTCACTTGCTTGGACCGTCCCCACGCTTGTTCCATTGGAGCTGTTTTCGTCAATGCTAAATGTTTGGTCTGCAATGATAGGACTATTATTTTCAATGATATCGATCACATTAATTGTAATGGTTGCAGAAGCAGTACCTGAATTTCCGTCATCAACCGATATAGAGAGGTTAAAGGATGGATTAGATTCAAAATCGAGAAGGGTATTGTCGGAAACGGTTATTTCCCCAGAGCTGGAATTAATGTCAAAGGTGTTTCCGGTATTACCTGCGTTAATGGTATAAGTTAGCGGGTCATCATCAGGGTCACTTGCTTGGACCGTCCCCACGCTTGTTCCATTGGAGCTGTTTTCGTCAATGCTAAATGTTTGATCTGCAATGATAGGACTATTATTTTCAATGATATCGATCACATTAATTGTAATGGTTGCAGAAGCAGTACCTGAATTTCCGTCATCAACCGATATAGTGAGGTCAAACGTAGGATTGGTCTCAAAATCGAGAAGGGTATTGTCTGAAACGGTTATTTCCCCAGAGCTGGAATTAATGTGAAAAGTGTTTCCGATGTTACCTGCGGTAATGTTATAAGTTAGCGGGTCATCATCAAGGTCACTTGCTTGGACCGTCCCCACGCTTGTTCCATTGGAGCTGTTTTCGTCAATGCTAAATGTTTGGTCTGCAATGATGGGACTATTATTTTCAATGATATCGTTCACATTAATTGTAATGGTTGCAGAAGCAGTACCTGAATTTCCGTCATCAACCGATATAGTGAGGTCAAAAGTAGGGTTGGACTCAAAATCGAGAAGGGTATTGTCCGAAACGGTTATTTCCCCAGAGCTGGAATTAATGTGAAAAGTGTTTCCTGTACTACCTGCAGTAATGGTATAAGTTAGCGGGTCATCATCAGGGTCACTTGCTTGGACCGTCCCCACGCTTGTTCCATTGGAGCTGTTTTCGTCAATGCTAAATGTTTGGTCTGCAATGATGGGACTATTATTTTCAATGATATCGTTCACATTAATTGTAATGGTTGCAGAAGCAGTACCTGAATTTCCGTCATCAACCGATATAGTGAGGTCAAAAGTAGGGTTGGACTCAAAATCGAGAAGGGTATTGTCCGAAACGGTTATTTCCCCAGAGCTGGAATTAATGTGAAAAGTGTTTCCTGTACTACCTGCAGTAATGGTATAAGTTAGCGGGTCATCATCAGGGTCACTTGCTTGGACCGTCCCCACGCTTGTTCCAT